>NZ_JBEPAM010000013.1:0-175219 GCF_040298605.1 Kitasatospora sp. NPDC001527 | reverse complement strand
GAGTTCGCCGACCGAGTGTCCGACGAGGAAGTCCGGTCGCACGCCCCAGGATTCGACGAGGCGGAACAGCGCGACCTCGATCGCGAACAGTGCCGCCTGGGCGTAGCCGGTGCCCTCCAGCAGGTCGGCGTCGGAGGTGATGACCTCGTTCAGCGGCCGGTCGAGGTGCTCGTCGACAACGGCACAGACCTCGTCGAACGCGTCGGCGAAGACGGGGAACGCCGCGTGCAGCTCCTGGCCCATGCCGAGTCGTTGCGCTCCCTGGCCGGTGAAGAGGAACGCCGTGAGCCCGTCGACGGCCTGCGTGCCAGCAGCGTCCTCCAGGGCGCTCAGCAGCTCCTCCCGGTCGTGTCCGACGACCACCGCGCGGTGCTCGAAGGCGGTCCGGCCGGTCGCCAGCGAGAAGCCGACGTCCACGGGCGACAGTTCGGGCGACGCGGCGACGTGCGCGCGCAGGTGCTCGGCCTGGGCCCGCAGCGCCGCCGCGGTCCTGCCGGAGACCACCCACGGCACCACGGGACCGCTGCCCGGCGCCGTCAATGGTTCGTCGGCGACCTCGGGTGCCTGTTCCACGATGGCGTGCGCGTTGGTGCCGCTGATGCCGAACGCCGACACGCCGGCCCGGCGCGGGGCGCCGGTCTGCGGCCAGGGCCGTGCCTCGGTCAGCAGCTCGACCGCGCCCGCCGACCAGTCCACGTGCGGTGACGGCTCGTCGGCGTGCAGGGTGCGCGGCAGCACGCCCTCCCGGATCGCCATCACCATCTTGATCACACCCGCCACACCGGAAGCGGCCTGCGTGTGCCCGATGTTGGACTTCAGCGCACCCAGCCACAGCGGCCGGTCCTCCGAACGCCCCTGACCGTAGGTGGCCAGCAGCGCGCCGGCCTCGATCGGGTCGCCCAACGTCGTCCCGGTGCCGTGCGCCTCCACGGCGTCGACCTGCCCGGGCTCCAGCCCGGCGTTCGCGAGCGCGGCCCGGATCACCCGCTGCTGGGCGGGGCCGTTCGGCGCGCTGAGGCCGTTGCTCGCGCCGTCCTGGTTGATCGCGCTGCCGCGGAGCACGGCGAGCACCTGGTGCCCGTTGCGCCGCGCGTCCGACAGCCGCTCCAGCAGGACCATGCCGGCGCCCTCGGACCAGCTCGTTCCGTCGGCGGCCGCGGAGAACGCCTTGGAACGGCTGTCGCGGGCCAGCCCGCGCTGCCGGCTGAACTCGATGAACAGGCTGGGGGTGGACATCACGGTGACACCGCCGGCCAGCGCCATCGAGCACTCGCCCCGGCGCAGCGACTCCGCCGCCAGGTGCAGCGCCACCAGCGACGAGGAGCAGGCCGTGTCGACGGTGACCGCCGGGCCCTCCAGGCCCATCGCGTAGGCGATGCGCCCGGAGACCACGCTGGCGGCCTTGCCGGTCAGCAGGTAGCCCTCCAGGTCCTCCGGCAGCTGCCGCAGGTGCGAGGCGTAGTCCTGCCCGTTGGTGCCGATGAACACACCGGTCGGCGTCCCGCGCCGGGCGGCGGGGTCGATGCCCGCGCGCTCCACGACCTCCCAGGAGGTCTCCAGCAGCAGCCGCTGCTGGGGGTCCATCGCCAGCGCCTCACGGGGCGAGATCCCGAAGAACTCCGGGTCGAAGTCGTAGGCGTCGTAGAGGAACCCGCCCTCCTTGGCGTAGGTCTTGCCGCGCTGGTCCGGGTTGGGGTCGTAGAGCTCCTCGACGTTCCAGTTCCGGTCGGTGGGGAAGGTGGAGATGACGTCGCCGCCGTCGGCCACCAGCTGCCAGAGGTCCTCCGGGCTCCGCACGCCGCCGGGCAGGCGGCAGCTCATCGCGACGATGGCGATCGGGTCGTCGTCCGCCGCCGCGGCAGCGGTGCCCGCCGCCGGCGCGTGGGCGGCGTCCGGCTCGCCGAGGGCCGCGGTGCGGATGTGCGCGGAGAGCGCCTCGGGGGTCGGGTAGTCGAACAGCAGGCTGGTCGGCAGCCGCAGCCCGGTGGCCGTGTTCAGCCGGTTGCGCAGCTCCACGGCGGTCAGCGAGTCGAAGCCGACCTCGCGGAACGCCCGGGCCGGGGAGATCGCCTCCGGGGAGCCGTGGCCGAGCACGGCCGCGGCGTGCGAGCGCACCAGGTCCAGCAGGAACCGGTCGCGCTCCGGCGCGGGCAGGGCGGCCAACCGCTGGGCCAGCGAGGAGGCGCCGGAGTCGGCGGGGCCCTGCGCCGCCCGCCGGCCGGGCGTGCGCACCAGGCCCCGGAACAGGTGGGGGACCGGCCGGGTGTCGGCCTGGGCCCGCAGCGCCGCCAGGTCCGTACGGGCCGGGACGAGCGCGGCGTCGCCGACCGCGAGCGCGGTGTCGAACAGGGCCATGCCCTCCGCGGAGGGCATGGCGGCAATGCCGGAGCGGGCCATCCGCTGCACATCGGTGTCGTCCAGGTGGACGCTCATGGTGCTGCGCTCGGCCCACAGGCCCCAGGCCAGCGACTGGCCGGCCAGGCCGGCGGCCCGGCGGCGGCGGGCCAGGGCGTCCAGGAACGCGTTGGCCGCGGCGTAGTTCGCCTGTCCGGCGCCGCCGATGGTGGCGACGACGGAGGAGTACAGCACGAAGGCGGTCAGGTCCAGCCCGGCGGTCAGCTCGTGCAGGTTCACCGCCGCGTCCACCTTGGGCCGCAGGACGGCGTCGACCCGTTCCGGGGTCAGGGCGGCGAGGACGCCGTCGTCCAGCACGCCGGCCGTGTGGACCACCGCGGTCAGCGGGTGGGCCGGGTCGAGGCCGGCCAGCAGGGCGGCGAGCGCCGCGCGGTCCGCGACGTCGCACGCGGCCACCGTCACCGAGGCGCCGGCCGCCTCCAGTTCGGCCCGCAGCTCCTCGGCGCCCGCCGCGGCGAGCCCGCGCCGGCTGGTCAGCAGCAGGTGCCGCACGCCGTACTCGGCCACGGCGTGCCGGGCCACCAGGGCGCCCAGCGTCCCGGTCCCGCCGGTGATCAGGACGGTGCCCCGCGGGTCGAAGGACGGTCGGGCGGCCGGGGCGCCGGCCGGCACCCGGGCGAGCCGGGGGACGAGCACGGCGCCCTCGCGGAGGGCGAGTTGGGGCTCGCCGGAGGCCAGCGCGGCGGGCAGCGCGCGCAGCGACTCCGGGGCCGTGTCCAGGTCGACCAGGACGAACCGGTCCGGCTCCTCGGTCTGCGCCGAGCGGATCAGCCCCCACAGCGCGGCGTGGGCGAGGTCGGGCACGTCCTCGCCGGGGGCGGCCGCGACGGCGCCCCGGGTCACGAACACCAGCCGGCAGGAGGCGAGCCGTTCGTCCGCGAGCCAGCGCTGGGCGAGCGCCAGGGCCCGGTGCGTGACCTCCCGGACGGCCTCCGCCGTCCCGGCGGCGGCGTCCTGCGGCGGGGCGCAGGCGACCAGCACCGCCTCCGGCACCTCGGTGAGGTCCGCGTCCGGGTCGAAGGCCGGCAGGGTGAGGCCGGCGCGCAGGGCGAGGCCGTCGTCGCCGAGGACCGCCCAGCGGCGGGACCCCGGGGATCCGCCGCCGCGCACCGGGCTCCAGTCCACGCGCAGCAGCGACCGGTGGAACGCGGGGCGCCCGCCCCGGAGCTCCTCCGGGCGCGTCGCGCGCAGCGCCACCTCCTCGACGGCGGCCACCGGCCGGCCGGTCGGGTCGGCGAGCGCGAGGGACATCCCGTCCGGGCCGGTGGGGGTCAGCCGCACCCGCAGGGCGGAGGCACCGGTCGCGTGCAGCGAGACGCCCTTCCAGGCGAACGCCAGGCGGCCCTCCTGCCCGGCGCCCGCGGCGCCGTCCTCGCGGCCGAGCGCGTCCGCCGCGCCCAGCGCGGCCTCCAGCAGCGCCGGGTGCAGGCCGAACAGCGCGGCCTCGCCCGCGGTGTCCTCGGTGAGGGAGACCTCCGCGTAGACCTCGTCGCCCAGCCGCCACAGGGCGGTGATCCCGTCCGCCCGCTCGCCCTCGACCGGGGCGGCCCCGGCCGGCGGCCAGGCCGCCAGGTCGAACGGCTCGGCCGCGCCGCCGCCGGCCGCCAGGAGGCCGGTGGCGTGCCGCTGCCAGGGCTGCTCCGCCCCGGCCTGCTCGGCGCGGTCCTGCTCCGTGCCGTCCTGCTCCGGCCGCGCGAACACCTCGAAGGTGCGGCGGTCGTCCTCGGCCGCGCCCAGCCGGACCTGGATCACCACCGCGCCCTGCGCGGGCAGCGCCAGCGGCGCCTCGACGACCAGTTCCTCGATCCGCTCGTACCCGACGCGGTCGCCCGCGCGGACGGCGAGTTCGACGAAGGCGCCGCCCGGCAGCACCGGGGTGCCCAGGGCCGTGTGGTGGGCGAGCCAGGGGTGCGTCCGCAGGGCCAGCCGGCCGGTGAACAGGTGGCCGTCCGCGCCGGCCAGGGCGACCGCGGCGCCGAGCAGCGGGTGGTCGGCCGGGTCCAGGCCCGCCGTCGACACGTCACCGCCCGGAGCGGGCCGGTCGAGCCAGTACAGCTCGCGCTGGAAGGCGTAGGTCGGAAGCTCCACCCGCCGCGCGCCGTACCTGGCGAAGACGGCCTCCCAGTCCGGCTCGATCCCCTGGACCTGGGCCTGCGCGAGGGAGGTGACGAAGCGCCGTGCTCCGCCCTCGTCGCGCCGCAGCGTACCGACGGCGGCGATCTCGGTGCCGGCGTCCTCGGCGATCTCCTGCAGCGCCGTCAGCAGCACCGGGTGCGGGCTGCACTCGACGAACCCGGTGAAGCCGGCGGCCAGCAGCTCCCGCGCGGCCTGCTCGAACTCCACCGTGTCGCGGATGTTCCGGTACCAGTACCGGGTGTCCAGCCCGCGGGTGTCCAGCCGCTCGCGGGTCACGGTCGAGTAGAACGGGACGGCGGAGGCCAGCGGCGCCACCGTCCGCAGCCCCTCCAGCATGCGCTCGCGCAGGACCTCCACCTGGGCGGAGTGGCCGGCCGTGTCGACGCCGCGGATCCGGCGGGCCTGGACCCCCTCGGCCTCCAGCTCGGCCAGCAGCTCGTCGAGCGCCCCCGGGTCGCCGGAGACGGTCACGAACCTCGGGCCGTTGACGGCGGCGATCGACAGCCGGTCGGACCAGCGCCCGATCCGCTCGCGGGCCTCGTCGGCGGGCAGCGAGACGGCCATCATGCCGCCCTTCCCGCTGAGCTCCGACCACAGCAGGCTGCGCACCGCCACGATGCGGGCCGCGTCCTCCAGCGTCAGACCGCCGGCGATGTAGGCCGCCGCGATCTCGCCCTGCGAGTGGCCGACCACGGCCGCGGGCTCGACCCCGTACGACCGCCACACGGCGGCCAGCGACACCATCACCGCGAACAGCGTCGGCTGGATCACGTCGATGCGCTCCAGCGAGGGCGCGTCCGGCTCGTCGTGCAGGACGCCGAGCAGCGACCAGTCGATGAACGGCTCGAACGCCTCGGCGCACGCCCGCAACTGCCCGGCGAAGACCGGGGAGTCCTGCCACAGCTGCTGCGCCATGCCGAGCCACTGCGAGCCCTGGCCGGGGAAGACGAAGGCGACCTTGCGCCGGCCGGTGCCCGTTCCCTGCACCAGCTCGGCCGCGCTCGCGCCCTCCGCGAGGGCGTCGAGGCCCCGCAGGAAGCCCGCGCGGTCGTCCGCGACGATCGCGGCGCGGTGGCCGAACGCGGTGCGCGCGGTGGCGAGCGAGTAGCCGGTGTCGGCGAGCCCGGCGGCGGGGTGGGCCGCGAGGTGCTCGCGCAGCCGTTCGGCCTGGGCGCGCAGCGCGCGCTCCGTCCGGCCGGAGAGCGTCCACGGGAGCGGGGCGGAGGGCTCCTGCGCCGTGGGCGGGGCGTCGGCCTCCTGCGGGGCCTGCTCGATGATCGCGTGGGCGTTGGTGCCGCTGATGCCGAAGGAGGAGACGCCGGCGCGCCTCGGGCGCCCGGTCGACGGCCACGGCGTCGCCTCGGTGAGCAGTTCGACCGCGCCCGCCGACCAGTCCACGTGCGGGGACGGCTCGTCGACGTGCAGGGTCTGCGGCAGCAGGCCGTGGCGGATGGCCAGCACCATCTTGATGACCCCGGCCACCCCGGCCGCCGCCTGGGGGTGGGCGAAGTTGGACTTCAGCGAGCCGAGCCACAGCGGCTGCCCGTCCGCCCGGTCCTGGCCGTACGTCGCGAGCAGCGCCCCGGCCTCGATCGGGTCGCCGAGGGCGGTGCCCGTGCCGTGCGCCTCGACGGCGTCCACGTCCCGGGGGGACAGGCCCGCGTCGGCGAGCGCGGCCCGGATCACCCGCTGCTGCGAGGGGCCGTGCGGGGCGGTCAGGCCGTTGCTCGCGCCGTCCTGGTTGACGGCGCTGCCGCGGATCACGGCGAGCACCTGGTGGCCGTTGCGGCGGGCGTCGGACAGCCGCTCCAGCAGGATCATGCCGGCGCCCTCGCCCCAGCCGGTGCCGTCCGCCCGCGCGGAGAACGCCTTGCAGCGGCCGTCGGCGGAGAGTGCCTTCTGGCGGCTCAGCTCGACGAAGATGCCGGGGCTGGACATCACGGTGACACCGCCGGCCAGCGCCAGCGAGCACTCGCCCCGGCGCAGCGACTGGACGGCCAGGTGGATGGCCGTCAGGGAGGCCGAGCACGCGGTGTCCACCGAGACGGCGGGGCCTTCGAGGCCGAGGGTGTAGGAGATCCGGCCGGAGATGACGCTGGTGGTGCTGCCGGTCAGCAGGTAGCCCTCGTGCCCCTCCGACGGCTCCTCCATCCGGGGCCCGTAGTCCTGGGGCATCGCCCCGACGAACACCCCGCAGCGGCTGCCCTGCAGCGCCGCGGGCCGGATGCCGGCGCGCTCCAGGGCCTCCCAGGAGGTCTCCAGCAGCAGCCGCTGCTGGGGGTCCATGGCCTGGGCCTCGCGGGGGCTGATGCCGAAGAAGGCGGGGTCGAACCAGCCCGCGTCGTGCAGGAAGCCGCCCTCCCGGACGTAGCTCTTGCCCTGCTTGGACGGGTCGGGGTCGTACAGGTCCGCGAGGTCCCAGCCGCGCTCGGTGGGGAAGCCCGCCACGACGTCCCGGCCGGCGGCGACCACCTCCCACAGGTCCTCGGGAGTCCGCACGCCGCCCGGGAGCCGGCAGCTCATCGAGACGATCGCGATCGGGTCGTGGTCGTGCTCGCCCTCGTCTTCGGTGGGGGCGGCGGCGGTGGGGGCGGCGGCAGGCCGGGGCGAGGCGGGGAGGTCCGCCGCGGAGGTCCGGATGTGGTGGGCCAGGGCGGCGGGCGTGGGGTGGTCGAAGAGGACCGTGCCGGGCAGCCGCAGGCCGGTGGCGGCGTTCAGCTGGTTGCGCAGTTCGACCGCGCCGATCGAGTCGAAGCCGAGGTCCTTGAACGCCCGGCCGGTGTCGATCGCGTCGGGGGCGGCGTGGCCGAGGACGAACGCGGCGTGCTTGCGGACGAGTTCCTCGGCGGCCTCCTGCTGCCCGGCCTCGTCGGGGAGGGCGGCCAGGCGGTCGCGCCAGGCCGACGGCTCCCCGGCGCCGGCGGCGTCCAGCTCGGGCACCGGGGTGTCGAGCCAGTAGCGCTCGCGCTGGAAGGCGTAGGTGGGCAGGTCGACGCGGTGGGCGCCGGGGAAGACGGCGGTCCAGTCGACGGTCAGGCCGGCGCTGTGCATCCGGCCGAGCGCGGCGACCGCGGACTCCTCCTCGGGGCGGTCCTTGCGCAGGAGGGCGATGAACTCGCCGTCGGGGACGCAGTTCTGGCCCATGGTGGTGAGGACGGCGTTGGGGCCGAACTCGATGTAGCGGGTGACGCCGCGGGCGTTCAGGGTGGTCATGCCGGCGTGGAAGCGGACGGCTTCGCGGACGTGGCGCACCCAGTAGTCGGGCGATCGGACGAGGTCCGGGTCGGCGACGTCGCCGGTGACGTTGGAGATCAGGGCGATCGTGGGCTCGTGGTAGCTGAGACCCTCGGCGATCCGCCGGAACTCCTCCAGCATCGGCTCCATGAGGGGTGAGTGGAAGGCGTGGCTGACCCGCAGGCGGGTGGACTTCCAGCCGCCCGCCTCCGCGATGGCCAGGACGGCGTCCTCCTCACCGGACAGGACGGTGGCGGTGGGTCCGTTGACGGCGGCGATGGACACGCGGCCCTCGTGACCGGCGAGGTGCGGCAGGACGTCGTCCTCGGAGGCGATCACCGAGACCATGGCGCCATCGTTGGGCAGGGCCTGCATGAGGCGCCCGCGGGCGGCCACGAGCGCGCAGGCGTCCTGGAGCGACCAGACGCCGGCGACGTGGGCGGCGGCGAGTTCGCCGACCGAGTGCCCGACGAGGAAGTCGGCGCGCACGCCCCAGGATTCGACCAGGCGGAACAGCGCGACCTCGATCGCGAACAGCGCCACCTGGGCGTATCCGGTGCCCTCCAGCGCGGCGGCGTCGGAGGTGATGACCTCGTTCAGCGGCCGGTCGAGGTGCTCGTCGACCGCCGCGCACACCTCGTCGAAGGCGGCCGCGAAGACGGGGAACGCCGCGCACAACTCCCGGCCCATGCCGACACGCTGCGCACCCTGACCGGTGAACAGGAACGCGGTCGACCCGTCGGCCGCCCGGGTGCCCGCCGCGTCACCGGACGCCAACTCCTCCAGAGCGCGCAGCAGTTCCTCGCGGTCGCGCCCGACCACGGCAGCCCGGTGCCCGAACGCCGTCCGGCCGGTCGCCAGCGAGAAGCCGACGTCGACCGGCGACAGCTCCGGCGAGGCCGCCACGTGCTCGCCCAGCCGCCGGGCCTGGGCCCGCAGCGCCGCCGCGGACGCGCCCGACACCACCCACGGGACCACGGAACCGCTGCCGGCCGGCGCCGAGTGCTGCTCGGCGTCCGTCCAACTCGACAGCACCACGTGGCAGTTGCTTCCGCCCATGCCGAACGAGCTGACGCCGGCGATCAGCGGTCCGCCGTCGGGACGCCGCCACACCTCGCGCTCGGTCTGCACGCGGAGGTTCAGCGCGTCCAGCGGGATGGCGGGGCTGGGCGTCTCGAAGTGGAGGCTGGGCGGGAGTTCGCGGTGGTGGAGCGAGAGGACGGCCTTCAGCAGGCCGGTGATGCCGGCCGCGCCCTCCAGGTGGCCGACGTTGGTCTTCGCGGAGCCGACCCGCAGCGGTCCTCCGGCGGACCGGGCCGCGCCCAGGACCGCTCCGAGGGCCGCCGCCTCGACCGGGTCGCCGACCCTGGTGCCGGTGCCGTGCAGCTCCACGTACTGCACCTCGGCGGGGTCGACCCCGGCCAGCCGGTAGGCCTCGCGCAGGACCTCCTCCTGCCCGGCCCGGTCGGGCGTGGTGAGGCTGAGCCCGCCGCCGTCGTTGTTCGTCGCCGAGCCGTGGATCAGGCAGTAGACCCGGTCGCCGTCGGCGAGCGCCCGGGAGAGCGGCTTGAGGACCACGAGGGCGCCGCCCTCGCCCCGGACGTACCCGTTGGCCCGGGCGTCGAAGGTGTGGCACCGGCCGTCGGGGGAGAGGGCGCCGAACTTCGAGGCGCCGGCGAAGCTCTCGGGGGCGAGGTTGAGGTTGACCCCGCCGGCCAGCGCGACGTGCGACTCCCCGCGCCGCAGGCTGTCGCAGGCCAGGTGGACGGCGACCAGCGACGAGGACTGGCCGGTGTCCACGACCAGGCTGGGGCCGCGCAGCCCGAGGACGTAGGAGAGGCGGTTGGCGATGACGCCGCGCTGCAGTCCGGTCAGCGAGTGCTGGGTGAGGCCCGGCAGGCCCAGCCCGTGCTGGAGGGCCGCGTAGTCGTCCGCGACGGCCCCGACGAAGACGCCGGTGCGGCTGCCCGCCAGGGAGGAGGGGACGGCGCCGGCGTCCTCCAGCACCTCCCAGCCGAGCTCCAGCACGAGACGCTGCTGCGGGTCCATGGCGGCGGCCTCGCGCGGCGATATCCCGAAGAACGCCGGGTCGAACCGGTCGATCTGCTCGACGAATCCGCCCCGGCCGGTTTCCGGGGCGGCCCCGGCGATCCCGGAGCGGTCCCCGGGTATTCCGGTAATGGCGTCGACGCCGTCACGGAGCACTGCCCAGAATTCCTCCGGACCGGTGGCGCGCGGAAGGCGGCAGGCCAGTCCGACGACGGCGATCGGATCGTTGTGCATCTCGCTGTTCCCAGACATCGCGACTCGGATCGCCTCTCCACAGGAAAATCAAATGCGGAAGAAAGATGGGCAGTTGGAGCTGGTGGGAGGCTATCGCCGGGGGCGGGGGCCGACCAACCCCTAGTTCCCCGAATGCCACCCCTACCGCTATTCGCGCCGGTTAAGGGGTTCTCCGGGGGTTCCGCCGGCCGCGGTTGTGCGGGCAGCATTGAACGGCCCGAAGGCGGCGGGCAATCGGGCGGTGAACGTGCGGCCGATCAATTCGATGCCGCACCAACGGCGTTGAAGACAATGGGGCACCGCCCGAGCCGGATCGGGCGGTGCGTCGATTCCGTCAAGCGAATCCGGCCGCCATGGAGACCCGGTCCACGCCGAAGTCCATCATGAGCTGCCGCCGTCCGCGGATGTTGAGCTTCCGGTACACCCGGGTGAGGTGCTGTTCGACGGTGCTCACGGTGATGTACAGCTCGGCCGCGATCTCGCGGTTCGTGGACCCCTGCGCCGCCAGGGCGGCGACCCGGATCTCCGAATCGCTGAGCTTGGCGAGCGGGCTGGCCTCGCTGTCGTCCGCCTGCGAGCGCTCGTGCGCCTTCAGCCGGCCCGGCCGGATCGCCTCGCACAGCGCGTCGGCCCCGCACTCCTTGGCCATCTGCCAGGCCCGGTCCGTGATCGTGCCGGCCCGGCTGAACTCGCCCATCGCCCGGTGCGCCCGGCCGAGGTCGGCCAGCGCGCGGGCCAGTTCGAGCCGGTCGCCGGAGCGCTCCAGCTCCGCCACCGCCAGGGCCAGGGTCCGGGGGCGCAGCGCGGGCTCGCTGAGACCGGCGTGCAGCCGCAGCGCGGTGCCCCGGATGCGGGAGCTTCCGATCTCCTTGAGCTGGCTCCTGATCAGGCGCTCGGCCGGCTCCCGCTCGCCGATGCGCAGCCACGCCTCCGCGGCGTCCAGGTTCCAGGGCAGCAGCACGGGCTGGTCGACGTTCCACTGCTTGGCGAGCCGCTCGGCCATGAGGAACTCGCCGAGCGCGGCGTGCGCCCGGCCGGTCGCCAGGTAGTAGTGCCCCCGCGCCCGCAGGTACTTCAGGCCGTAGATGCTCCGGAAGACGCTGTCGCGGACGGGGCGGCTGAGCTGGCGGGCCGCCGCGTTGAGCCGCCCCATGGCGGTGAAGGCGAGGATCTGGGTCGCGATCGCCCCCGCGGCGAACACGTTCCCGACCTCCTCGGCGATCCCCTCCAGGGAGTCGGAGGCGTGCTCCACGGCCTTGTTCAGATCGCCCTGCCACAGCGCGATCTCGCTGCGGATCATGGCGAGTATGGTGCGCCAGCCCGGTGTCTGCCACCCCTGGGCCTCGCCGGTCAGCAGCTGCCACCAGGTCTCGATCTCGGTGGAGCCGCGGCTTCCCCCGGCCAGGGCGGACAGGGCCGTCACGGCGGGTTCGAAGGTCGCCTCGGTGAGCGCGAGCAGCTGCAGCGAGCCCTCGGCCACCAGGGCGACCGGCTCGTTGCGGACCGGGCGCGCCGGGGTGGGGCCGGGCAGCGTCACGGCCGGCGCGGCCGAGCTGTAGGCCGCACTCGTCAGCGTCGAGCCGATCAGCGCGCCGTCGAACGTCCCGGGCACCTGCGCGGCGGTGGGATCGTCCTGGTCCGCGCCGCCGAAGCGGCGCAGCGTCCGCCGCGCCTCCTCGACCCGCCCCAGCGCGAGCAGCAGCCGGGCCAGCGGGCCCGCGCAGGACGCGGGGAGCCGGTCGCTGCCCAGCAGGGTGAGCGGTTCCACCAGGTGGGTCTCCACCGCCGAGGGGTCCAGGCGCAGCAGGACGGCCGCGAGCCTGAGCCGGATCTCGGTGCGCTGCGCCGGGCCGGTACTGGCGGCGCAGGCGAGCTCCAGGTACCGCACCGCGAGCGGCACGTCGCAGGCGAGCACCTGCTCGGCCGTGTGGCGCAGGACGTCGACGGCCCACGCCTGGAGGGAGGCGGACGTCCCGGCGGCCAGCAGGTGGGCGGCGACCTCCAGGTTGTCGGCGCCGACGCGGTGCAGCACCTCGGCCGCCCGCCAGTGCAGGGCGGCGCGGGCCTGCGGCGCCATCTCGTCGCGCAGGGTCGTCTGCACCAGCGGGTGGCACAGCGTGGAGCCGTCCGTCAGCCCGACCGCGTTCAGGGCCTGGATGCCGCGGATCACGGTGCCGCGGCTGGCGTCCAGCATGAGGCTCAGCAGGTCGGGCGACGCCGCGCGGCCGAGCACCGACAGCCCCGTCACCAGGTCCTCGGCGATCGGGCCGGAGCGCCGCAGGATGCTGCGCACCGCGGAGATGAAGGCCTCACCGGCCTGGGGTTCGCCGGTGGTGGGGGCCACTGCCTGGGCGGTGGCGGTGTGGTGGTCCTCCAGCAGGGCCCGCAGGAGGAGCGGGTTGCCGCCGCTGACGGCGTGCCAGGACGCGGCGACCCGGTGCGCCTCGGCCGTCCCGAAGGTCTCGCCGAGCACCTCGGCCACGTCGTCCGGGCGCAGCGGGGGCAGGATGATCCGGCGCCGGTTCGGGTGCTGGAGGAAGAGGGTGCGCAGCGCCGGGTCGCCGCACCGCTCGTGGACGGCGGACTCCGTTAAGACCAGCAGCATCGGGCCGCCGTGCATGGTGCGGGTGGCGGCCAGCAGGTGGCGCAGCGTCGCCGAGTCGACGTGCTGGACGTCGTCCACCAGGACCACCACGGGCATGCGGGAGGTGAGGTCGTGGAGGGCCAGACAGAAGCCGTGCTGGCCGGAGGGGGCCTCGGCCTCCGCCGGACCGGCCGCGGCGGAGGGGTCGGCGGGAGCGGCGCCGACGGGGTTCCGCACGCCCAGCGCCGCCCGCAGCGGAGCGTGCGCCGCGGCCGGCAGACCGGGGTCGTGCAGCAGCTGGCGCAGGGCCGCCAGCGGGACCTCGCGCTCCCCGGGGTTCCCGGTGATGCGCAGAACCACTGCCCGACTGTGCTCCAACTGTCGTCCGAATTCCGTTAAGATTGCTGTCTTGCCAAATCCAGCTGGACCTTGGATAACGACGACACCTGCATTGCGGGAGAGGCACCGGAAGAATTCATCAGCCAGCTTGGTGAGTTGCTCGCCTCTGCCGGTCAGCATCCTCAAGACTCCGATCGAAGGTCAGACGCCACGGGCGTATCCCGTAAGACTGGCGACAGTTGGGGGGATGGTACCCGAGTGACACCGGTGGCGATCAATAGGATGACCTCGACCGGTTTCTTCGTACACAAGAGCCGGTGGCCGGGAGCTGTCGGTGTGTCGGATCCGGCCGGGCGGCGCAGGATCTCCGGGGAAGATAGGGGTGTCGGGGGGCGAGGATAGGGGTGTACATGACGGCCTCTTCCGGGATAAACCACTGCAGTGACACATTTTCAGCCAGTTGCGCGGGGCGGACGCCGGGCCGGCCGGCCGGACAACTGCCGCTCCCGCACCGTTCGTTGCATCGGCCGATGAACGGCGGTGGTCGGCCGGGTATCAGTGACCTGCACGTTGGCTATCCGGAAAACCGGGCCTTTGTCGAAGAAATGTGTCCGGAACCCGACCTGCTCTGGCTGCTTTAGGGGAGGTGGGACGGCCGAGTAGGGGGTCCTCGGGTCCTACGATGGCGGCCGGTGCGCCCCGCGATTCCGTTCGGCGAGGGCCGGGCCTTCCCCCACCGCCTCCCATCTGTCGCAGTACTCAGCCGCCTTGAGGTGATCGACGTGGAATCCATCCTGAACGCCGTCGTGTCCGGTGAAGCCACCCGGCGGGACTTCGCCGCCCTGCCCGTCCCCGAGTCCTACCGCGCCGTGACGGTCCGCAAGCAGGACGCCGAGATGTTCGCCGGCATGAACAGCCGGGACAAGGACCCGCGCAAGTCCCTGCACGTCGAGCAGGTGGCCGTGCCCGAACTCGGCCCGGGCGAGGCCCTGGTGGCCGTCATGGCCAGCTCCGTGAACTACAACTCGGTGTGGAGTTCGATCTTCGAGCCGCTGCCCACCTTCGGCTTCCTGGAGCGCTACGGCAGACATTCGCCCCTGGCCAAGCGGCACGACCTGCCCTACCACGTCATCGGCTCCGACCTGGCCGGCGTCGTGCTGCGCACCGGCGCCGGGGTCAACGCCTGGAAGCCCGGCGACGAGGTCGTCGCCCACTGCCTGTCGGTGGAACTCGAGTCCGCCGACGGCCACGGCGACACCATGCTCGACCCGGAGCAGCGGATCTGGGGCTTCGAGACCAACTTCGGCGGCCTGGCGCAGCTGGCGCTGGTGAAGTCCAACCAGCTGATGCCCAAGCCCGCCCACCTGACCTGGGAGGAGGCCGCGGCCTGCGGCCTGGTCAACTCCACCGCGTACCGCCAGCTGGTCTCGCGCAACGGCGCCGGTATGAAGCAGGGCGACAACGTGCTGATCTGGGGCGCCAGCGGCGGCCTCGGCTCCTACGCCACCCAGCTCGCCCTCGCCGGCGGGGCCAACCCGGTCTGCGTGGTCTCCAGCCCGCAGAAGGCCGAGCTCTGCCGGGCGATGGGCGCCGAGGCGATCATCGACCGCAGCGCCGAGGGCTACCGGTTCTGGAAGGACGAGCACACCCAGGACCCGCGCGAGTGGAAGCGCCTGGGCAAGCGCATCCGCGAGCTGACCGGCGGCGAGGACGTCGACATCGTCTTCGAGCACCCCGGCCGGGAGACCTTCGGCGCCAGCGTCTACGTCACCCGCAAGGGCGGCACCATCGTCACCTGCGCCTCCACCTCCGGCTACACCCACCAGTACGACAACCGCTACTTGTGGATGTCGCTCAAGCGCATCGTCGGCTCGCACTTCGCCAACTACCGCGAGGCCTGGGAGGCCAACCGGCTGATCGCCAAGGGCAAGATCCACCCGACGCTCTCCCGCACCTACACCCTGGACGAGACCGGACAGGCCGCCTACGACGTCCACCGCAACCTCCACCAGGGCAAGGTCGGCGTGCTCTGCCTGGCCCCGGAGGAGGGCATGGGCGTGCGCGACCACGAGCTGCGCGCCCGGCACCTCGACGCGATCAACCGCTTCCGGGCCGCCGCCGAGACCACCGGCTGACCCGCCCTCACCCCGCGTGGCCGGCGCGGCCGGCACTTCGCCGGCCGCCCGGGTCCGCGCCCCCGGCGGCGGGGACGGAGCACCCGCCCGGGGGCCTTATGCTGCTGCGCATGCTGAGCGAGACACGCCCGGTGGGTTCGGGGGCGGCCATGTTGTCGGATCAGGAGTTCGTTCGGGCGCATACCGAGATCGGGCCGGTGCCGTTCGTGCCCGAGGTGCGGCTGTACATGGCGCAGGACGCCATCGCGCTGTGGGAGACCACCGAGTCCGCGCGCGGCGAGCGCGGACTGCCGCCGCCGTTCTGGGCCTTCGCGTGGGCGGGCGGCGTCGGCGTGGCCCGCTACGTGCTGGACCACCCGGAGCTGGTCGCCGGCCGGACGGTGCTGGACCTCGCGGCGGGCGGCGGGCTGGTCGGCATCGCGGCCGCGCTGTGCGGCGCCCGTTCGGTACGGGCCGCCGAGATCGACGCGTACGCCGTCGCCGCCATCGGCGTCAACGCGGCGGCCAACGGCGTGCGGGTGGCCGCGGCCGTCGAGGACCTGCTGGACGGCGACGGCGCGCCGGCGGAGGTGGTGCTCGCGGGGGACGTCTTCTACGAGCGGGCGATGGCCGCCCGCTTCCTGCCGTTCCTCCAGCGCGCCCGGGCACGCGGCGCCACCGTGATCGTCGGCGACCCCGGCCGCGCCTACCTGCCGCGCGAGCGCTTCACCGCCCTGGCCGCGTACGACGTGCCGGTGGTCGCGGACCTGGAGGACGCGGCGCTGAAGACGACGACGGTGTGGGAGTTGGCGTCCGGCCCGTCCGGCCCGTGAAATTCACGGTCGCCCGGTGCGCGGTCCTGGTAGACACCCGCACATGAGCGACTTCCTCGTGCGTACCGCCGTCCCCGACGAGATACCCGCCGTGCTCGCCCTGTGGGCCCGCGCGGCCAAGGGCACCAGCATCACCGACGACGCCGACGGCGTGGCGGCGCTGCTCGCCCGCGACCCGCAGTGCCTGCTGGTCGCCGTCCCGGCGGACGATCCGGCCGTGCTGCTCGGCACGGTCATCGCCGGCTGGGACGGCTGGCGCTGTCACCTGTACCGGCTCGCCGTCGCCCCGGAGCACCGCCGGCGCGGCATCGGCACGGCCCTGCTGGCGGCCGCGGAGGAACGGTTCGCGGCGCTCGGCGGGCGGCGGGTGGACGCGATGGTGCTGGACGGGAACGCGCTCGGCCACCGCACGTGGCGGGCCGGTGGGTACGCGCCGCAACCGCAGTGGACGCGCTGGGTGAAGCCACTGGCCGGCGCCTGAGGGCGCTGCGCCGTACGGGGGGCGGCACGGTGTCGTCGGTGCGGTTCCGGCGGGGGCGGGCGGGAGGCTGGTGCTCCGGAGCCGGGAGGCGGGAGTGGGCCTGTGCGTGGTCGTGGTGGTGCCGGTGGCGCGGCGGCGGGGGGCGGCGCCGATGTCGGCGTGCTCGGCACGGCGCTCGGGGTGGTGCTGGCGTTCTCGCTGGCGGAGGGCTCGTGGCAGTGGTTCTCCACGTATCTGGGGGTGACGCTGCTCGCGGTGGTTCTGGCGTTCGGGCGGGTGCCGGCGCGGGGGACTGCCGGGTACGGGTGGAGTCTGGCGGCGTACTCGCTGGTGGTGGGCCTGTGCGTGGCGCTGGCGCTGGCGCCGGCGTTGCAGCGGTGGGACCGGCTGTTCCCGATTCCGGGCACGAGGGAGGGGTGCGTGCAGGCGGGCCGGTACGAGAGCCTGCACGCCCAGGCCGCGCTGGGAGACCTCGCCGGGCGGGACGCGGCGGCGCTGGCGTACGCGCGGGAGCAGCAGAGCCGGGTGGCGGTGGACGACTGCCTGGCCGCGACGACCACGCGGTGGCTGCCGGTGTACGCGCTCGGCACGGCGCTGGTGGTGAGCGGGGGCGCGTTGGTGCGGGGGAGGGCGCGGCGCAAGGAGTGAGCTCCTGTCCATGTCGCTGGATGGGCGTGGATGGCTGACGGGGAGTGCGGGAGCGTGGTGCGCTGAAGCCATCCGCGTGCGCACCGTCAGCGACCCTGGAAGGCAGCCACTCCGTCATGACCGTTTCGACCGGCCCGATCGAGCCCGCCGAGCTGATCGCTCGCATCCCCGACTTCGAGCAGGCCCTCGCGCTCTACCGCCGTGAGCTCGCTCCGGACGACTTCCTCGACCTGTCCGTCGCGGAGAACGTCCTCGTCTACGAGGACTCGATGCAGAAGATGGTGTTCGACGACACCCGCCTGCTGCCGGAGAAGTACATCCACTACATCAGTGCGTACGGCGACCCGAAGCTGCGCGAGAAGGTCGCGGTGCTGCTGACCAAGGCCTTCGAGGCGCCGGTGGCGCCGGGCGACCTCTTCGGCACGGGCGGCGTCGGCTCGGCACTGGAGTGTCTCGCGTTCGCGCTCCAGGGTCCGCTGTTGCCGGGGGAGGCCGGTCCGCCGCCGCTGAAGGAGGGGGACGCGGTGCTGCTGCCGGCGCCGTACTGGCAGGGGTTCAACTGGTCGTTCGAGCAGCGGCCGAAGCTGAAGTGCGTCCCGGTGCCGCTGCCCACCGAGGGGGAGGGGCGGTTCCGGCTCACGCTGGACGCGATCAAGGAGGAGTACTACCGGTACTACCGCGTGAACGCCGAGTACCCCCGGCTGCTGGCGCTGACCAACCCGCACAACCCCTTGGGCGTCAACTACGGTCAGCCGCTCCTGGACGAGATCTACGCGTGGGTGCTCGACGAGACGGAGATGCACGTCCTCTCCGATGAGATCTACTGTCATTCGCAGGTCGACGGCGGGCGGGTGCCGTTCACGAGCGCGCTGGCGCTCGACGCGTACGACCGGGCGCCGGAGCGGATCCACGTGGTGTGGGGGTTCGCGAAGGACTTCGGGCTCTCGGGGTTCCGGACGGGCTTCCTGGTGTCGAGGTCCGGTCCGGTGCAGCGGGCGATGCTGGGGACGAAGGGCATCGAGGAGAAGAAGCACCCGATGTCGTGGTTCACTCCGGTCGACTCGCTGAAGCACTACGTGCTGCGGGCGATCCTGGACACGACGGTGAACGGGGGCGGCGCGGAGTTGTACACCGACTACGCGATGTCCCGGTACCGGGAGTTGCTGACCGCGAGCTTCGAGAAGGTCCGGGACCGGCTGGTGCAGCGGGGGATCGAGTTCGTCCACACGGAGGGCGACAACCCGGCGCAGTTCTTCTGGATCGACCTGACGGCCTACCTGGGCAAGCGCCCGCCCGAGGGCGCGGCCACCGTGACGCCGCTGCCGTTCACGCGGGACGGCGACGTGAACGAGGACGAGCTGTGGCTCTTCAACTACCTGGCCGGCCCGGCGGCCGAAGTCGCCCTGCTGCCCGGTGAGACCATGCACAGCCCCGCCCCCGGATACTTCCGGCTGTGCTTCACGGCCTATCAGCCGGAGGTTGTCTGTACGGCGATCGACCGCGTGGCACAGGCGCTGGGCACGTTGGTGACCGCGGGATAGCGAGATGTCCCCGAGGGGCCCGGAGGAGTTCTTCCTCCGGGCCCCTCCGTCGATCGGCGAACCCCTCCGGTGGCTACCGCGAGCGCCGGACCTCCAGCAGCAACCCCTGTTCCAGCGCCGCCACATGAATGGACGTCAGATCCTCCACCGCCCCCGCGAGCGCCCCCTCGGGCAACCCGCCCAGACCGCCCCCCAGCCCGATGCAGTGCATCCCCGCCGCCAGGGCGGCCTCGACCCCCGCCCGGGCGTCCTCGATCACCACGCATCTCCCGGCCGGAGTCCCCAGCGCCGCCGCGCCCTTGAGGTACCCCTCGGGGTCCGGCTTGCCCCGCTCGAAGTCCTCGGCGGCCAACAGCACCGCCGGCTCCGGCAGTCCCGCCGCCGCCAGCCGCCCCCGGGCCACCCGCCGGGTCCCCGAGGTGACCACGCCCCAACTCCCCGGCGGCAGCGAGTCCAGGAGCTCCCGCGCCCCCGGGATCGGCCGGATGCCCTCGAAGTCGTGCTCCTCCAGCCCGGCGATGACACCCGCCTCGTAGGCCGCGTCCAGCTCCGGTGCGATCAGCGCGATCAGGTCGATGTCCCGCCGCCCGTGCGACTTGGCCACCGCGTCGTCGGCGTTCAGGCCGTGACGCACCGCCCAGTCCCGCAGGATGCGTTCGATGAGCGGCAGCGAGTCGACGAGCACGCCGTCGAGGTCGAACAGAATACGCTCGCAGAACATCTGACCCATTCCCGTCCTCACTCATCCTTCCGAGCCGGTGGTGTCGAGGCGCCACACCTCGCCGGGCCCGCCGGCGCCCTCCACCCGCCGCAGCGGCAGCAGGGACCGGTCGCGCCCGAAGAGGAGCGTCGAGGCGACCGTCTTGCCGAGCGCGCCCGCGTCGTGCCGCCGCAGCCGCGCCAACTCCCCGTCCGGCAGGTCGGGATGGACCACCTCCGCGACCCGGCAGGCGGGCATCATCAGGCTCGCGATGTACCGGACCCGGGGCGCGTGGTAGTCGGACGTCACCAGCACCACCTCCCCGAACCCGTGCCGGCGCGCCAACGCGTCGACGAACAGGACGTCGTCGTAGCTGTGGCGGGTCTCCAGGCACGCGAAGACGGGCGGCGGCCCGCCGGGCCGCGCCGCCAGCCAGGCCGCGCAGTGCCGCCAGTGCGGCTGCTCCGTGGTGTTGAACTGCGCCCCGAAGCCCCCGGTCAGCACCAGCCGCGTGCCCGGCGTCTCCAGCAGTTCCACGGCGTGAAGGGTGCGCGCCCGCGCGATGCTGCTCAGCGTGCCGTCCGCGTCGTTCGGTGCCGCCAGGACGGCCACCGCCCGCCGGCCGTTCCCCGGGGACGGGACCGCCGGCACGGCGGGAAGCCCGTCCAGCGCCCGCGCGTACTCCCGGAACAGCGGGCCGCCCGCGCACGCCCGGAGGGCCGCCAGCTCGGCCCAGTCCGCGGAGAACCCGATCTGTCCGGACATGACCAGCGAGGTGCCGGTGGCCGCACCCCCGCGGACCCGCGCCGGCGCGTCGGCGGACAGGCCGAGCCGGAGCCGGACCGCCGGTGAGTCGCCCCACCAGCAGCCCAGCAGGTCGTCGGCGCCGAAGACCAGCCCGAAGGAGGTGGTGCGCGGCCGGGCCCCGCCGCCGGTCACGGTCACCTGGACCGTGAGACGGGCCGCACGGTCGTCCGGCGGACAGAACGGCAGCGTCTTGTCCACGACTTCGAACAGCTGGTCCACGACGGCCCCCGGGCTCAGGAGTTGGCGAACTGACGGTAGTACAGGACCGTCTGCTCCAGGTCCGACTCGCGGAACTCGGGGTGCCAGCCCAGCCTGTCCCAGCCCTCGCCCTTCGCCACCAGGTCGGCGCTCCGGGTCTCGCCCTTGCGCATCGGCAGGTACGCGATGCCGGCCGTGGAGCCGGTCACCTCCAGCACCATCCGGGCGACCTCGTTCACGGTGAAGGAGACGCCGGTGCCGCCGTCGAAGACCTCGCGGTCACCGAAGCCGAGCGCCTCGACGAGCATCCGGCCGAGGTCGGCCGAGTACACCAGGTCGACGGTCTGCTCGCCGTCGCCCCAGACCGGGATCGGCTCGTTGTTCCAGGCGCGGAGGGAGAAGGTGGGGACGATCTTCTGCACCCCGTAGTGCTTCTGCCCCGCGCCGAAGGCGTTGAAGGCCCGCACGTGGCTGACCGGGACGTCGAAGTTCGCGTGCCACGCGTAGGAGAGGTTCTGCGCGCACTGCTTGGTGCTCTGGTACACGTTCTGCCAGACCTGCGGCATGGTGATGCCCACGAATCGGGCCCCGTTCTCGCGGCACGCCTCCAGCACGCGGTAGGTGCCCTTGATGTTGACGTCGATCGCGTCCTCGACCGAGGCGAACAGCTCCTCGGTGCCGAGGATGCCGGCGAGGTGGATCACGCCGTCGACGCCCGCGAGCGCGGGCCGCAGCTTGTCGTCCAGCAGGTCGACACCGGACCGGCGGTCGATGGAAACGGCCTCGTGGCCCTGTTCCCGCAGGTACTGCATGGCGTATTGACCGATGAACCCGTCGCCGCCGGTCACTGCGTAGCGCATGTCATTCCTCCGTCGCATCGGGCAAAAAGGGATGAGTGCATTTCGCAGTATCTTTTATGTCAGATCGCGGTCGAATCGGAAAGGACACGGGCTGCCCGGCCGGCTGCCCGGCGTGGATATTTCTCCGTGATGGTGGGCAGATGAGAGGATGATATGACCGATTTATGTTCCTTTGTGACGATGCCTGGCGTGACGGACATCACCTGATCGCGTCCGTTTGATGAACTGCCACAGGCGAAGCACCCGGCCCGCCAGCGCCTTTCCGCACCACCAGTCCATACTGACAGGAGGCACCGTGCCCGTAGGCATCCGAAAGGCCGAGGGATACATTCCGGCCCTTTTTCTGTTATTCCTCGTGGGTATTTCCCAGTCCAGCACCGGCCCGCTCCTGCCGCTGTTCGACAAGCGCTACTCCTCCGGCGCGGCGGGCGTCCCGTACCTGATCACCGCCTTCTTCACCGGCTGCCTGGCCGCGATGGTGATCTCCTCCGCCGTCCGGTCCGTCGGCCGCCGCACGCTCCCGCTCGCCACCGCGCTCTACGCCGCCGGCTGCGCCGGGATCTACCTCTCCGGGAGCCTCGCCGCCGGGCTGCTCGGCTGCGCGCTCGCCGGCTTCGGGGCCGGCACCGTCGTGCTCACCGTGAACAGCGCCTTCGCCCGCCAGGCCAACGGGGTGAGCCTGGTCAACCTCCTCAACGGGGTCTTCGCGCTGGGCACCGTGCTCGGCCCGCTGCTGGCCGGCGCCTCGCTCAAGTGGGGCCGGCCCTACGGCTTCCTCGTCGCGGCCCTCGGGGCCCTGCTCTGCTTCCGCGTCAGCCGGGTCACCGCCTGGGGGCCCCGGGAGGAGCCGGCGGACGGGGGCGCGCCGAAGGCGCTCGGCAGGAACGCGCTGGCCGTCTTCCTGCTGCTCTACCTGGGCTACGGCGGCCTGGAGACGGGAATCGGCGCCTGGGCCGCCAAGGACATCCAGAGCCAGGGCCACAGCGCGGCCGCCGCGGCGAGCATCGTCGCCGTCTTCTGGGGGGCCACCGCGGTGTCCAAGTTCGGCGCGGTGGCCCTGGCCCGCAGGGTGCCGACGGCCGGTCTGGTCATCACCGGACTCGCCGGGACCAGCGTCTTCCTGTTCGTCGCCTCGCTGCCGCACGGGGCGGTCGCCGGCTATCTGCTGGCCGGGCTCGCGCTGGGGCCGGTGTTCCCCAGCGGTCTGGCCTGGATCGCGCAGCGCGGCGGCGACCGCCGGTCCGTGGGGCTCGCCATCGCGGCCTCGATGAGCGGCAGCGTGCTCTTCCCGACGGCGATCGGCTGGTTCGTCGCCACCGACATCCGGGCCGTGCCCTGGGGCCTGGCCTTCATCGGGGCCTGCGCGACCCTCGCCGCCGTCGGGGCGCACCGCACCCGGCGCACGCCCCTCGCGCCGCCGCAGCGCACGGCCGTCGGCGTCGCCGCGTCCGACTGACCGCCGGCCGGCAGGGACTTCCTGCGCCGGCCCCGGCCTTCCGCGGTCTCGGGGCCGGCGCAGGAAGTCGGCCCCGCCGACTTTCCACGCGGGCGGCGTCGGCGGACGACGGCGGGGAGCCGGAAGCGGTCGTCAACGGACCACCCGCACGCGGCGCGGCGGCCACACGACGAGAAGAGCCCGGCCCGTCACCTGCCGAGCACCGATGCACCCGTAGTCACGCGAGTCGTGCGAAACCCTTCGGTTGTCGCCCAGGACGAAGATCCCGCCCGGGGGTACATCGACCCGCGTCCCGTGGCCGAGCGCGCCGTCCGCCGGGGAGCCGCCGCCGACGAGAAGGCTGTCCCCGCCTGTGGCGGCCACGCGCTTGACCATCCTGCGCCCGTCGGCACCGTCGGCACCGCCGGTGAAGACGACCACCTGGCCGCGAGCGGGACAGCGCCGCGTCAGCACCGACCTCCGGAGCACCAGGAGCCGGTCGTCGACGACCAGGGTCGGCGCCATGGACTCCGACGCTATCCGGACGAAGGAGGTCGACGACACCACGGCCATGACCGCCAGCGCCAGTCCGGCCAGGTACACGATCTCGGCGGTGTGCACGGGCTTCTCCCCTGGCCGAGCGTCAGAAGGCCCGCCCCGCCCGGCCTCGGCGGGGCGGACCCGGAAGGTCAGCGGCCGAGCGCGAGCCTGAAGTCGGGGATGGCCCGACGTTGATCTCCGATCCTGAAGACGGCCGAGGCCCGCCTCACCCGGTACGTGATGCCGCCCAGCAGGGTGTGGCCGCTCTCTCGCGTCGAGAAGGGGGCCGGCAGAAGGCCTTCGTCGAATCCCTCGGGGGTGACGATGTCCAGCTCGACGTACGAGGAGGGTTCGGAGATGAACCGGGTCAGCTCCAGGGGGAACCAGGCGGTGTCGGTCCTGAACGAGTAGTGGACGCTGCCGCCGGGCGCGAAGTTGACGAACTCCGACGAGTCCGCCCGCGCGCTGTGGAAGTACGAGCGGAGGAACAGGTCCTGGCGTCCGCCGTTGAAGACGATCACGGCCCGCTGGAGCACCAGGCTGCAGGCCACGAACGATCCCGGATCGGAGACGCTCGGATGGTCCACCAGCGCCATGAAGATGGTGTTGCCGCTCTTGAGGTAGTCGTCGAAGACGCTCAGGGGTTCGGGCTCCATCTCGATCCCGTAGCGCCCCTGCCAGCGCACCAGCTCGTCGGGAGTCCACGCGGTGCAGGCGTTGAACACGTCGGACGTGCGAAGGCCCCGCAGATACTTCTCCGGGTAGTCCGAGGGAATTCCCGGCCCGGTGGCCCGCTCCACCCGCTCGAAGACATCGCCGTCCGTCAGCGTCACCCGCGCTTCCCTCGGGGCGGGTCCCGCCCACGTGACGACGAGCCCGCCGTCGAAGTACATGGGCGCGTCGCCGCACTTGAGATCGGCGTAGGCGGGTCGTGCGAGGCGGACCAGGACGCCTGTCAGGACGCCTGTCAGAACGACCGCCACGCACGTCATGGCAAGAATGAACATGAAACTCTCCCGTCGGTCACGACTGGAGGCAAGGGGGGATGGCGATCCCGGGAACCCTTGAGATCGCCATCAAGCCTAGTCGCCGCACACCTGGTTCGCATCCGCACGGTCAGCGTTCGGTCACGGGGTGGAGCCCCCGGGGCGCGTGGTGGCGATCGGGCGGCGGGCCTCCGAGCGCGTCTGCGGCCGGGCCTCGGCGCGTTCCTGGGCGGCCATCACCTCGTCGCCGTGCTCGAAGGCCCAGGCGCCGACGGCGTCGATGGGCGCGAGGAAGGTGCGGCCGAGCGCGGTGAGCCGGTACTCGACGCGCGGCGGGGCGCCGGGCAGGGCGTGGCGCTCGACCAGACCGTTGAACCGGAGCCGGTGCAGGGTCTCGGTGAGGACCTTGGAGCTGATGCCGCCGATCCTCTCCCGCAGCTCGACCGGGCGCAGCGGCCCGTCGCGCAGGGCCCACAGGACCACGGCGTTCCAGGTGTTGGCGAGCAGGTCGAAGGCGAGGCGGGCGCGGCAGTCGGCGAGGAAGCTGTCGGTGGTCACGTACCGAATGGTGCCTGACGGGTTCTCTAGCGTCGGCGGGGACGGTTTCGGACGACCCGCGGAGGACTGCGTGATGAGGATCGGTGTACTGGGTACGGGCAACATGGCGGACGCTCTCGCCACGCACTGGGCCCGGGCCGGGCACGAGGTGACGGTCGGCGGGCGGGACGCCGCCGCGGCCGAGCGGCTCGCCCGCCGGGTCGGCGGCGGCGCGCGGGCCGCCGGGCTGCGGGAGGCCGCCGCGTTCGGCGAGGTGGTGCTGGCCGCGCTGCCCTTCGCGGCGGGCGCGCAGGTGGCGGGGGAGCTGCGCGCGGAACTGGAGGGCACGGTGCTGCTCGACTGCTCCAACCCCGTCGGCCCCGGCTTCCGGCTGCTGACGGACGGCGGGCCCCCGGCCGCGCGGCGGCTGGCCGCGGCCGCCCCCGGCGCCGAGGTGGTCAAGGCGTTCAACCTCTGCCACGAGGACGTGTGGCGGATGCGCCCGCCCGTCTTCGACGGCAGGCCGCTGGCCGTCCCGGTCTGCGGCGACGACCCGGCGGCGCTCGACCGGGCGCACGAGCTGGTGCGGGACACCGGCTGCCGGCCGGTCGCCGCCGGCGGGCTGGACCGCGCGGGCCTGCTGGAGGCGACCGCCGCGCTGTTCATCGGCCTGTGGGTCGGCGAGGGCGAGGACGCGCAGGCCATCGCCCCGCCCCTGGCCTACGCGTCCGGCCCGGCGGCCTGACTTGGCGGCCCGACACCGGAGGGCGGCGGGCCGGACTGCCGCACGCGGTCCGCGAGCCGGCGCCGGCACTCGGCGAGCGCCGGCGCCACGCCGCCGTGGGTGTCGCCGTTCGCCGTGTCCAGGAGTTCGCCGCCGGCCACCAGCGCCGCCCAGTACGCCGTCGGCCGGCCGCCGCCGGCGCGCGGGCCGCTGTGGGCGAGGGTGCCGAAGGCGTCCGCCGGCTCGCCCGCGGCGAGACGGCGCGCCAGGAGGGCGGCGTGGCCGCTCGCCACGCCGCCCATCGCGCGCACGGCGGCGCGCAGGTGCTCCGCGATCGCCCGCTCCCGCGCGTCGAGCCGCCTCGGGAGGTCGAACACGCCGATCGTGCCGAGGAGTTCGCCGTACACCTGCTCCTCGCCGGGCCGGAGCCCGCCCCGCACCTGCTCCGGGGCGGCGTGCAGCCGACGGCGCAACTCCGGCTCGGGGATCCCGAGCGCCCGGCCGACGGCCGACGCGGCGTCCCACCACCGGAGCGTGCCCTCGGCCAGTTGACCGCAGACCAGGGCCGGCGTCGCGCCCGACCGCAGGCGCTCCCGTGCCTCCGCGACGAGCGCCCCGCCGCTCCCGGCCCCCCGCCGGCGGTGGGACCTCCGGTCATGCGCCCGGCTGCGGGCGGACGGTGAGGATCTGTTCGGCCTGGCCGACCGGGCCGTCCACGTCGTGCAGCACCGTGCTGGTGAGGCCCTGGCCGGTCGGGCCGAAGGTGACGGTGGTGTCCAGGCCCGTCCAGGGACCGCGCGGGCGGCGGTGCAGGTGGATGGTCAGGTCGACGTTGGGGAACATCCACGCCGTCGGGTCCTGCTGCGGGGCGATGCCGTTGGCGGTGTCCACCAGGGCGACGAAGGACGCCGACGGGCTGCTCGGCTCGCCCGCGACCAGGTCGACGCGCGAGGAGATCCAGGCCGTCGCGCGGCCCCGGCGCACCGGCGGCACCCGGCGCACGTCGATGGAGGAGATGTAGCCGCCGCTCCACGCGTCGGCCATCGTCCAGGCGGGGAGCGACCCGGGCGCGGGCAGCGGCTCGCGCGGGCTGTCGGCGACGGCCGAGGTGTCCAGGGTGGCCAGCAGCCAGGCGCGGGCCCGTACGACGGCGCGGCCGCCGATCGTCACGGTCGCTTCGAGGAGTTCGATGGTGCGCCCGGGGCGGACGGTCCGCACGGTGATCTCGCACTCGTCCAGCGCGATCCGGCCCAGGATGTCGTAGCTGATCCGGGCGAGTGCCAGGCCCCGGGGGCGCTCGGCGAGGTACCGGTCGATCGCGTGCACCACCAGGCCGGCCAGCGGACTGAAGTGCTGCTCGTCGGCGCTCCACGCCCCGCCCGCGTACGCGGTGGGCTTGAACGTGTGCTCGCCCGTCCGCTCGTAGTAGCTCTCGCGCGCGTTCGTGCTGGTGGTCACGGGATCCGTCTCCTCGACCGGGGCAGGTGCATCGGTCACGAATCGTAGGCGGGAGCGGCCGCGGCGGTCGCCGTGATCTACCGCACACCGGTCCAACCGGGGGTGAACGGGACGACGGGCCCTGTCGGCCGGGACACCGGGACGGGGACCGTGAGGAGGGAACGATCCGAACCGGGGAAGCGGGGCGCACGATGGCGGAGTACCGGAACGACCACGGCGCGGACGTCGATCCGCACGACCTCGACCAGGTGGCGTTCCGCTCCGCCGCGCGACGGCGGGCACGCGACGCGCTGCTCGCCGTCAACGCCGACATGCGGCGCAACTACGCCTCCCTCAAGGCCGGGCTGACCACCCACCTCACCCCGGTGATCGTCGTGCAGAACGACTCCCGGGGAGGCCGCTACACCCTCGTCGACGGCGGGGAGCGGGAATCGCTGCACCCCGTCGACGAGGTGTTCGAGCTGGCGAAGTCGGTCGCCCACGTGCCGCTCGGCACCTTCACGATCCTCGCCCCGTACCTCAAGGGCCCCGAGGGGCGCGAATGGGTGCGGCCGCTCCAGGACTTCGCGGCCACCCTGACCGTCGCCCGCCGGCAGCTCGACGGCGCCGGTCTGCCGCCCGGGCCCGCGGCGTCCTCGCGGCGGATCCTCGACGCGGCGCTGCGCTTCGTCGCGACCGCCGTGGAGCGCCCGATGTCCGGCGCCGAGCTGACGAGGGCCTTCACCGGCTTCACCGGCGGCGTGTACGGCGACATCCGCGCCACCATGGACCACGCCGCCAAGGCCCAGACCGCCGGGGTGGAGACGGTGATGCGGCGCTGGCGCCGCCGGGTGGGGGAGCAGCGGTGGAAGGGCCTCTACGCGGTGGTCCTCTCGCTGTGGACGACCTCGGTGCTCAACCAGAACAGCGTCATCATCCGGCGGTTCATGGACCCGGCCGCCGTGGCCACGCACCTCATCGACCTGCCGACCGCCGAGACGCCCGCCGACCCCGTCCTCACCGCCCTCGACAACCTCGCCCGGATCGTGCAGGACAACGTCGCCGCCGAGCTGGTGTTCCCCGTCGACCAGGAGATCGCCGACGCGCTCAAGGGGCAGGAGGACCTGCTCTCCGACGCCATCCAGGAGCAACTGGCCTGCCCCTACCAGGACAAGCGGACGGCGGCGGTGGACGGATACCGGCTCGTGCCGCCCGCCGGCCGTGCCGTACGGTGAGCCGCATGGCCCACGCGAAGACCTCCTACGTCTGCCTGCCCTGCCGGGCCTCGTACAAGCAGCCCTACGGCCGGCCGACCGAGGAGCGGCGCTGCCCGCGCTGCGCCGGGACGCTGCGCCACGTGGGCTCCGCCTTCGCCGCCCCGCCCCGCCGCGACACCGCCGCCTGGCGCACCCTCGCGCTGCTGCTCAACGCGGGCATCGGCTTCCACAAGTCCTGCTGCGGCGGCCCGGGTTACCGCCCCCGCACCCGCCACGAGGTGCGCGAGCGCACCGTGTACGCCCGCCGCTCCGGCGAGCCGCTGGGGCGGGCCCTGCTCCACCGCGAGATCCCCTGGGAGCGCACGGCCGCCTGAGGGGGAGGGGTGGTCGGCATCCCCGCCCGGTGGCGGCCCCGCCCCCCGCGCGGGGCCGGCACCGAGTGGGGGGTGCCCGTCCAGGATGGGGGCGTGGGGGTGGCGGGCGCTTGTACGAAAGCGAACCGCGGGGCGAGCAGGGCGAGCGGGTCGAGCGGGTCGAGCGGAGGATCCGGGGTTCGGGATGACGGGAGGGGCCGTGGGCTCGGAGGACGACCGGGGCGAGAACGTCGAGCGGCGGCCGCCGGAGTGGATGCGCGGCGACGTCGTCCGGTGCCGCGGGTACCGGACGGCCGGCGTCCAGCGCCCGAGGGTCACCCTGCCCAGCGCGGCCGTGACCCTGCTGGTGGGCTGGGGCGAACCGCTGTACGTCCGGCAGGGGCTGGGCGATGCGGAGCGCGAGGGGACGCGGCACGCGATGATCGCGGGCCTGCAGACGGCCCCGGTGGTGGCGGGCTACCGGGGCTCGGGCCACGCCGTGGAGGTGGAGTTCACGGCCGTCGGGGCGTTCCGCTTCTTCGGCCTGCCGCTGCACCTGCTCGCCAACGCCGCCGCCCACCCGGACGAGGCGATGGGCCCCGGCTGGACGGCGCGGTTCACCGAACGGCTGGCCGAGGCGCCGGACTGGTCCGCCCGCTGGGCCGTCGTCGACGCCGTCCTCGGGCCGCGGCTCGCGGACGCGCCGCCCGCCACGGACCTCGCTGTCGAGGCCTGGCAGCGCCTGCGCGACGCGCACGGCGGCCTGACCGCGCGGGAACTCGCCGCCGCGACGGGCCGGGGCGAGCGCCGGCTGCAGCACGTGTTCCGGGACCACGTCGGCGTCCCGCCCAAGACGCTGTCCCGGATCCTGCGCTTCCAGCGCGCGCTCACGCTGTCCGGTTTCGGCGACCTCACCCTCGCCGACGTGGCGGCGAGGAGCGGCTACCACGACCAGGCCCACATGAACCGGGACTTCCGTGCCCTGTCCGGCCGCACGCCCGGCGAACTGCGCGGGATCGCCGGGCGGTTGTCCGCTCCCGGCCCCGGGCGGGCCGCCGCGGCGCGGGAGGCCGGCTGCTTCAGCGACTTCTTCGAGCCCGACATCGCGGACTGGTAGCCGTCCCGCCGTCCCGCCGTCAAGTCGGCCGGGGCTGCGCGAAGCCCTTGGCGAGCAGTCGGACGAGATCGCCGCCACCGGGCCGGCTGGACCTCGGCCCCGGGGGACCGCCCACCGTGCTGCCACGGCCGGGCGCCGGCGTTCAGGGCCGGGCGATCCGGGACGCTGTTGCGGGTGATCGCGAATGGGTCTTGAATGGTCCAGACCACAACGGGAGGGATGCAAACCCATGACAGTTCCTCAGCGCACCGTCGTCCTGGGGACGTTGGGCTTCGGCACGATCGTCGACGAGAAGACCTCGTTCCGGATCCTGGACCACTTCGTCGAGAACGGCGGAACGGTCCTGGACACCGCGAACAATTACGCGTTCTGGCTGGACGGCGCGACCGGCGACGAGAGCGAAGCCGTCATCGGCCGCTGGCTGGCCAGCCGCAAGGCGCGCGACCGGGTCGTCATCAGTACCAAGGTGGGCGCCCGGCCCACGGTGCCCGGCGCGGGCTTGGAGGCGGCGGAGGGGCTGTCCGAGAAGGCGGTCCGGGCCGGCATCGAGGGCAGCCTGCGGCGCCTGGGCACCGACCACGTCGACGTGTACTGGACGCACATCGAGGACCGCTCGGTGCCGCTCGCCGAGACCGTGGAGACGCTGGCCGACCTGGTGACCTCGGGCAAGGCGGGCGCGGTCGGCGCCAGCAACCACGCGGTGTGGCGGGTCGAGCGGGCCCGCGCGCTCGCCGGGGACGGTCCGCGCTACGCGCACCTGCAGTACCGCTACTCCTACCTCCAGCCGCGCTTCGACGTGCCGCTGCTCTCCTCCGCCCATGTGCACGTGACCTCCGAACTCCTCGACTACGTCCGCTCCGAGGGCGACCTGCGGCTGTGGGTGTACAGCCCGATCCTCTCCGGCGGCCTCACCCGCGAGGACGTCGAGATCGGCGCCGCCTACGACCACCCCGGCACCCCCAGGCGCCTCGCCGCCCTGCGCGCGGTCGCCGAGGAGACCGGCGCCACCGTCAACCAGGTGGCGCTCAGCTGGCTGCTCGACCACGAGGCGCGGATCCTGCCGCTGGTCGGCGTGAGCAAGGTCGCCCAGCTCGACGAGGCGCTCGGCGCCCTCGGCGTGACGCTGACACCGGAGCAGCGCGAGCGGCTCGACGAGGCCGCGCTGTAGCCCTCGCCCCGCCCGCCCTGAGGGACCGGCCCGCCACCGGCCCGCCACCGGTCAGGTCCGGTCCCTCAGGCCACCGGGTAGCCGATCTCGGCGATGTCGCCGGCGAGTTCGTCCAGGCCGAGGTCCGGGTCGAGCGCGGACACCACGGCCGCGGTGAGCGGGCGCAGCGCCAGCACGTGGGCGACCGCCGCCGGGTCGAGCGGGTCCTCCCGCTCGTAGTACTCCTCGGCCCACGCCCGGTACGCCTCCGCCGGGTCCTCGGCGGCGAGCAGCCCGAAGAGCCCCACCCCGCCGGTGGGCGCGGCCGACGGCGCCCGCCACGCGGCGTCCCCGCGCTCGCGCCAGAAGCAGACGGTGGCGAGCGGCGCGCCGTCCTCCTCACCGAACGCGGGCTCCGTCACGTACGCGCGGAACGCCGAAGGCACCTCCGCGAGCAGCCGCGCCCCCGCGTTCGCCACCTCGTGGTCGAACCCGCGCGCGTACACCCCGGCCGCGGAGAACACGACGAACCAGTCGTCGCCCTCCCCGTTGCGCATCGACGCCATCTCCTCGCCGGCGCCCCACCGGGAGTCGAACGAGTAGTAGCGGTCCCCCCAGGCGGGACCGAGGACCGCTTCGAGCATGGCGATGCCCCGGCAGCGGTCCCGCAGCGCGGGGGCGTCGGGCAGGCGGGTGAGGAGTTCGTGCACGCCGGCACTCAACCACGCGCCACCGACAGCCGCTCGCGCCGGGCCGGTCCGGGTCAGCGGTCGCAGGGGCGCCGGTAGGGCGTGTCGCCGAACAGCTCGCTCCACGTCTCGCGGGTGAGGACGCCGTCGCTGGTCGCGCAGATGCGGGAGATCGCGGCGCCGATGTCGAGGTCCCAGAGGCGGACGGTCCCGTCGGAGCCCGCCACCGCCAGGAGGTCCCCGGTGGGTGAGAAGGCGATGGAGGCGACGGCGCCACTCGGGCCGGTGAGCACGCGGCCGTGTGCCACCGGGCTTCCCGTGGCGGGATCCAGGGAGCTGAGGCGGACGGTGCCGTCGCCGCTGCCGGCCGCCACGGTACCGCCGTCCGGGCTGAACCCGGCTGCCGTGAGGAAGCCGGTCGCGACGGGGAACGGCGGCCGGCGGACGTGGTCGAACCGGGTCCCCGGGTCCCAGATCCTCGTCGTGCTCTCCCAGCCGCCCGCCACCAGCGCGTGCCCGTCGGGGCGGAACGAGAGCCCGGCGACGGGCCCGGGAGGACCGGTCACCGCGGGGCCCGGCGCGGAGGTCGGCCCGTCGGCGCCCACGCCGATCAGGTGGCTTTCGACGCCCATCAGGAGGCCGACCGCGAGGGTCGTGCCGTCGCGGTCGAAGGCCAGGGAGGTTGCCGGGTTGCGGGAGGGGGACGGTGCTCGCACGACGTGCGGAGGACGGTCGCGGTCGACGAGGTCCCACAGGTGGACGGCGCCCGACTCGTGAGCGCTGGCCAGCATGTGCCTGTCGGGCCGGTACGCGAGCGCGACGACGGTGTCGTCGCCGGACGGCGGAGCGCCGAGCGCGAGGGGCGGGCCGGGGCGACGCGGGTCGGTGACCTCCGCCAGTCGGACCGCGCCCCCGGTCCCGCCGGTCGTCCGGACACCGATCGCGAGGGAGTGCCCGTCGGGGCTGAACGCGAGCGATTGGATCGGCGCCGGGGCCTCGGACCGAACGGACCCGACGGCGACGGGGCGGCCCGGATCGGTGAGACTCCACAGCCGCACCGCGGTGTCCCCATCGGTGGTCGCGAGCAGCCGGCCGTCCGGGCTGAACGCGACGGGCCCCCCGCCGACGAGCAGGGTCGGCGGAAGGTTCCACAGGGTGACGGTCCCGATGGAGTCGGCCACCGCCAGGGCGCCGTCGGCGACGGCGGGGAGCACGCCGGCCGCGAGCAGCGAGGACTTGCCGGCGCCGGACGGCCCGAGCACGATCGGCGGGCCGCCCTCGCGCAGCCTCCCGTCGAGCCGCCGGAGACGGTGACCTCCAGGTGCCGGGCCGGCTCCTGCGGCTCGGTCACGTCACTCGGTGGCCCGCTGGTGGACGGTGAGGTCGCGGCCGGCCAGGTAGGCGCTGCCGCCGCCGGTGACGTGGGCGGTCATCGTCACCGGCCCGGAGGGGCGCTCACCGCCGGACGCCCGCAGGCCGTCGACCAGCGCCCGCAGTTCGTCGGCGAGCTCCGGATGGGTCACGAGCAGCCGGGCCAGCCGCGCCTGCCACTCCTCGACCAGCAGGACCCGCAGTCCGGCGGCGTCGGCGCCGGACTCCTCGGCGGCGAGCAGCTGCTCGCGGGCCTCCTCCAGGTCCTCGGCGACCCGCTCCGGGCGGGCGCGCCGCCACAGGGCCAGGACGCCGGACTTCACGGCCGGCCAGGTGTCGGTGGCGATGGCGCCCACCAGCTGGGTCGCGCCGGTCGTGGCCAGCGTGGTCAGTTCCGAACTGAGGTCCATGGCCCCACGATAGGGGAACGCCGGGTGACGCGACGTCAGGAGGTCACGGCCGCAGGGAGATCCGCAGGTCCTGGCCCCGGTGGTCGGACATCCCCAGGTCGTCGACGAAGGCGTAGTGCCGCACCGCCACCGCGTGGTTGGTGAACGCCCAGTCCAGGCGCCACCAGTCGGCGCCGAGGACGCCGCCCCAGCTGCCGGGGTAGAGGTCGCCGCTCGCCGAGCGGGCGTCGTCGAAGCGGGCGCGCAGCGGGTCGAGGTCGGCCATGGCGGGGCTGGTGTTGAAGTCACCGGCGATCAGCAGCGGGTTCGGGTTGGCCGCGGCGTCGCGCTCCAGGGCGGTGAACTGCTCGCGGCGGGCGGCGTCGGCCTCCCGGACCACCCGGTAGAACCCGCCGCCGAACACCGACTCCCGGGTGTCCACCTGGACCGGGACGTGCACGTTGTAGAAGGACACCGTGCGCCCGTGCACGTCGAGGTCGGTGCGCAGCACCTTGCGCCTGGTGAAGGTCTCCTCCCACGGCGCGTCCGGTGCCACCGCCGGGCCGACCGGCGGCGTGGCGAGCACCGGGAAGCGGGAGAGGGTGACCAGCTCTCCGGTGACCACCACCTGGTGGCCGGGGAACTCCCGCCGGATGCGGTCGAGTTCACGGACCTCGGTGTGGGTCTCGCGCACCCACGCCAGGTACTCCTGGAGCAGGTAGACGTCGGCGTCGCGGGCGCGCAGGAAGCGGTAGAACGCCTCCGGGTCGTCGGTGGTGTCCCAGTACTCGGTGTTCCAGGAGAACACCGACAGCGCGGGACCGGCCCCGGCGGGCGCCGAACCCGGCAGCAGCGCCGACCAGTTGAGGCCCGTGCGGGGCAGCCCCGCGAGCAGCAGCGCCACCACCGCCGGCACCAGCCACCGCCGCACCGGCGCCGCCGGGGCCGTGCACGCCACCGCGAGCAGCGCCACCGGGACGGCGAGGAACAGCAGCGGCGGCGCCAGCCCGGGTATCAGCCAGAACCACCACCGGCCGCCCGCCAGGAAGTCGAGCAGCAGGAACACCGCCCACAGCCCGACGGCACCGGCCAGCAGGCGCGGACCGGTCGAACGCCACGGGCGCGGGGAAACGGAATCCGGGTCCATGCGGCGGAGCGTAGCAGGCGAACGGAACACCGGAATTCCGGTATCCGCCCCCCGGACATTCCCCATTCCGCGGACCCCGCCGATACGGGGACGATACCCGCCCGATACGGGGCCCGCCTGAACTGGCCCCATGACGTTTTCCGTATCGGTCGTCATCCCGGCCCACAACGCGGCCCGCACCCTCGCGGCCTGCCTGGACTCGGTGTACGCCCAGACCCATCCTCCGCACCAGGTGATCGTGGTGGACGACGGCTCCACCGACGCCACCGCCCGCATCGCCGAGAACCACCCGCGGCCCGCGCAGGGCCCGCCGTGCACGCTGATCCGCCGGTGGCCCAACCGCGGGGTCTCCGCCGCGCGGAACGCCGGAATTGCCGCGGCCAGTGGCGACGTCGTCTTCTTCCTGGATTCCGACGAGGCGCTGACACCCGATTCGGTGGCGAATGCGCTGGAAATCCTCGCGGAGGACCCGGAATGCGGCTGCGTACACGGAGTGATCGCCCCTGAGCCGCTGTTCGACGACGGCCCGGTGGAGCGCTACCGCGTCCTGCACGCGCACTGGTGGCGGGCGCGCGGCGCCGGCGTCGTGGAGACCGCGTTCTTCGCCCAGGCGGCCGTCCGGCGCGAGGTGTTCGAGCGGATCGGCGGCTTCGACGAGAGCCTGCGCGACTCCGAGGACCTCGAACTCAGCGACCGGCTCGCCCCGCACTACCGGATCGTGCTCACCGACCGGGTGGTCGCGCACCACGACGAGGTCGACCGGCTCGGCCCGCTGCTCGCCGAGACGTACCGGCGGGCGCTGGTGCTCGTCCCGGCGCTGGTCGCGGCGCGGCGCGGCGGACGGCGCAACCTCACCGCCAACAGCCCCGCCTCGGTCGCCGCCGCCGCGTTCACCCTGGCCGCCCTGCCGCTGGCCCGCCGCCGCCCGCTGCTGCCCGCCGCCGGGCTGGCCGCCTTCTGCGCCGCCAACGCCGGGCTGCTGCGCTTCGCCGCCCGGCAGCACGGGCCCGCCTTCGTGCCGTACACGGCCGGGGTGCACTTCCTGGTCATCGGCTCGCTGCTGACCGGCGCGGGCGTCGGCGCCCTGCGGATGCTGCTGCCCCGGAACCCGGCCGCGGCGAAGGAGCGGACGGCGTCACCGGCGGGGGAGCGGCCCTGATGGCGCGGCGGCTGCGCGCCCTCCTCACCCCCGCCATCGTCCTCGCCGCCCTGGTCGGCGTCGGCCTGCTGCTGCGCCACGAAGGCCCCGTCGCCGCCCGCGCGCTCGCCCGCGCCGACGCCGTCCCGCTGCTGCTCGCCGCGCTCGCCGCCAACGTCGCCGGCCTGGTGCTCGCCGTGCACGCCTGGCGGGTGCTCGTCCCCGCCCCGCCCGGCAGCGCCCCCGGCACCCCGGGCCCGATCCGCGGCCTGACCGCCGCCCGGATCTACTTCCTCGGCCAGCTGTCCAAGTACCTGCCCGGCCGGGTCTGGGGCGTGGTCACCCACGTCACCCACGGCCGCGAGGCCGGCGTGCCCGCCGCCGCGATGACCTCCGCCTACCTGCTCAGCCTCGCCCTCACCGTCCTCACCGGCGCCGGCGTCAGCCTGCTCGCCGCACCCGCCGCGCTGCCCGGACAGTGGTTCTGGCTCTGCCTGCCCGCCGCCGGCTTCCTCGCCTGCGCCGCCCGCCCCGCCCTGGCCACCCGCCCGGTCGCCGCCCTCGCCCGGCTCGCCCGCCGGCCGATCGAACCGCCGCCGGACGCCGCCGTCCGCCGGGCGATCGCGCTGGCCGTCGCCTCCTGGCTGGTCTCCGGACTGCACCTGTGGTTCCTCGCGGTCGCCCTCGGCGCGCCCGCCGCCGCCTCCGCCGGACCGGGCATCGGCGCGTTCGCGCTCGCCACCGTCGTCAGCAGCCTGGCCGTGGTCGTCCCCGACGGCTGGGGCGTGCGCGAACTCACCATCGCCGCCGCGCTGGCCACCGTCCTGCCCGGCGGCACCGCCGCGACCGCCGCCGTCGCCAGCCGCGTCGTGTGCGTGGTCGCCGAACTCGGCAGCTCGGCCGCCGTCCTCGCCTGGTCCCGGCTGCGCACCGCGCGCCGCACCCCCGCCGACGGCACGCCGCCCGCCACCCCGCCCGCCGACCGCACCCCACCCGCCCCCGCCACCCCCGCCCCGATGGGAGACACCCGTGTACACCCTTGACGACGCCGAACGCTTCGAGGTCGGCGAGGTGCACGACCTGTACCGCCGATACGTGAACAAGAGCCAGGTCTCGCTGATGACCTCCTTCGGCTTCGGCCGCGAACTCGTCGCCCACGCCGAGGGCGCCCACCTCACCCTCACCGACGGCCGGCGGATCCTCGACGTCACCGGCGGCGTCGGCGTGCTCAACCACGGCCACAACCACCCCCGCATCCTCGCCGCCCGCGAACGCTTCGCCCGCGAGCACCGGATGGAGGTCCACAAGACCTACTTCTCGCCCTACCTCGCCGCACTCGCCCACAACCTCGCCGAGGTGCTGCCCGGCGACCTGTCGATGTCCTTCCTCCCCAACTCCGGCGCCGAGGCCGTCGAGGGCGCCGTCAAGCTCGCCTACAAGTACCACCAGGGCAAGCGCGGCACCGTGCTGCGCGCCGACCGCGCCTTCCACGGCAAACTCCTCGGCTCCGGCGGCCTCACCGGGCAGGCCCAGTTCGCCTTCCCGACCATCCCCGGCATCGACACCTTCACCTACAACGACCTCGCCTCGGTGCGCCGCGCCGTCGCCGCCCACCCCGGCGACGTCTACGCGATCCTCATCGAACCGTTCAGCGCCTCCACCATCGAGGCCTGCTCCGAGGAGTTCCTGCGCGGGCTGCGCGAGCTGTGCGACCGCGAGAAGATCGTGCTGATCTTCGACGAGATCTACACCGGCTGGGGCAAGACCGGCACCCTCTTCCACTTCATGCGCTACCCCGGCCTGCTGCCCGACGTCCTCACCACCTCCAAGTCCTTCGGCGGCGGCAAGTCCTCCATCTCCGCGTTCATCGCCCGCGAACCCGTCTTCCGCAAGGCCTACGACAACCTCGGCGACGCCCTGCTGCAGTCCACCTCCACCACCTACTACGGCTTCGGCGAGGAGTGCGCCACCGCCCTGGAAGCCGTCAACATCGCCGTCGAGGACGACTACCCGGCCCGCGCCCGCGCCATCGGCGCCGTCCTCGAACCCGGCCTGCGCCGCCTCGCCAAGGAACACCCCGACACCGTCTCCCGGGTCGACGGCGCCGGCGCCCTGTGGGGCGTGTTCATCGACGGCGGACCTCGCATCCTCGACCTGGTCGCCAAACTCGCCCCCGGCGGCATGGCCCGCGACCCCCGGTTCAAGACCAAGCTCGTCACCTGCGCCGTCATCAACGCCCTCTACCAGGACCACGGCATCTTCGCCTACTACACCCTCAACGGCCGCAACCCGCTCATCATCGGCCCCTCCCTGGTCACCGACCCCGCCGACGTCGAACGCACCGTCGACGCCCTCGGCGCCGTCCTCGACCAGAGCCTCGGCCGCCTCGTCACCCGCTTCGTCAAGCAGAAGGTGGGCTCGCAGTGGTGACCCCCGGCCCTCCCCGCGCCCGCACCGTCGCCGTCACCGGCGCCGCCGGCATGCTCGGCTCCCGCCTCGCCGAACGCCTCACCGCCGACGGCCACCGGGTGCGCGGCATCGACCTGCGCCCCGGCCCCGGCGTCGAGGTCGTCGGCGACATCCGCGACCGCGCCGTCCTCGACCGCGCCCTGCACGGCGCCGACGCCCTCGTGCACGCCGCCGCGGCCCTGCCCAGCTACCCCGACGAGCAGATCCGCTCGATCATCGTCGACGGCACCCGCGCCGTCCTCGCCGCCGCCCGCGCCGCCGGCACCCCGCGCGTCGTGCACATCTCCTCCACCGCCGTCTACGGCCTGCCCCGGCGCGTCCCCACCCCCGAGACCCACCCCCGCGAACCCGTCGACACCTACAGCCGCGCCAAGGCCGCCGCCGAGGAGATCGCCGAACGCCACCGCGCCGAGGGCCTGTGCGTGCCGATCCTGCGCCCCAAGACCTTCGTCGGCCCCGGCCGGATGGGCCTGTTCGCGATGCTCTTCGAATGGGCCGAGGAGGGCCGCAACTTCCCCGTCCTCGGCCGCGGCGACGTCCGCACCCAGATGTTCGCCATCGACGACCTCGTCGACGCCGTCGTCACCGTCCTGCACGCCCCCGACGACGTCGCCAACGACACCTACAACCTCGCCGCCGCCGAGTTCGGCACCCTGCGCGAGGACTTCCAGGCCGTCCTGGACGCCGCCGGCCACGGCAAACGTGTCGTCGGCCTGCCCGCCCGCCCCGCCCTCGCCGTCCTCGACACCCTGCAGCGCGCCCGCCTGTCACCCGTCTACGGCCGCCTGCTCCACAAACTCACCGCCGACTCCTACGTCTCCATCGACAAGGCCCGCGACCGGCTCGGCTTCGCCCCCCGGCTCTCCAACCAGGACGCCATCCTGCGCACCTACCACTGGTGGCGATCCGCCCGCCACGAAACGCCGGCCGGCCGCGCCGCCGGCCCCAACGCCGGGCGCACCAGCCGCGACCCGTGGAGCCAGGGACTGCTGTCCGCCGTGAAGATCTTCTTCTGAGGAGCGCTCCGCCATGACCTCCCTGAGCGAACAGAGCTCGCAGTACGACAAGAGCTCACCGCACGCGCAGAGCACGGCGGGCGAACCACCCGAACCCGCCCGACGCCCCGCCGGCCCCTCCCGCCTGCCCGCCCCGCTGGCGCTGCTGCGCCCCGGACAGTGGCCCAAGAACGTCCTCGTCGTCCCGCTGCCCCTGCTCGGCGCCGACCCCGCCTGGGACATGGCCGCCCGGACCGCCCTCGCCATGGCCGCCTTCGTCCTCGCCTCCTCCCTCGTCTACGTCGTCAACGACCTCGCCGACATCGAACGCGACCGCCGCCACCCCGTCAAACGCCACCGCCCGCTCGCCGCCGGCCGCATCACCCCGCGCGCCGCCGTCGCCCTCGCCGGCCTGCTCGCCGCCCTGCTCGTCCCGCTGCTCGCCGCCTGCGGGCCCGGCGTCGCCGCCCCCGTCCTGCTCTACCTCGCCGTCAACGCCGCCTACAGCTGGAAACTCAAACACCTGCCGCTGCTCGACGTCTTCGTCGTCGCCACCGGCTTCGTACTGCGCCTGCTCGGCGGCTACGGCGCCAGCGGCCGCCCGCTCGCCGCCTGGCTCCTGCTCACCGTCCTCACCCTCTGCCTGGTCCTCATCGTCGGCAAACGCCGCCACGAACTCGGCGTCGCCGGCAGCGGCCACCGCCCCGCCCTGGTCGGCTACTCCGCGCACTTCCTGGACCTCGTCCTCGTCCTCTGCTCCGGCCTCACCGTCGTCGGCTACCTGCTCTACCTGCGCACCGAGTCCGGCTACGAGACCGGCGCCCTGCTCACCGCCCCCTGCGCCCTGTTCGCGCTCTTCCGCTACCTGCAGATCGTCGTCGTCCACGCCGAGGGCGGCAACCCCGTGCGCACCCTGCTGCGCGACCGCGCCATGCTCGCCACCGCCGCGCTCTGGGCCGCCCTCCTGCTCACCTTCCAGCTCACCTGACGCCCCCCGGCGTCGACCCACCCGCCGTCCGAACGAGGAGCCATGCCCGCCACACCGCTCGTCTCGGTGGTCGTACCGATGTACAACGACAGCCGCACCGTCGACCTCTGTCTGCAGTCCGTCCTCGCCCAGAGCCACCCCGCGACCGAGGTGATCGTCGTCGACGACGCCAGCACCGACGACTCCGCCGAACGCGCCGCCGCCCACCCCGTCACCCTGGTCCGCGCCGAACGCAACGGCGGACCGGGCGCCAGCCGCAACCTCGGCGTGCGGCACGCCACCGGCGACATCGTCCTCTTCCTCGACGCCGACCTCGCCGTGCACCCCGACGCCGTCGCCGAAACCGTCGCCCTGTTCACCGAACACCCCGAGTACGGCGCCGTGTTCGGCGTCCCCGACAAGGAACCCCTGTTCCCCGAAGGACCCGTCGGCCAGTACCGCATCCTCCAGTACCACTACTGGCGCAAGAGCGCCGAAGGCCTGGTCAGCGGCGGCTTCTACGCCCTCGGCGCGGTGCGCCGCGACGCCTTCCTGGAGGCCGGCTGGTTCAACCCGGCGCTGCGCCAGACCGAGGAGATCGACCACGCCGAACGGCTCGCCGCCCGCCACCCCATGCTGCTCACCTCGCGCATCCGCGGACGGCTCTCCGACGAGAACCGGATGCGGCCGCTGCTGCGCAAGGCCTTCGTCCGCAGCCGCCTGCGGGTGCCGTTCTACCTCGACCGGGGCCGCGCCATGCAGGGCATGGAGACCCCGGGCCGGGCCGCCGCCTCGCTGCTCGCCGCGCTCACCCTGCTCAGCCTGCCGCTGATCGCCTGGCAGCCGCTCGCCGCGCTCGCCACCGCCCTGCTGCTGGCCGCCTTCGTGCTCGCCGACCTCGGCCAGTACCGGTTCGTCCGCCGCGAGCGCGGCTACCGCTTCCTCGCCTTCTTCACCCTCTGCCACCTGCTGATGAACGCCGTGGTCACGGCCGGGCTCGCCGCCGGGCTCGCCCAGTTCGCGGTCAGCCGCCGCTTCCGCCGGATGTACCGGCGGGACGGAGCGGACGACGGCGACGAGACGGCGGAAGCGGCGGAAACGGCGGCGCGCGAACCGGCGCCGGAACCGGAACCGGAACCCACCCGCGCCCGGCGCGTCGCCCGCCGGCTGCGCACCTGGTACGGCCGCACCCTGGTCGGCCTCACCGGCCTGTGGCTGCTCTACGCCTTCGTCCGCTGGTCGGTCAGCGGCCGCTGGCACTGGGCGATCCTGCTGGACGCCGTCCCCCCGCTGTTCCTGGTCGGCACCCCGCTGTTCCTGCTGCTCGCCGCCACCGCCGCCTGCGGCCCCCGCCGCACCTGGGCCCTCGGCCTCGCCCTGCCCCCGCTGCTGCTCGCCCTCACCACCGGCTCCGGCATCAACTGGCCCGCCCTGTGGCACGGCGAGCGCCCCGTGCCGCCCGGCGCCCTGCACGTGGTCTCCTTCAACACCCAGTACTGGGCCGCCTCCACCGGCGTCGACAAGCTCTACGACCTGATCCACCGTCAGGACGCCGACGTCTACCTCTTCCAGGAGCACGTCGTCTGGCAGCCCGGCCTCGGCGAGGACGGCTACCGCCGGCTCGACGACGACGCCCGCCTGGCCGCCGAGTTCCCCGGCTACCACATCGCCCGCACCGGCGAACTGCTCACCGTCTCCCGCTACCCGATCACCTCCCAGCGCTCCGTCGGCCCCGGCGCCGCCCTCGGACCCGACCCCTCCTTCAGCCGGATCTTCGCCCGGGACAAGGTCATGCGCACCGACCTCCAGGTCGGCGCCACCCTGCTCAGCGTCTACAACGTGCACGTCACCGTGCCGCTCGCCCCCGACCTCGACCCCTTCTCCGGCTTCGACTTCGACTCCTACTTCAAGCGCAAGTTCGCCTGGCGCCAGGAGGAGATCCGCGGCCTGGAGGCCGACCTCAGGAACAACCCCAACCGGACCCTGATCGCCGGCGACTTCAACGCCAGCCCCGCGATGCGCGACCTGGACGGTGTGCGCTCGCTGGCCGACGATGCGATTCGCGCCAACAACGATCTCCTGCCGCTGAGTTGGAAGTTCTCCGCACCCGCCGGATTCGACTGGGACAGCGCCGTCAACCGCCCCTACCCGTTCTGGCGGCTGGACTGGAGCTTCACCCGCGGCCCCGTCACGGTCCACCGCTACGACTTCCGCCCCGCCGAGGGCATCTCCGAACACCGGCTGCAGGACCTCTGGCTCTCGCTCTGAACACCCCCCGAAAGGACCCCCCATGCTGCTCAAGGACCTGCGCACCGCCGTCCGCACCGCCTCCGGCGTCGAACTGATGGAACGCGTGCCGGCGCTGCGCCGCCCGATGGACTGGCTCGGCGAGCGGCCCGTGCTGCACGGCCTCACCCTGTGGGCCTTCGGCCTGCGCAAGCCGCTGTTCTGGGACCACGTGGTCACCCCCGAGCCGCGCGCCGAACTCGCCGAGGTGCGCGCCCTGCTGGAGCAGAACCGCGAGCGCTACGCCGAACGCCTCACCGGCTTCCTGGAGTTCGAGGAGCTGCTGCGCGGCATCCCGCTGCGCGGCACCGCCGCCGGCTCCACCCCGTACTGGAACAACGGCTGGCTGCCGCCGCTGGACGCGCTCTCGCTCTACGGCTTCCTCGCGGCCGAGCGCCCGGCCCGCTACCTGGAGATCGGTTCCGGCAACTCCACCAAGTTCGCCCGCCGGGCCGTCGAGGACCTCGGGCTGAGCACCCGGATCACCTCGATCGACCCGGCCCCGCGCGCCACCGTCGACCGGCTCTGCGACGAGGTCGTCCGCACCCCGCTGCAACACGCCGACCTGGCCGTCTTCCGCGAGCTGGAGCCGGGCGACCTCGTCTTCTTCGACGGCTCGCACCGGCTCCACATGGGCTCGGACGTCGCGGTGTTCTTCTTCGAGGTGCTGCCGGTGCTCAAGCCCGGGGTGCTGGTGCACGTGCACGACATCATGCTCCCGGCGGACTACCCGCAGTCCTGGCGCTGGCGGCACTACTCCGAGCAGTACCTGCTGGCCGCGCTGCTGACGGCCGCGCCCGGGCGGTTCGACGTCGAGCTGCCGGACGCCTTCGTGCACGCCGACCCGCAGCTGCGGCGGATCGCCGAGCCGCTGTGGCGCCGGCTCGGGGTCACCGAGCACTACGAGCCCGGGTCGTTCTGGTGGCGGCACGCGGGCTGAGCCGCGGCCCTGGGCCGCTCCTCACCGGTGGCGGTCGGGCGGTCGGGCGCCCGGCCGGTCGGGCGGTCAGGCGGTCGGGCAGGCGCCGTTGAGGATGCCCTGCTCCAGCGCCCGCAGTTCCTGGCCCGGTTCGAGGCCCAGCTCCTCGACCAGGTGGGCGCGCAGCGTGCGGTAGACGCCGAGCGCCTCCACCGTCCGCCCGGAGCGGTGCAGGGCGTGCATCAGCAGCCCGTGCAGGTGCTCGCGGAACGGGTGCGCGGAGACCAGCTGGACGAGTTCGCCGACCAGGTCCTCGTGCCGGCCGAGGGCCAGCTCCAGCCGCACCCGCTCCTCGACGGCGCGCAGCCGGTTCTCCTCCAGACGGCGGGCCGAGGACTCCAGCGCGGGGCAGTCCAGGCCCGTCATGGCCGGCCCGGTCCACCGGGCGAGGGCCTGGCGCAGGACGGCGACGGCCTCCGCGAGGGCGCCGGAGGCGGCCCGCAGCCGGGCGCGGGCGACCTCCTCGCCGAACAGCGCGGCGTCCAGCTCGTCGGGTCCGACCCGCAGCCGGTAGCCGTTGGGATGGGTCTCGATGACGGGCGGCGCGCCCGCGTCGGCCAGCGCGCGGCGCAGCTGCGAGACGCAGATCCGGATCTGCGTCCGGGCGCTCGCGGGCGGCGCCGCGCCCCACAGGTTGTCCACCAACCGGTCGAGCGGGACCACCCAGTTGGGGGTCAGGGCGAGGGTCGCCAGCACGAGCTGCGGCCGCCGGCCGCCGAGCGGCACGGCTCTTCCCCCGACCTCGACTTGGAGTGGTCCCAGGACATGCACCAGCACAACACAGCCCCCGTTCGTCGCTCTCACCTGCGCCGAAATGGCGCCGAGGGAAGCGGAGTCGACTCCGCCGCCGGGCGCCGCCTGGCAGCATGGTATAGACCTTTTGGGGGTGTCAAGGGCATCTCAAGAGTGCCGGCTGGCCGGATCCGGCGCCTGGATCCGGCTCGCCGGAACCGGGCCGACCGGTCCGCGCCGCCCACCTGACCGCCTGAGGGACCGTCAGGGACTGCTGCTCAGCGCGTAGGTGCGGAAGGTGGCCAGCAGCGGCAGCACGTCGGTCTTGCTCGGCTCCTCGGTGACGGCCCGCATGGCGTCGATCACCGCGTGGGCGATCACCTTCACCACGGCGAGGTCGTCCCCGGCCGTCTCGCCCCAGGCGCACAGCGTCCGGGTGAGCAGGGCGCTCATCCGGGCGCCGATGTTGGAGCTCACCGCGTCGGTGAGCTCGGCCAGCTCCTCGTCGGTCATGCTGGAGCGCAGGCCGAAGGCCAGCGCCATCAGCGTGTCCACGGCGTGCTCGCCGTAGAGCGCGACCAGCGCGGCGAGCGGTCGCTCGGCCGGTCCGCGCGCGGCCAGCGCGGCCAGGGCCTCGTCGTCGTCCTTCCACGCCGCTTCGAGCGCGGCGAGGGCCCGCAGGGCCTCGTCCACCATCAGGCCATCCGTCATGCGGAGAACCGTATGCACCCCTACCGCGCGGCGGGCCGGGTCGAGCGAGGATCTCACCCGTTCGAGCGACAAACGCGCTCTTCCGCCGTGCGGGCGCCGATGGCTGCTTCGGCGGGGTCCGCGCGGTGCGCGGGCCGGGGCGTCAGCCGGCCGCGGGCCCGCCCCCGAAAGCGGCGGGGAGGGCGGCCGGGAAGGCGGCGGCGAAGGCGGCGGCGTCCCAGTGGCCGTGCAGGGCGGGCGCGAGCGCGGCGGTGGCGAGCGCGGGGAAGTCCGCGGCCCGCGCGGCGTGTTCGGGCAGCGCGCCGAGCAGCGGGGCGCCCGCGGCGCGCGGCAGGTCGGCCAGGTTGCAGCGCTCGGCGAGGCCGGGGGAGCCGGGCCAGGCGCCGACCACCACGCCGAGCAGCGGCAGTGCGCGCGCGGTCAGCGCCTCGGCGGTCAGCGCCGTGGTGTTCAGCGTGCCGAGACCGGCCGAGGCCACCAGCAGCACCTGGGTGGGCAGGCCGAGTTCGCGCACCGCGCGGGCCTGGTCGGCGAGCGTGCGGCCCTGCTCGTCGTAGCGGACCAGCAGTCCGCCGGCGCCCTCGACCAGCACCAGGTCGTGCCGCTCGGCGAGCCCGGCGACCTCCTTCGCCACGTCCTCCGCCGCCAGGCAGGGCAGCCCGGACCGGCGGGCCGCCGTGTCGGGCGCCAACGGCTCGGGGTAGCGGGTGAGTTCACGCAGCGTCAGCTGTCCGGGGCGGGAGGCGGCGGGCCCGGCCAGCCGGTCCGCCTCCTGGACGTCCCCCGGCTCGTCGGGCGCGACGCCGGTCTGCCCGGGCTTGAGCACCGCGACCCGCAGCCCGGCGCGCAGCGCGCTCGCCGCGAGGGCCGCCGTGGCGACGGTCTTGCCGACCTCGGTACCGGTGCCGGTCACGAAGACGACCCGGCCGGCCGCTCCCGCCGCGTTCACGCCGTTCACGCCGTTCATCCCGTTCCTGTGGTCCGTCCCGCTCATCCCGCCACCGCCGCCGCCGTCACGGCCGCGGCGATCCGCGCCACGTCCCCGTCGCCGGTCACGTACGGCGGCATCGTGTAGACGAGGTCGCGGAAGGGGCGCAGCCAGACGCCCTCGCGCGCGGCGGCCGAGGTCGCGGCGGCCATGTCCACCGGGTGGTCCAGCTGGACGACGCCGATCGCGCCCTGCACCCGGACGTCCTTGACGCCGGGCAGCGCGGCCGCGTCCGCCAGGCCCGCGCGCAGCCCGGTCTCGATCCGCTTGACCTCGGTGGGCCAGTCCTGCCCGAGCAGCAGGCCGATCGAGGCGTTGGCGACCGCCGCCGCCAGCGGGTTGCCCATGAACGTCGGCCCGTGGGCGAGCACGGGCATCTCGCCGCGGCTGATGCCGTCGGCGACCTCCGCCGTGCAGAGCGTCGCCGCCAGGGTGAGGTAGCCGCCGGTCAGCGCCTTGCCCAGGCACATCACGTCCGGGGCGACGCCCGCGTGATCGGCGGCGAACAGCGCGCCGCTGCGGCCGAAGCCGGTGGCGATCTCGTCGAAGACGAGCAGCACCCCGTGCAGGTCGCACAGTTCGCGCAGCATCCGCAGGTAGGCGGGGGAGTGGAAGCGCATCCCGCCGGCGCCCTGCACCACCGGTTCGACGATCACCGCCGCCAGATCGTCGGCGTGACGCTCCATCAACTCGCCGAAGGCGCGGGCGTATTCCTCGTCGAGCGGGGCGTCGAAACCGGCCGGCGGCTCGGGGGCGAACAGCTGATCGGGCAGCACCCCGCCCCACAGGTGGTGCATGCCGCCCTGCGGGTCGCACACCGACATCGGGTGGAAGGTGTCGCCGTGGTAGCCGCCGCGCCAGGTCAGCAGCCGGCGCTTGCGCGGGCGGCCCACCGACTGCCAGTACTGCAGGCACATCTTCATCGCGACCTCGACGGACACCGAGCCCGAGTCGGCCAGGAAGACGTGCCGCAGCGGCTCCGGGGTGATCTCCACCAGGGTGGTGGCGAGCCGCACGGCGGGCTCGTGGGTGAGCCCGCCGAACATCACGTGACTCATCCGGCCGAGCTGCCCGCGCACCGCCTCGTCCAGCACCGGGTGCCCGTACCCGTGGATCGCCGCCCACCAGGACGACATGCCGTCCACGAGTTCGCGGTGCCCGCCCGCGGCCGGGGCCGCGAGCCTGAGCCGCACGCCGGAGGCGGACTCCACCACGTACGGGGTGGAGGTGCCGGGCATGGGCCCGTACGGGTGCCAGACGTGCGCCCGGTCGAGGGCGAGCAGGGTGTCCGTGGACAGCTGGGTCATGGGGAGGGGCTTTCCGGGCTGTTCGTCAGGGGCTCGGGTAACGGGGGCTCAGGCGTTGGGCGCCAGCTCGGTGCCGGCGCCGCGGCGGCGCACCCGTACCAGGTCGGTGCGCGCCTCCTCGTCCGTTCCGGGGGCGTCGGCGGCGGTGTCGCCGTGGGCGTGTCCGCCGCACGGGCCGCAGCCACCGCCGCCCGGGCCGCACGCCCCGGCCGCCGGGGCCGTGCCGCAGCCGCCCGGGCCGCACGCCCCGGCCGCCGGGGCCGTGCCGCAGCCGCCCGCGGCCGCCGCCCCGGCGTGCGCCGCGACGTCCGCGCGGTGCCGCGTCAGGGTGCCCTCGCCCATGCCCTCGATCTCGAACCCGGCGTCCCGGATCATGTCGAGGTCGGCCTGCCCGGCCTGGCCCTCGCTGGTCAGGTAGTCGCCCAGGAAGATGGAGTTGGCGATGTGCAGGCCCAGCGGCTGCAGGCTGCGCAGGTGCACCTCGCGCCCGCCGGCGATCCGCACCTCGGTGTCCGGGTTGACGAACCGCACCATCGCCAGGATCCGCAGGCAGCGCTGCGGGCTGAGGTTCCACTCCTTGGCCAGCGGGGTGCCCTCGAACGGGATGAGGAAGTTCACCGGCACCGAGTCCGAACCCAGCTCGCGCAGCGCGAACACCACGTCCACGAGGTCCTCGTCGCTCTCGCCCATGCCCGCGATCAGGCCCGAGCAGGCCGACAGACCCGCGCCGTGCGCCTTCTGCACGGTGTCCACCCGGTCCGCGTAGGTGTGGGTGGTGGCGATGTCGCCGTAGGTCCCCTCGGAGGTGTTGAGGTTGTGGTTGTAGGCGTCGACGCCGGCCGCCTTCAGCCGCTCCGCCTGGTTGTCGGAGAGCAGGCCCAGGCAGGCGCAGACCTCCACCGCCGGGTCGGCCTCCTTGATGGCCGCCACGGTGTCCGTCACCCGGTCGATGTCACGGTCCGTCGGACCGCGGCCGCTCGCCACCAGGCAGACCCGCTTGGCGCCGCCCGACACGCCCGCCTTCGCCGCCTCGGCGGCCTGGCCCGGCTTGAGCCAGGTGTACTTCAGGATCTCGGCCTTGGAGCCCAGGCGCTGCGAACAGTACGAGCAGTCCTCCGGGCACAGCCCGCTCTTCAGGTTCACCAGGTAGTTGAGCTTCACCCGGCGGCCGAACCACCGCCGGCGCACCCGCCCGGCGGCCGCGACCACGTCGAGCAGCTCGTCGTCGGTGGTGGCGAGGACGGCGAGCGCCTCCTCGCGGGTGGGGGTCTCCCCACGCAGGCCCTTGGCGGTGAGGGTATCGAGCAGATCCATGGGGCTGATCCTGCCCGCTGCCCCTTGAGGGACGCCAGAGGAAACCCACCAGAAGATCCCGGGGAAGCTGTGCGAGTTGTCACAGTGTCGCAGCTCACGGTAGTGGCGCAGGTCACGTCGCCCGCGGCGGTGCCCCCGCGGCCCCGCCGGGCCCGCGCCCCCGTGATCTTCACCACCCGTGACCTGCATAGAATCTGCCGCATGACCACGCAGGGGGAGCGCGCCCCGTCACCGGCACAGCAACCGGCCGGGCCGCCGGCAGAGCACACGTCCCAGCAGCCGTCCGGGGGGCACCGGGCCAGACGCGTGACCGCCCGACGGGTCGTCGGCTGGGTCGCCGTCGTCGGTGTGGTGGCGGCCGGCGGCTGGATCGTCACCCGCCCGACGCCCGGCGACTACATACCCGGGCTGGGCCCCTCCAGCAAGGAGGCGTCCAAGACCCCGCCGATCGTCGGCGACCCGCCGCCGCGCACCGTCGCCGACCCCGAGGCCCTCGACGTCGACGCGTACTTCCCCGCCCAGCGGGTCGTCGAGTCCGGCGGCTACAAGGGCAAGCGCTCCGGCGTGCGGCGCGGCGAGAACTGCACCGAGGTGCTCCAGGACCGCACCCTGGAACTGCTGCGCGAGGCCGGCTGCAAGGGCTACCTGGCCGTCAGCTTCACCGCCCAGGAGAAGCCGGTGCTCAGCAGCGTCACCCTGCTGCGCTTCGCCGACGCCCCGGCCGCCGCCCGGGCCGCCGAGGCGCTGCGGGCCAAGCCCGGCTCGGTCGCCTTCATCCTGCCCGACGCCTCCGCGGCCCCCGCGCTGCCGGCCTCCGCGGCCCGCCCCGCCACCGAGCCGCGGGTCGAACTCGTCGGCCACTACGTGACGGTGACCAGCTCGCGGTCCGCCGACGCGCACACCGGCGCCGCCGGCGCCACCGGTACCGCCTCGCCGAGCCCGTCCGGCTCCCCGGCGAGCCCGCTGCCGGTGCCCTCGGTGAGCGCCGCCAACCTCGACCAGCTGCTCGACGAGGCCACCCGGGCCGTCTCCTACACCGCCGGCCTGCCGTTCGTCTGGATGTGACGGCCCGCGTCCGGCGGACCCGCTGTGAGGGCGGGTCCGCCGGACGCTTTCGCCCGACGCTCCGTCAGCCGCCCAGCCGGTCCACGGCGGTGACCCGCAGGACGGCGCGGCCCTCCTCGTCCGAGCCGTACAGGTCGACCTCGGCGCTGATGCCCCAGTCGTGGTCGCCCTCCGGGTCGTCGAAGATCTGCCGGACCCGCCAGGCGGAGTCCTCCTCCTCGATGAGCAGCATCTTCGGGCCGCGCGCGTCGGGACCGGTGCCCAGGTCGTCGTACTCCTCCCAGTACCCGTCCATGGCGTCCGCCCAGCGGTCCGCGTCCCAGCCGTACTCGCCGTCCAGCGCGCCGAGCTCCTCGTAGTGCTCCAGCGCGCACAGCTCCACCCGGCGGAACAGCTCGTTGCGCACCAGCACCCGGAAGGCCCGCGCGTTCGCCGTCACCGGCGCCGGCTTGTCGTCCAGCACCACCTCGGCGGCCTGCGGCTCGGTCGGGTTGGCCAGCTGCTCCCACTCGTCCAGCAGGCTGGAGTCGACCTGGCGCACCAGCTCGCCGAGCCAGGCGATGACGTCCTTCAGGTCGTCGGTCTTCACGTCCTCGGGGACGGTCTGCTCCAGCGCCTTGTACGCGCCCGCCAGGTAGCGCAGCACGATGCCCTCGGTGCGGGCCAGCTCGTAGTGGCCGACGTAGTCCGTGAAGGTCATCGCCCGCTCGTACAGGTCGCGCACCACCGACTTCGGCTGCAGCTGGTGGTCGCCGATCCACGGGTGCGCCCGGCGGTACACCTCGTAGGCGTGGGTGAGCAGCTCCTCCAGCGGCTTCGGGTAGGTGATCTCCTGGAGCCGCTCCATGCGCTCCTCGTACTCGATGCCGTCGCGCTTCATCTCGCCGACGGCCTCGCCGCGCGCCTTGTTCTGCTGCGCGGCGAGGATCTGGCGCGGGTCGTCCAGGGTCGCCTCGACCACCGACACCACGTCCATCGCGTACGACGGCGAGGTGGGGTCCAGCAGCTCGAAGGCGGCCAGCGCGAAGGTGGACAGCGGCTGGTTGAGCGCGAAGTTCTCCTGGAGGTCCAGGGTCAGGCGCACGATGCGGCCCTCGGGGTCCGGCTCCGGCAGCCGCTCCACCACGCCGCCCTCCAGCAGCGAGCGGTAGATGGCGATCGCGGTGCGGATGTGCCGGCGCTGCGCGGGGCGCTCCTCGTGGTTGTCGGTGAGCAGCTTGCGCATCGCCTCGAAGGCGTTGCCGGGCCGGCCGATCACCGACAGCAGCATCGCGTGGCTCACCTTGAACCGGGAGACCAGCGGCTCCGGGTCGGCGGCGATCAGCTTCTCGAAGGTCTCCTCGGACCAGCCGACGAAGCCCTCCGGCGCCTTCTTGCGGACGATCTTGCGCTTCTTCTTCGGGTCGTCGCCCGCCTTGGCGACGGCCTTCTCGTTCTCGATGACGTGCTCGGGAGCCTGCGCCACCACCTGGCCGACCGTGTCGAACCCGGCCCGCCCGGCCCGCCCGGCGATCTGGTGGAACTCGCGGGCGCGCAGGATCCGCACCCGCTGGCCGTCGTACTTCGACAGGGCGGTGAACAGCACCGTGCGGATCGGCACGTTGACGCCCACGCCCAGCGTGTCCGTCCCGCAGATCACCTTCAACAGGCCCGCCTGGGCGAGCCGTTCGACCAGCCGCCGGTACTTCGGCAGCATGCCCGCGTGGTGCACGCCGATCCCGTGGCGCACGTAACGCGACAGGTTGCGGCCGAACTTGGTGGTGAACCGGAAGTTGCCGATCAGCTCGGCGATGGCGTCCTTCTCCGCCTTCGAGCACATGTTGATGCTCATCAGCGACTGCGCCCGCTCCACCGCCTCCTTCTGCGTGAAGTGGACCACGTACACCGGCGCCTGGCCGGTCTGCAGCAGCTCCTCCAGCGTGTCGTGCATGGTGGTGCGCCGGTACTCGTAGAACAGCGGCACCGGGCGCGTCGCGTTGCGCACCACGGTGGTCGGCCGCCCGGTGCGCCGGGTCAGGTCCTCCTCGAAGCGCCGCACGTCGCCCAGCGTCGCCGACATCAGCAGGAACTGCGCCTGCGGCAGCTCCAGCAGCGGGATCTGCCACGCCCAGCCGCGGTCCGGCTCCGCGTAGAAGTGGAACTCGTCCATGACCACCTGGCCGATGTCCGCCCGGGTGCCGTCGCGCAGCGCGATCTGCGCCAGCACCTCCGCCGTGCAGCAGATGATCGGCGCGGTCGGGTTCACCGAGGCGTCGCCGGTCATCATGCCGACCTGCTCGGTCCCGAAGATCTTCACCAGGTCGAAGAACTTCTCCGACACCAGCGCCTTGATCGGCGCGGTGTAGAAGGTGCGCTGCCCCTCCGCGAGCGCCGCGAAGTGCGCGCCCGCCGCGACCAGGCTCTTGCCCGAGCCGGTGGGCGTCGCCAGGATCACGTTGTTGCCCGACACCAGCTCGATCAGCGCCTCCTCCTGCGCCGGGTACAGCGAGATCCCGCGCTCTTCCGTCCAGGCGGCGAACGTCTCGTACAGCGCGTCGGGCGTGGCGGGCTTCGGCATCAGATCAAGGAGGGTCACCCGGCTATCTTGCCTGCTCGCCGTCACCCCCGGCAAAGCTACCCCGCCACCACGGGCGCCCGCTCGGCGATCCGCACGTCGGGGCACCCCTGCTGGCGGACGATCTCGGCGGCGGTGCGGCGGTGCGGCGGGCGATGTCGGCGAAGAGCTGTGTGCGCTCCCGCTCGGGCAGGCCGCTATCGCCGCCGCCAGAAACGTAGATCTGCCGGTAGACCCTCCCCGGCCCCGTCGGCCGGCCGTTGTCGCACCGCAGCAATAGCAGCAGGGAGCTGAAGGGCTGGAGCCAGCCGTCGACCCCTGCCCCGAAGTCGAGCACCGTGTTCTGCCCGGTGCCGGCCAGCTCGGTCTCGTGATTCCGTGTGGCGCGGTAGTAGTCCTCCTCGATCTGATCCACCCCGATCTCCACTACGTGATGCGGTTCCCCCGAGCGCGAACGATCGGCCGTCTTTACGGGAATCGGAAGACGGCGACCTGGAAAATGAACAAGGAATGAATTCAATGCAGAATGAGAGTTTCTTCAAGGGGTCTCCTCGTTCGGCGGTGTGCCCCGGCGCACATTGCCCGGGCCGGGCGGGGCGTGCCAGAGTGCCGGGCATGGTCAACCGCACCGCGTTCGAGGCGCCCGAGGCCGGCGACATCGCCGCCGCCGATCCCGCCACCGATCCCGCAGCCGTCTTCGACTGGCTCGACGAGAGCGCCGGGCAGCGGGCCCGCGCCGGGCTCACCCGCACGCTGCGCGGCCGGCCCGCCGACGACCCCGTCCTCGACCTCGCGGGCAACGACTACCTGGGCCTCACCCGCCACCCCGCCGTCACCCGCGCCGCCGCCGACGCCGCGCTGCGCTGGGGCGCCGGCGCCACCGGCTCGCGGCTGGTCACCGGCACCACCGCGCTGCACACCGAACTGGAGGAGGAACTCGCCGCCTTCTGCGGCGCCGAGGCCGCGCTCGTGTTCTCCTCCGGCTACACCGCCAACCTCGCCGCGCTCACCGCGCTCACCGACCCCGACACCCTGATCGTCTCCGACGCCTACAACCACGCCTCGCTCATCGACGGCTGCCGGCTGGCCCGCGCCGACGTCCACCGCGCCCCGCACAGCGACCCGGGCGCCGTCGCCGGCATCCTCGCCGAACGCACCCACCGCCGCGCCCTGGTGGTCAGCGACTCCGTCTTCTCGGTCGACGGCAACGCCGCCCCGCTCGCCGAACTCGCCGCCGCCGCCCGGAGGTTCGGCGCCGCCCTGCTCGTCGACGACGCCCACGGCCTCGGCGTCCTCGGCCCCGGCGGAAGCGGCGCCACCGCCGCCGCCGGACTCGCCGGCGCGCCCGACGTCGTCACCACCGTCACCCTCTCCAAGTCCCTCGGCTCCCAGGGCGGCGCCGTCCTCGGCCCCCGGCGCGTCATCCGCCACCTCACCGAGACCGCCCGCACCTTCATCTTCGACACCGGCCTCGCCCCCGCCGCCGCCGGCGCCGCCCTCGGCGCGCTGCGCCTGCTGCGCGCCGAACCCCACCGCGCCGAGCGCGCCCGCGAGGTCGCCCGCGCCCTCGCCGCCCGCCTCACCGCCGCCGGCCTGCCCGCCTCCGCCCCCGACGCCGCCGTCGTCTCGGTACGCGCCCCCGGCCCCGAGGCCGCCGTCGCCTGGGCCGCCGACTGCCGCCGGGCCGGCCTCGCCGTCGGCTGCTTCCGCCCCCCGTCCGTCCCCGACGGCGTCTCGCGCCTGCGGCTGACCGCCCGGGGCGATCTGACGGACGATCAGATCGCCGACGCGGTGAGGATCATCGCCGCCACCGCCCCGGCGGACGCGCCCGACCGGCCGTGACCGGAACCGCCGGGCGGCTCCGCGCGGCCGCCGCGCTGCTCCCGCTCGCGGCGGTGCTCGCGCTCCTGGCCGTCGGCGGCCGGGGCGCGGCCCACGCCGGCCAGGGGCTCGCCTATGCCACCGGACTCACCGGGACCCGCGGCGTCCTGGTCGCCGAGCGGTGCCTGCGGGTCAACGCCGACCGGCCCGCGCTCGGCCCGACCGGCGACTGCCGCGGCACCTTCGTTCCCGACGACGGCGGCCCGGCGAACGAGCACGCCCGGACCGACTGGCGGATCGACACCCACCGGCCCGTCCCGGTCTCCTGCGCCGCCGACGGCGCATGCCGCCTCGCCGGCACCGGAGGAGTGCTGTACTGGCTGAGCCTCCTCCTGCTCGCCCTCGCGGCCTTCCCCGTCGCCGGGTTCGTCGCCGTCCAGGGACTGCTGCGCCACCGGGACCGCTCGCAGCGCAGGCGGGTGGCCCTCGGCGTGGCCACGGCCGCCCTGCTGGCCTGCGCGCTCGCCACCTTCGCGGGCGCCCTGGCCGCGCGGTAGGGCGGATCTCAGAGACCCGCCAGCTCCCGCAGGAACAGGGTCCCCGCGTCCCGGCGGCCGGCGGCCAGCCGCGGGGCGGCGATCACCACCGCCGTCGCCCGGCACCAGGCCAGCACCCGGTCGGCGTCCGCGCCCGGGACCAGCGCCGCCAGCCCGCCGATCCGCGCCGCCAGCGCCGCCCCGTCGGTCACACCGTCCAGCGCCCAGTCGACCAGGTCGAAATCCGGGTCGCCCAGGCACGCGCGCGGGTCGATCGCCACCGGACCGTCCGGCCCGAGCAGCACGTTCGCCGGGTGCAGATCGCCGTGCACCAGCGCCACCGGGGCGCCGTCCCCGGTCAGCTCCCGGGCCAGCGCCCGCGCACCGGCCGTCGGCACCCCCGGGGCGCGGCGGCCGGTCAGCTCGAACAGGAACTCCAGCCGCTCCGCCAGCGGCGGCAGCGCCAACCCCGCCACCGGCACCGAACGCAGCGCACCCAGCAGCCCCGCCACCTCCCGCGGCCGCCACCCGCGCTCGCGCAGCGACGCCCCCGGCGCGACGTCCGCGAGCAGCAGCGCACCCGCCCCGGCGTCCGCCTCCAGCAGCCGCACCACCGACGGCACGCCCCGCCACGCGCCCAGCGCCACCGCCTCCTGCCGGGCCACCTCCGCGTCCGGCGTCAGCTTCAGCCACACCACCGCGCCGTCGGCGAGCCGCTCGCAGCGGAACACCCGCGACGTGCCGCCCCCGCCGGCCGCCCGCACCGCCAGGCCCCAGCGGTCGGCCAGCGCGGCCACCTGCCCCGGCACCTGCGCGCACCACGCCCGAGCCCCCGGCCCGAACCGGACCACCAGCCGCTCCCGCACCTCCTCGGGCACGGCCGCCGACGCGTTCACGAGACCACCAGCAGCGTCTCCGCCCCCACCGGCCGGTAGCCCGCCGCCTGGAAGGCCCGCACGCTCGTCGCGTTCCCCGGCGCCTGCTGCGACCACAGCCGCTCGCCCTCCGGCAGCAGATGCCGGGCCGCCAGCGCCAGCGCCCGCCCCAGCCCGCGCCCGCGCGCCGCCTCGTCCACCTCCACCGCGCACTCCCAGCGCCCCGCCACCCCGCGGCCCAGCACCAGCACCCCGCGCCCGCCGTCCGCCTCGAACACCCGCACGTCCTCGCGGTAGCGCAGCGCCCGCACCACCCGCGGGTGCTCCCGGTCCTCGACCGCCCGCACCGCCAGCGCCGGCGCCCCCGGCAGCCGGTCCGCCACCGTCAAGAGGTCGATGTTGCCGTTCACCCGCCCCGTCCGCGCCGCGAACGCGCCCAGGAACGGCGGACACAGCGGCGCCGCCAGCGGATCGCCGTCCACCGCCGCCAGCTCCGCACGCACCCACGCCGGATCCTCGTCCGTGAACACCACCGCGTGCGCGGAGAACGCCACCACCCCCGCCTCGCGCGGCGATGGCTGCGCCACCACCGTCACCGACCCGTCCGCCGGCGGGAACACCCCGCCCGCCGCGTCCGCCAGGATCTCCCGCAACCCCCGTGCACCCACTGCCCCGACCGCCCCTCCGTGATCTTCGTGGCCGCCCAGCCTACGGGATCACTCCACGCCCGGCTCAGGACTTCCTGCGCGCCCGGCTCGGCTGCACCCGGGTCGGCTCGCCCGCCGCCTTCGGATGGTCCGGCGGATACGGCAGCTCCCCGTGCGCCCCCTCCGCGACCTGCCGCTCGTACAGCTCCAGCAGCCCCTCCAGCCCGAACCGCTCCTCCTCCATCCCCGCGTGCACATCACCCAGCTCCGCGAACCGGACCGGCAGCGTCCGCAGGTCGAAGTCCTCCGGCAGCACGTCGTCCAGCTCCTCCCAGCGCAACGGCGCCGACGCCGTCGCCCGCGGCCGCGCCCGCAGCGAGTACGCCGAGGCGATCGTCCGGTCCCGCGCCATCTGGTTGTAGTCGACGAAGATCCGCTCCCCGCGCTCCTCCTTCCACCACGCCGTCGTCACCCGCCCCGGCAGCCGCCGCTCCAGCTCCCGGCCCAGCGCGATCACCGCGTGCCGCCCGTCCGTGAACGACCACCGCGCCACCAGCGGCACGTACACGTGCAGCCCCCGCCCGCCCGACGTCTTCGGCCACCCCCGCAACCCCTGCTCCTCCAGCACCGCCCGCAGCTCGTGCGCCACCCGCACCGCGTCCCCGAAGTCCGTCCCCGGCTGCGGATCCAGATCGATCCGCAGCTCGTCCACGTGATCGGTGTCGGAACGCCGCACCGGCCACGGGTGGAAGGTCAGACACCCCAGGTTCGCCGCCCACAGCACCGCCGCCGGCTCCGTCGGACAGATCTCGTCCGCCGAGCGGCCGGACGGGAAGGCGATCCGCGCCGTCGGCAGCCACTCCGGCAGGCCCTTCGGCGCCCGCTTCTGGTAGAAGAACTCGCCCTCCACCCCGTCCGGGAACCGCTGCAGCGTCGTCGGCCGGTCCCGCAACCCGCGCAGCACCCCCTGCGCCACCGCCAGGTAGTACTCCGCGACGTCCAGCTTCGTGAACCCGCGCTCCGGGTAGTACACCTTGTCCGGGTTCGACAACCGCACGCTGCGCCCGGCGACATCCAGTTCCACGGCAGAGCCCATGCCCCCACGCTAAGGGCGCCCCGCCCGCCGCGCGCCCCGGAGCGTTCGGCGCGACGATCGGTCCCATGGACCTGCCCGTCATGCCACCCCTCGCCCCGATGCTCGCCAAGTCCGTCGCGAAGATCCCGCCCGGCATGCAGTACGAGGCCAAATGGGACGGCTTCCGCACCATCGTCTTCCGCGACGGCGACGAGGTCGAACTCGGCAGCCGCACCGGCAAACCCCTTACCCGCTACTTCCCCGAACTCGTCGAGGCCCTGCGCCGCGAGACCCCTGACCGCTGCGTCCTCGACGGCGAGATCGTCATCGCCCGCGACGGCCGGCTGCGCTTCGAGGAACTCCTCGAACGCATCCACCCCGCCGCCAGCCGCGTCGCCCTCCTCGCCGAACGCACCCCCGCCTCCTACGTCGCCTTCGACCTGCTCGCCCTCGGCGACGAACCCCTCCTCGACCAGCCCCTCGACGCCCGCCGCCGCGCCCTGGAAACCGCCCTCGCCGGCGCCGCCGACCCCGTCTTCACCGCCCCCACCACCACCGACCGCGACCTCGCGCAGTCCTGGTTCGCCCAGTACGAGGGCGCCGGCCTCGACGGCATCGTCGCCAAACCCCTCGACCAGCCCTACCGCCCCGGCGAACGCGCCATGTACAAGATCAAGCACGAACGCACCGCCGACTGCGTCGTCGCCGGCTACCGCGAACACAAGAGCGGCCCCGTCGTCGGCTCCCTCCTGCTCGGCCTGCACGACACCGAAGGACGCCTCCAGCACGTCGGCGTCTGCGCCGCCTTCTCCATGGCCCGCCGCCGCGAACTCGCCGAGGAACTCGCCCCGCTGCGCACCACCGACCTCGCCGCCCACCCCTGGGGCGCCTGGGCCGACGAGGCCGCCCACGCCGACGCCCGGCTGCCCGGCGCCACCAGCCGCTGGACCGGCGGCAAGGACCTCTCCTGGGTGCCGCTGCGCCCCGAACGCGTCGTCGAGGTCGCCTACGACCACATGGAGGGCACCCGCTTCCGGCACACCGCCCAGTTCCGCCGCTGGCGGCCCGACCGCACGCCCGGGAGCTGCACCTACGCGCAGCTGGAGGAGCCGGTCTCCTACGACCTGGCCCGGGTGCTCGGCACCTGACGCCGCGCCGGGCCGCCGGCCGCCCCGGCGCGGCCGAGCGCCCCGACGCGTGCCCTCAGGCCTCCGACCGCTCGGCCGCCTGCTCGGCCGCCTGCTCCGCCGCCTGACCCGGCGACTGACCCGGCGGCGTCTGCGCCGGCGAGGCCGGCGGCTCGTCCCCCTCCGCCGGCGCGGCCGGCAGGTCGTAGACGTTCCCCGGAGAGACCACCTCCGTGATCGCCTTCGCGAACAGCGTCGACGGCGCCGAACCCCGGTACTCCACATCCGTGTTCAGCAGCACCACCAACGACGCCCGCGCCGACGGCAGGTACACCACCACCGACTGGTAACCCGGCAGCGAACCGTTGTGCCCGATCCACCCGTGGTTGTTGAACACCCCCAGCCCGTACCAGCTGCCCGGCACCTGCGAGGGCTGCTGCGCCAGGCGCTGCGCCTGCGTCTCCGGCTTCAGCAACGACCCGGTGGCCAGCGCCTTCGCCCACTTCTTCATGTCCCCCTGGTCCGAGATCGCCGCCCCCGCCGCCCAGCCCCAGGACGGGTTCCAGTCCGTGGCGTCCTGGATCGTCCCGTCCGCCGTCTGGTTGGTGTAGCCGCGCGCGTGCGGCTGCGGGAACGCGTTGTCCGTCGGGAACACCGTGCGGCCCAGATCCGCCGGCTCGAACACCTCCTTTTTCAGGAACTCCCCGAGCGTGCGCCCGGAGACCTTCTCGATCACCTGACCCAGCAGCACCGTGTTGGTGTTGGAGTACTCGAACTCCGCGCCCGGCGCGAAGTTCACCGGATGCCGGAACGCGTAGCCGACCAGCTGGTCCGGCGTGAACGCGCGCTGCGGATCCGCCTGCAGCGCCCGCACGAAGTCCTCGTCCTGGGTGTACGAGAACAGGCCGCTGCGCATGCTCGCCAGCTGCCGCAGCGTGATCAGCTCACCGTTCGGCACGCCCGTCAGGTACTTGCCGACCGGATCGTCCAGCCCCACCTTGCCCTGGTCCACCAGCCGGAGCACACCGGTGACCGTGAACGTCTTCGTCTCGCTGCCGATCCGCATGTTGAGGCCGGTCACCATCGCCGTGCCCGGCACCCGCTCGGACACCCCGAACGCCTTCAGGTACTCGCCCTGCGGCGTCGACACGTTGACGATCACGCCCGGCACCGAGGCCTGCGTCAGCACCCGGCCCACCGCGGCGTCCAGCCGCGCCGTCACGTCCGGCGTCAGCGGCAGCGCCGTCGGGTCCGCCGGGCCGGCCGGGGGAGTGGACGTCGTCGGCGACGGGCTCAGCGGCGTGGCGGTCCCCCCTGGCGAGCGGCTCCCCGTCGGGGAGGGGCTGGGCGACGCGGAGGGGCTCACGGTGGCCGTCGGGCTCAGCGCCGCCGGCTCGGCCGTCACCGCCCCGGCCGCCGCCGGCCCGGACGGCGAACCGCCCGAACAGCCGGCCGAGGCCAGCAGCCCGGCCAGCGCCAGCAGCAGCGCCAGGGCCGGCCGGGCCGTCGAAGGCCCGGCGGCGGCGGCGGTGGTTCGGCACATCACACGGTTCGTCATCTTCGGGCGCCTCTCTGGGCCGGACAGGCCCGGAGCAGCGCTCCACGGGCCCGAAAAGGGGGAGCGATCGCCACCGTATGCGCCCCCGCCGGGCCCCGCGCGCCCACCGGCCGCCCGCTGGACCGAACGGACCCACCCGTCAGCCACCCGTCCCAACCCCGCTCGCGCCCCCGCGCCGCACACCCCCGCCCGCCACGGCCCGCCCATTGCCCGTACCCGCCCCATTGCCCGTACCCGCCCCATGACCCGCCCCCGCCCCATTACCCGCCCCCTACCCGCACCCGCGTAAGGTGCGCACCGCCGGGGACGACGGGAGGGGACCACCGAAGTGCTGCACTGCGAAGCCGTCGGCAAACGCTACGGACGAGGACCCTGGATCCTGCGCGAGGTCGACCTGTCCCTCGCCCCCGGCGACGTCCTCGCCGTCCTCGGCGCCAACGGCTCCGGCAAATCCACCCTGCTGCGCATCCTGGCCGGCCTCACCCGCCCCACCACCGGCCGCCTCACCGGCCCCGCCACCACCCGCCGGGCCGCCGTCGGCTACGTCCCCGACCGCTTCACCGCCCACCCGCGCCTCACCGCCGCCGGCTACCTCACCCACCTCGGCCGCATCCGCGGCCTGCCCACCGCCACCGCCCGCCACCGCGCCGGACAACTCCTCGACCGGCTCGCCCTCGTCGGCGGCCCCGACACCGCCCTGCGCACCCTCTCCAAGGGCAACGCCCAGAAGATCGCGCTCGCCCAGGCCCTGCTCGTCCCACCCGACCTGCTGGTGCTCGACGAACCCTGGTCCGGCCTCGACGCCGCCGCGCACGCCGTCCTCGCCGAGCTCATCACCGAGACCGCCGCCGACGGCGGCGCCGTCGTCTTCACCGACCACCGCGAAGCCGTCGCCGGCGCCCACGCCACCACCACCCGCGCGATCGCCGACGGCCGGCTGACCCGGCACGCCGACCCCGCCCCCGGCCCCGGGGCACCACCCGCCGAGATCGTCCTCCGGGAAACCGGCCAAGGTCCCTCATCCGGCCCCGACTGGCAGACCCTGCCCGGCGTCCTCGCCCTCACCCGCCGCGGCCCCGAACTCCACCTGCGCGTCGACCGGACGCACGCCGACGCCGTCCTGCTCACCGCCCTGAACCACCACTGGTCCGTGCACGCCGTCACCCGCCCCGCACCGCCGCCCGCCCCCGCGGCCCCGCCCGCCCCGAGGACCGCCAGCCGATGACCGCCCTCGTCCGCTACCAGCTCACCACCCTCCTGCTCTCCCAACGCCACCTCGCCCCGCTGCTCCTGTTCACCGGCCTCGTCACCGTCCTCACCAGCAACGACACCGGCCCGCTCACCGCCGCCCACGGCGCGGCCGCCGCCGCGATGCTGCTCGCCGCCACCTGGCTCACCATGGCCCTCACCGGAATCGAGGACCGGCCCCACCGCGCCCTGCTCACCGCCGCCACCGGAAGCCACCGACGCCTGCTCACCGGCACCGTCCTCACCGCCCTCCTCGCCTGCCTGCCCCTCACCGCCCTCGGCCTCGCCCTGCCGCTGCTCGTCGGCACCCACACCCCCACCGCCGCCGACCTGCTCCTCGGCACCGAGGCCCAGCTCACCTGCGCCCTCACCGGCACCGCCGTCGGCCTGCTCAGCTCCCGGCCACTGGTCCGCCGCCCGGGCCACGGGCTGCTGCTCGCCCTCGCCCTCCTGCTCGCGCTCACCGTCACCAAGGGCCTGCCCCCGGTCAACCTGCTGCTCACCCGGCTATCCGCCCACCACCGCGCCGCCGACCTGCTCGCCTCCACCGCCCTGCTGCTCGCACTCGCCGCCGCCCTCCTCGCCGCCGCGACCGCCCTCGCCCACACCGTCGCCGCCCGCCGCGACTGACCCCCGGACGCGGGGCTCGCGCCCACCGGCGCAGCGCCCCGCGCGCCCCGGACACGCCCCGCGCGCTACGCCGTCGGAGTGCCGACCGGCACGCCGCGACGGCCCCCGACGCCCGCTCGGGCACGATCGTTTAGCCGAGCTGTCGCGGCCCTTAAGAATTCCTCGATGGACCGCACCCCCTCCCACCAGGCAGATTTCTGCCTGCCCGGCATGCGGACACCGGAAGCGGTCCCGCAGCCCCCGGCCCCGCCGGGACCCGTCGACCCCCGGGGCCGCCACCCACCGGGCCCCGTCGGCCTGCCCACACCAGGCCGCCCCCACCGTGCGTCAGGAGCCACCGCCGTGAAGGCACTCGTCAAGCAGAACGCCGAACCCGGACTCTGGCTCGTGGACGTCCCCACCCCGGTGATCGGCCCCGGCGAGGTCCTGATCAAGGTGCTGCGCACCGGCATCTGCGGCACCGACCTGCACATCCGCAAGTGGGACGGCTGGGCCCAGCAGACCATCAGGACCCCGCTCGTCCTCGGCCACGAGTTCGTCGGCGAGGTCGCCGAGATCGGCGCCGGCGTCGCCGACATCGCGGTGGGCGACCTGGTCAGCGGCGAGGGCCACCTGGTCTGCGGCAAGTGCCGCAACTGCCTGGCCGGCCGCCGCCACCTGTGCCGCAACACCGTGGGCCTCGGCGTCAACCGCGACGGCGCCTTCGCCGAGTACGTGGCCCTGCCCGCCTCCAACGTCTGGGTCCACCGGGTGCCCGTCGACCTCGACGTCGCCGCGATCTTCGACCCCTTCGGCAACGCCGTGCACACCGCGCTGTCCTTCCCGCTGGTCGGCGAGGACGTCCTGGTCACCGGCGCCGGGCCGATCGGCATCATGGCCGCCGCCGTCGCCAAGCACGCCGGCGCCCGCAACGTGATGATCACCGACGTCTCGCCCTACCGCCTCGACCTCGCCCGCAAGGTCGGCGTCTCGCTGGCGCTCGACGTCTCCGAGCACACCATCGAGGAGGGCCAGCAGAAGCTCGGCCTGCGCGAGGGCTTCGACGTCGGCCTGGAGATGTCCGGCCGCCCCGAGGCGCTCCAGTCGATGATCGCCAACATGACCCACGGCGGCAAGATCGCGATGCTCGGCCTGCCCGCCGAACAGTTCCCGATCGACTGGTCCTCCGTGGTCACCTCCATGCTCACCATCAAGGGCATCTACGGCCGCGAGATGTTCGAGACCTGGTACGCGATGTCCGTGCTGCTGGAGGGCGGCCTCGACCTCAGCCCCGTGATCACCGGCCGCTACCCCGCCGCCGACTTCGAGGCCGCCTTCGACGAGGCGGCGAGCGGCCGCTGCGGCAAGATCATCCTCGACTGGACCGCCTGAGCCCCGCGCTCGCCCGCCCGTTGCCACCCCGCTTAGGAGCAGCTGTGTTCGACACCGTGCGCGACGACCTCGCCGCCACCATCGAGGAGATCCGCGAGGCCGGCCTCTTCAAGCCGGAGCGCGTCATCGGCACCCCGCAGAGCGCCGCCGTCACCGTCACCGCCGGCGGCACCCCCGGCGAGGTGCTCAACTTCTGCGCCAACAACTACCTCGGCCTCGCCGACCACCCCGAGGTGCTCGCCGCCGCCAAGGACGCCCTCGACCGCTGGGGCTACGGCATGGCGTCCGTCCGCTTCATCTGCGGCACCCAGGACGTGCACAAGGAGCTGGAGGAGCGCCTCTCCGCGTTCCTCGGCCAGGAGGACACCATCCTCTACTCCTCGTGCTTCGACGCCAACGGCGGCGTCTTCGAGACCCTGCTCGACGAGCGCGACGCCGTCATCTCCGACGCCCTCAACCACGCGAGCATCATCGACGGCATCCGCCTGTGCAAGGCCCGCCGCCACCGCTACGCCAACCGCGACCTCGCCGACCTCGAGCAGCAGCTCAAGGAGAGCCAGGACGCCCGCCGCCGCCTGATCGTCACCGACGGCGTCTTCTCCATGGACGGCTACGTCGCGCCGCTGCGCGAGATCTGTGACCTCGCCGACCGCTACAACGCCATGGTCATGGTCGACGACTCGCACGCCGTCGGCTTCGTCGGCGCGAACGGGCGCGGCACCCCCGAGCTGCACGGCGTGATGGACCGCGTGGACATCATCACCGGCACGCTGGGCAAGGCGCTCGGCGGCGCCTCCGGCGGCTACGTGGCCGCGCGCCGCGAGATCGTCGCGCTGCTGCGCCAGCGGTCGCGGCCGTACCTGTTCTCGAACTCGCTCGCGCCGGTGATCGCGGCCGCCTCGCTGAAGGTGCTGGACCTGGTCGAGCAGTCGAACGAGCTGCGCGAGCGGCTGGCGGCCAACACGGCGCTGTTCCGCTCGAAGATGACCGAGGCGGGCTTCGAGATCCTGCCCGGCGACCACCCGATCGCCCCGGTGATGATCGGTGACGCCGCCAAGGCCGGCCGCCTCGCCGAGCTGCTGCTGGAGCGCGGCGTCTACGTGATCGGGTTCTCCTACCCGGTCGTGCCGCACGGCAAGGCCCGGATCCGCGTGCAGCTCTCCGCGGCGCACACCACCGAGGACGTCGAGCGCGCGGTGGCGGCCTTCGTCGACGCCCGCGCCGCCCTGGGCGAGTAGCCGCCCGCCCCCCGATCGCCCGTGGCGCGTCCGCGCGGAACCGGACGCGCCACGGGCTCGCCAGCCGCCGTGCGGTGGAGGCCGGACCGGCCCGCCTCCACCGCACGGCACCCAAGACCACCTGCCCCACCCTCCCGCGACGGGAGTGGGAAGTCGGCCCGTCCGACTTCCCACTCCCGTTCGCGGTTTTCCGTGCCCGCTTCTCCTGCCTCACCCGCTGCCCGCCGAGCTCTTTGCAAAGTGCTCGCATACTTTGCAAAGAGCTCTCGGCGGCGCCGTGGAGCCACCTGGCCCCTGCCGCACAGGGGATCTGCCCCCCTCACCTGCTCACTCGCTTTGCAAAGTTCGCACTTTGCAAAGTGCGAGGGCGAACCGGCAGATGCCGGAGTCCGGCCTGCGCGAGGCCCCGCCCCGCCGCCGCGGTCGGCCTCCGGAACAGGAAGTCGGCGGAGCCGACTTCCTACTCCGGTCGCGTCTTCTTCACCGTTTCGTCACCCCCGCCCCGCCGGCCGCACCGGCGCTGGCAGAATTGGGGCTGTGATCGACGCGAGACGGCTGCGGACCCTGCGAGCGGTGGCGGACCACCGGACGGTGACCGCCGCGGCGGCCGCGCTCTACCTCACCCCCTCCGCCGTCTCGCAACAGCTGGCCGCGCTGGAGCAGGAGACCGGCCACCACCTGCTGGCCCGCGAGGGCCGGGGCGTGCGGCTCACCGCCGCCGGGGAGATCCTGCTCGGTCACGCCGACGCCGTGCTCGCCCAGCTCGAACGCGCCGAGGCCGACCTCGCCGCCTACAGCGCGGGCGTGTCGGGCGAGGTCACCGTGGCCTCCTTCGCCACCGGCATCTCGCTGGTCCTCGCCCCCGCGATCGGCCTCCTGGCCGCGCGCGCGCCGGGCGTGCGGCTCAAGGTGCTCGACGCCGAGGGCGACGCCAGCCTGCCGATGGTCCTGGACGGGCGCGCCGACCTCGCGATGGCCGTCGAGTACCGCGGCGCCCCGCGCGCCGACGACGCCCGCCTGACCCGCGTCCCGCTCTACGCGGAACCCTTCGAGGCGGTGCTGCCGCTCGACCACCCGCTGGCCGCCGGCGAGGGCCCGATCGCGGTCGCCGACCTCGCCGACCAGCCGTGGATCGGCCCCTACCCGGGCAACCCCTGCCACGACGTGGTGCTGCTGGCCTGCGAGCACGCCGGCTTCCAGCCGCGCCTGGTGCACTCCTCGGACGACTTCCGCGCCGTCGTCGCCCTCGCCTCCGCCGGGGCGGGCGTGGCGCTGGTGCCGCGCTCGGCGCTGCTCGGCGTCGACCTGGCCCGGGTCGCCGTCCGCCCCGTCGACAGCGCGCTCGCCACCCGCCGCGTCTTCGCCGCCGTCCGGGCCGGTGCCGACGGGCACCCGCTCCTCCGCCCCGTCCTGGACGCGCTGGCCGACGCCGCCCCCGGCACCCCCGCGGGGCCGTGACGGCGGCGGCCGGCCGTCAGACCTCGAAGAGCGGCTCGTAGGGCAGCGAGTCCGGGGTGAAGATCAGCGTGAACGCCTCGCCGGCGCCCGTGACGACCTCGCGCAGCCGCGCCAGGGCCTCGGCCTCGGTGGGCAGTTCCAGGCCGAGTGCGGCGGCCGCCCGGTCCCGCCCGGCCGTCAGGTCGGGCATGTCCTCCAGGTGCCGGGCACGCGCCCGCTCGCTCTCCTCCTCGGAGAACGTGGGGCAGTCCCGCCACCACGGCACGACCAGCAGCAGCCGCAGCAGCTCCGGCAGCCCGACGGCGAGCAGCGCCGCCTGGCCCTCGGAGTCGGCGTACAGGACCGGGCGTTCCTCGCCGCCGTCGCCGCAGAAGAAGAAGCTGCCCCCGGCGCCGTCCCCGGCGAACCCCTCCAGCGCCGCCCCCGACGCGAGGTGGACCTCCTCGACGTGCTCCCCGCAGTCCAGGTCGAAGTCGCCCGGCCACGCCAGGAACCGGGCGGCCTCGTCGTGCTCGGTGATGGCGGTGATCAGTGATGACATGCGGGACACGGTAGCGCCGGGGGCCGACGACGGGCCGGTGCGGTGCGCGTTCTCCGGGCCGCCCGCCCTCTTGCCGGGCTCCGGTGCGGGCGTCAGCATGAGGGCACCGCAGTGATGTGCCGTCGGAGGGGGGATCCTGTCGATGGATGGTGGGGATCCGGTGTGTCCGGCGTGCGGGACGCCCCGTGCGTCAGGGGTGTCGCCGCTGCCGGCGGCGGCCTCGCTGCCGCTGACCGGGGCGCTGACACCGCGCGAACGGGCCGTGCTGCACCTGCTGGGCCTCGGATACGACAACAGGTCGATAGCCTGCGAACTCCATATCAGCGAACGCACCGTCAAACGGTTCGTCACCGCCATTCTGGCGAAACTGGGACTCCGGTCAAGACTGCAGGCCGGACTGCTCGCGCTGATTCTCACGGCGTCCGTCCCCCCGCCGCCGGCCGAGGGCGGTGCCTGGCCCATAAGTCTCATGGACGGGCCCCCGGGCGGCGGTGATGATGACCGGGTGTCCGAGAAGGAGGGGACCATGACATTCGACGCCCTCGACGCCCTCCGGCAGGCGGGCAATCCGGTCGACCTGCTGACCCTGGAGCAGCGGGACGTGCTGTCCCGGCTCACCGAGGACGAGGTGGCCGTCCTCAATTCCGTCAAACAGCGGCTGGACGCCGTTTCGGACGCCGAGGTGGAAGGGCGTTCCTTCGTCATCAAGTTGGCGTGAGATGACGGTTGGATTCGGGATTCTCGGGCCGCTCCGCGTGCTCGCGAACGGCCGGGAACTCGACGCGGGCCCGCCGGAGGCCGCCGCCGCGACCCGCGTCCTGGCCGCGATGAACCTGCGCTACGGCGCCTTCGACTTCCTGCTCAGCGCGGGCACCCCGGTCTTCCTGGAGGTCAACCCGGACGGCGACTGGCGCTGGGCCGAGCGCCCCACCCACGGCACCCCGGTGACCGCCGCCGTCGCCGCGATGCTCACCACGCTCCACCACGCGGCGGTCCGCGACCTGCCCGGCGCCGCGCGGTGGCGCCGGTCCGGGCCCGGGCGTGGACGGTGCGGAACGGGGTAGCCGCGTGCGGGAACGCAGCCGTGGACCCGGGAAGGAGCGACCCCGCCGTGGGAACACCGCCGAACGACCCCGTACCGCCCAGCCCCACCCCGCCGCCCGGCCCGGGACCGGCCCCGGGCCCCGGTCCACTGCCCGGTCCGGTGCCCGGCCCCGGCGGGCCGGACCCGGTGCCGCCCGGCCCGCCGCCGCTGCAGCCCGATCCGCCGCCCCCGCCCGCGCCCCGCCCGGAGCCGCGCCCGCACCCGGGACCGCTGCCCGGCCCCGGCCCGGCGCCCGAACCGGTCACCCGCGCCGCGGGTGCTCAGCGCGCCGCCTCGCCGAGATGGGCGGCCCGCACCCGCGGATCGTCCAGCAGCTCGGCCGCCGGGGCGCTCATCACGATCGACCCGGTCTCCAGCACGTAGCCGCGGTCGGCGAGCCTGAGCGCCTGGGCGGCGTTCTGCTCGACCAGCAGCACGGTCGTCCCCTGGGCGTTGATCTCCCGCACGATGTCGAAGATCTGCGCGACGACCAGCGGGGCCAGCCCCATCGACGGCTCGTCCAGCAGCAGGGTGGGCCGCCCCATCGGCGCGCGTCCGATCGCGAGCATCTGCTGCTCGCCGCCGGACAGCGTGCCGGCCTCCTGGGCGCGGCGCTCGGCCAGCACCGGGAACAGGGCGAAGACCCGGTCGAGCTCCGCCCGCGGGGTGCGGCGGAAGCGGTAGGCGCCCATGTCGAGGTTCTCCCGGACGGTCATCGCCGGGAACACCCGCCGCCCCTCGGGCGCGTGCCCGATCCCGAGGCCGGCCACCTCGTGCGGCGGGACGCCGTCCACCCGGACGCCCCGGAAGCGGATCTCGCCGCCGCGGGGCCGCAACAGGCCCGACACCGCATGCAGGGCGGTGGTCTTCCCGGCCCCGTTGGCGCCCAGCAGGGTGACCACCTCGCCCTCCCGGACCAGGAACTGCCAGAAGTGGTCGGTGAGGCACATGGGACGGCGCGGGTCACTCGGCGATCAGCCTGTCGACCGTGCCGAGCGCGGCGATCCGGCCGTCCCTGACCTCGTAGACGTAGACACCCTTCTCGGTGACCTCGCCGTCGGGCTGGAACCTGATCTCCTTGGTGAGCCCCTGGTGGTCCACGGTGCGCAGGCCTTCGACGACCTTCTGGCGGCCGACGTCGGCGCCGAGCGACGCCATCACCTGGATGAGGGCGTTGGCGGCGTCGTAGCTCTCCGGGGAGTAGGTGCCCGGGGGCTGGTGGGCGAGCGCGGTGTAGTCGTCGACGAACCGCTTGGCCGCCGGGTCGGCGGAGGACGCCGCGGACAGGCACGCACAGGTCATCCGCCAGCCCTCGGCGGCGGACCGCGCGGCGGCGGCGCCGCGCCGGGGAGCGGTCCCGTCGGCGCGGCGCCGGGGCGCGGGCGGTCAGCCGTGCGGCAGGATGACGGCCCGGCCGTTGACGAGGCCCGCGTGCAGGCGCTCGTAGGCCAGCGGCGCGTCGTCGATGCCGTAGGTCTCCACGTGCACGTCCAGGGTCCCGGCGCGGGCGAGGTCAAGCACCTCGATCAGCTCGTCGCGGGTGCCCCAGTAGGGCGAGGCCACCGAGACCTCGTACGGGAGGCTGCCGAAGCCCACGGGCAGGGTGCCGCCGCCGATGCCGACGATGGTCACGTCGCCCTCGACGGCCGCCATCGCGCCGGCGGCGGCCGTGGTCGGCGGGGCGCCGACGAAGTCCAGCACCACCTGGGCGCCGACCCCGCCGGTGAGTTCGCGCACCGTCGCGGCGGCCGCGGCGTCGGAGAGCACCGTCTCGTGCGCGCCGACGGCGCGGGCCAGGGCGAGCTTCTCCTCCGTCACGTCCAGCGCGACCACCCGGGCGGCGGTCATCGCGCGCAGCAGCTGGATCGCGACGTGGCCGAGCCCGCCGGTGCCGATCACCACGGCGGTGCTGCCGGGCAGCAGCTTGCCCAGCGAGCGCTTGATCGCGTGGTAGGGCGTCAGCCCCGCGTCGGTCAGCGGCACGGCCCGCACCGGGTCGAGGCCGCCCAGCGGCACCAGGTGGCGCGGGTCGTCGACGAGCAGGTACTCGGCCATCGCGCCGGGCGCGCCGAGGCCGGGCGGACGGATGCCGAGCTCGGCCGCGCGCAGGCAGTAGTTCTCCTTGCCCTGCGCGCAGGTGAGGCAGCGTCCGCAGCCCCACGGGCCGTAGACGGCGACGGCCTCGCCCTCGCTCAGGCCGCTCACCCCGGCGCCGAGCGCGGCCACGGTGCCGACGCCCTCGTGCCCGAGGGTGAGCGGCAGCGGGAATCCCAGCCGCTCGGCGGGCATGCTCATCACGGCGATGTCGGAGTGGCAGACCCCGGCGGCGGTGACCTTCAGCAGGACCTGCCCGGGGCCGGGCTCGGGGGTCGGGACGGTGACCACCTCGGGGGCGGCGCCGATCGTGCGGTACTGGACGGCCTTCATGCGGGTACTCCATTCCCTGGTGATCCGTGTGCGCACCTTCGGTGCGCGCGTGCCCCCGTGTCGGAAACGCCGGACGGCCGGCGAGGTCAGCGGGCCGCGTAGGCGCCGTCGACCAGGTGGTAGCTGCCGTGGACGAAGGAGGCCCGGTCGGACAGCAGGAAGGCGGTCAGCTCGGCGACCTCCTCGGCGCGGCCCAGCCGGCCCGCCGGGTGCAGCGCGATCAGCGCCTCGCGGGTGGCCTCGTCGGCGCCGCTCAGCAGCGGGGTGTCGATGAAGCCCGGGCCGACCGCGTTGATCCGCACGCCCTGCGCGGCGTACTCCAGCGCGGCGGTCTTGGTCAGGCCGACGACACCGTGCTTCGCGGCGGCGTACGCGGGCGAGCCGGCGAAGCCGTTGGTGCCCAGGATGGAGGCCATGTTGACCACCGCGCCGCCGCCGGCCGCCAGGATGGCCGGGATCTCGTGGCGCAGCGAGTAGAAGACGCCGTCCAGGTTGGTGGCCAGCACCCGGCGCCACTCCTGCGGGTCGTAGGCGCCGGTCGGCGCGGTCGCGCCCGCGACGCCGGCGTTGTTGACGGCCAGGTGCAGGGCACCGAGGCCGGCCACGGTGGCCTCGACGCCGGCGCGCACCGACTCCGGGTCGGTCACGTCCATCTCGACGGCCAGGGTCCGCGCCCCCTCGGCCTCCAGGGCGGCGGCGGCCTGGCGGGCACCTTCGGCGTGGAAGTCCGCGACGGCGACGGCGGCGCCGCCGGCGGCCAGGCGCCGGGCGACGGCGAGGCCGATGCCGGAGGCGCCGCCGGTGACCAGCGCGACGCGGCCGGTGAACTCCTGCGGGTGGGCGGTGCCGGTGGTGTCGGGGGTGGTGGTCATGGTGGTGCTCCTTCGGTGCGGTCGCGCCGGGGGCGGCGCGGGGTGGTGCGGGTGGTTCAGGCTGCCGCCGGGTCCGGGTCCGGGTCCGGGTCCGGAGTCGGGGTCGGCGGCGGTTCGGCGGTGAGCGCCGCGAAGGCCTGCTCCAGCAGCTCGGGCAGGTCGTCCGTGCCGCCGTCCGCCCCGCCGCCGTCCGGTGCTCCCGGTGCCGGCCGGCGGACCCAGGCGCGGGCGGCGGCCTGCAGCGCCGCGACTCCGAGCCCGATCGCCACCGCCGGGCGCAGGTCGCGCTCGGCGTCCAGCCCCAGCCGTTCGGCGGCGATCCGGATGGACGCCTCCTCGGCGTCCACGCAGATCCGGCGGTAGGCGGCCGTCAGCGAGGGCTCGCGGGCGATCAGCGCGAACAGCTCGCGCATGTCCGGGCGGCGGTGCCAGGCCGGCTCGGCGCCGTCCCGCAGCCAGGCGCGCAGGGCCGTCCGGTAGGCGGTCAGCGGGGTCTCGTCCGCCGGGCGGGCGGCCAGGGCCGCGTTGATCCGGTCGAAGTCCGCCCGCAGGCAGTCCAGCACGGCGTCCTCCCGGGACGGGAAGTACCGGCTGAACGTGCGCCGGGAGACGTCGGCCAGCTCGGTGACGTCCTCCACCGCGACCGCCGCCAGGCCCCGGTCCAGGACCAGCCGCAGCGCGGCGCCGGCCAGCGACTCCCGGGTGCGCCGGGCCTTGCGCCCGCGCCGGCCGCCGGCGGCCGCCTCGTCCTTCTCGATGCTCACGATCCCCACCGTACACCCGGAAAATGTCTCAATGGGACAGAAGTCCCCTTGGGACATTTCCGTGTCGCCGCGGCCCCCGCCGCAGCGTCGCCGCGCCCCCCGCCGCCCAGGCGGCCATTCGGCGCAGCCCGCCGCCGCCGACCCGGCCCCGGCCCGGAGACCCGCCTACCGTGAACTGATGACCGATCGTCCGACCGGGCGGCCGCCCGCCGCGCGCCGCCGGGCCTACCTCGGGGCCGCCGCCGCCTTCGCCGTCTGCATGGCGGGCACCACCCTGCCCACCCCGCTCTACGGCCTGTACCAGGAGGAGATCGGCTTCTCCGAACTGATGGTCACGGTCGTGTTCGCCGTCTACGCCTTCGGCGTCATCGCCGTCCTGCTGCTCGTCGGCAACGTCTCCGACACCGTCGGACGCCGGCCCGTCCTGCTCTGCGGCCTCGCCTTCGCGGCCTGCAGCGCCGTCGCCTTCCTCGCCGTGGGCGGCCTGCCGATGCTCTGCCTCGGCCGGCTGTTCTCCGGCCTGTCGGCCGGCCTGTTCACCGGCACCGCCACCGCCTACGTGCTGGAACTGGCCCCGCCCGGGCGCCGGGCCCGGGCCGGGTTCGCCGCGACCGCCGCGAACATGGGCGGCCTCGGCTGCGGACCGCTGCTGTCGGGCCTGCTCGCCGAGTACGCGCCGCACCCCCTGGTGCTGCCGTTCGTCGTGCACCTGGTGCTGCTCGCCGGGTCGTTCACCGTCATGTGGTTCCTGCCGGAGACCGTCGAGGGCCCCCGCCCGCTGCGCACCGCCCGCCCGAACCGGCCCTCGCTGCCGCCGGAGGTCCGCGGCGTGTTCGTCCCGGCGGGCCTCGCCGCCTTCGCGGGCTTCTCGCTGCTGGGCGTCTTCACCTCCGTCAGCCCCGCCTTCCTCACGGAGGGACTGGGCGTCCACAACCGCGCGGTCATCGGGCTGATCGTCTTCACGGCCTTCTTCGCCTCCACGCTCGGCCAGCTCCTGGTGCCCCGGCTGGGCACCGCCCGGGCCATCCCGCTGGGGTGCCTGGTGCTGATCGCGGGCCTCGCCCTGCTGGCCGCCTCGCTCGCCTGGGACACCCTGCCGCCGCTGGTCCTCGCGGCCCTGGTGGGCGGGGCCGGCCAGGGCATGGGCCTGCGCGGCGCGGTCGGCGAGATCGCCGCCGTCGCCCCCGCCGAGCACCGCGGCGGCGCGCTCTCCGCCCTCTTCGTCGTCGCCTACTTCGGCATCTCGATCCCGGTCATCGGCATCGGCCTGCTCGCCCAGCCGATCGGCCTGTCCGAGGCGGGCGTGGTCTTCGCCGGCTGCATGGCGGTGCTCGCCGCCGCCTCCGGCCTCTACCTGCTGCGCGCGGGGCGCACCGGGTGATCCCGGGGCGTGCCCGTTTTCGGGGTGGGTCGAAGGGCTTTGCCCGGCCGGATCGCGCGCCGTGAGACTTTCCGAGGCAACAGGCCATTCGGAGAAGTGACCCGAGGAGAGTGTCCGTCATGAGCATCGCGCGTTCCCTCGTCCCCCGCGCCGGCGTCGCGCTGGGCGCCGTCCTGATGGCGACCGGGCTGCTGGGCGCACCCGCCCAGGCCGCCGACGGCGTCCCCGCCCCCGCCGCCGTCACGGCCGCCGCGGCTCCCGGGGCCGCCGCGGCCCCCGCTTCCGACGCCAACCAGACGGTCATCCAGGCCACCGCCGGCCTGAGCCGCGGCCAGAGCTGGTCCTCGCCCGACGGCAGCACCGTCCTGTACCAGCAGTACGACGGGCACGTCGTCCTCTACAAGAACAACGTCGCGATCTGGACCGCCGTGGGCACCTACGGGGTCGGCACCTACTTCTACGTCCAGGACGACGGCAACCTCACCGCCTACGACGCCGCCTGGCGCCCCCTCTGGGAGAGCCGCACCGGCCGCCACCCCGGCGCCTACCTGGCCATCCAGAACGGCGGCAACCTGGTCGTCTACTACGGCAGCACCCCCCTCTGGTGGTCCAACTACCACCCCGGCGGCACCGGCCCGATCGACCCCGACCCCGAGTGCACCCCCACGACCCACCAGCTCTGCCCCTGACCTCCCCTTCCGGGCCGGACGCGGACCGGACGGTCCGCGTCCGGCCCGGTCGCGCCCCGGTCGTAGGGTGAGGGCCGACACCGGCTCACGCACCCGTGGAGATCTGATGAGTTCGACCGCTGTTCCCGAGGCCCCGCTTGTTCCCGAGGCCCCGCTCCCGGTCGGGGTGATCGGGCTCGGTGACATCGCGCAGAAGGCCTACCTGCCGGTCCTCGGCGCGCTGCCCGGCCTGGACCTGCGGCTGATGACCCGCGACGGCGCCAAGCTGGACCGGCTCGGCGAGACGTACCGGATCGCGCCGGAGCGGCGGTTCACCGACCTCGGCCGGCTGGTCGACAGCGGCATCCGGGCGGCCTTCGTGCACGCGGCGACCGACCAGCACGTGCCGATCGTCGAGCAGTTGCTCACGGCGGGCGTCGACGTCTACGTGGACAAGCCGCTCGACTACACCCTCGACGGCGCCCGCCGCCTGGTCGACCTCGCCGACCGCACCGGCCGCTCCCTGGCGGTGGGCTTCAACCGCCGCCACGCCCCCGGTTACGCCCAGGCCCTGGAGCGGCCGCGGGACCTCATCGTGCTGCAGAAGAACCGCGAGGGCCTGCCCGAGACCGCCCGCACCCTCGTCTACGACGACTTCATCCACGTCGTCGACACCCTGCGCTTCCTGGCCCCCGGCGAGATCGAGCACGTCGACGTCCGCGCCCGGGTGCGCGACGGCCTGGTCGACCACGTCGTCCTCACCCTCGCCGGGGACGGCTTCACGGCCCTCGGCATCATGAACCGCCGCTCCGGATCGACGGAGGAGGTCCTGGAGGTCTCCGGCGCCGACTCCAGGCGCGAGGTCCACAACCTCGCCGAGGTGATCGACCACCGCGGCCAGCCCACGGTCCGCCGCCGCGGCGACTGGGTGCCCGTCGCCCGCCAGCGCGGCATCGAACAGGTCGTCCTCGCCTTCCTCACCGCCGTGCGCACCGGCACCCGCGCCGACGCCCACGACGCCCTGCGCACCCACGAACTGTGCGAACTCGTCGTCGAACGCATCGAGGCCGTCTGAGCGCCGTCTCAGGCCAGGGCCCGGCGGTCGCGCCACCAGGTGGCGGTGGTGCGGAGCTGGGTGTCCAGGGGGGTGGGGCGGGTGGTGAAGGTGGTGGTCCAGGCGGTGGTGTCGACGGTGAAGGGACGGTCGAACTGGTAGCGGGTCTCGCGCAGTTCGCGCAGGAGGGGGGAGAAGAAGCCGGCCAGGGCGAGGGCGGCGGGGTGGAGGCGGCGGACGGGGACGGGGGAGACGCCGGCCTCGGCGGCGAGGAGGTCGATCATGCGGCGGATCGGGAGGGCGGGGGCGGTCGGGGCGTGCCAGGCCCGGCCCCAGGCGCGTTCGTCGGTGGCGGCCTCGGCCAGCGCGCGGGCCACGTCGGGGAGGTAGGTCCAGCTGTGCGGGGCGTCCGGGTCGCCGAGCACGGAGACGGGCTTGCCGGCCAGAAGGCGGGGGACGACGTGCGAGGCCAGATGGCCGCCGTCGGTCACGCCGGGGCCGAAGAAGTCGGAGGCGCGGACCTCGACCGCGCGGATCCGGCCCGCCTCGTGCAGCGCCCGGGCCCGCTCCCAGAGCGAGGCGCGCAGTCGGCCCTTCGGCCCGGTGGCGGCGAGCGGGAGGTCCTCGGTGAGCGGGCCGTCCACCGGGCCGTAGCCGTAGAGGTTGCCGAGCATGACGAGCACGGCGCCGGTCGATTCGGCGGCCGCGCAGAGCGAGGCGTGCAGCGGCGGCCAGTCGGTCGTCCAGCGGGGCAGCGGCGGGGCGGCGCAGCTGTGGAGGGCGGCGGCGCCGCGCACGGCCTCGGTCAGCCGCGCGGTGTCGGTGGCGTCCAGCGCCAGGTGCTCGATGCCGGACCCGGCCGGGCGGCCGGACCGGGTGACCACCCGGACCGTGTGGCCCCGGTCGGCCAGCAGGCGGGCGGTGGCCGCTCCGGCGGGCCCGTGTCCGACGATCACATGAAGACTCATCGGCACACCATAGAGGGCGCGGCCCGGCCCGGTGGACGGGCCGGGCCGCGCGGCTGGGACCGGGAGCGGTCTCAGCGGTCTCAGCAGGGGACGACGACCGAGACGGTCGCCGGCGACGGCGGCCAACCGCCGTTGTCCACGCTGAAGTTGGCGGTCACCGTGCTGCCGCAGGTGGCGGTGGTGTTGATCTCGCCGACGTAGATGCCGCCGGAGGGCACCAGGGCGGTCGTGTAGACGGGCGGGCCCGGCGGAAGGCCGGGGGCGGTGCCGGAGATCTTGAAGCCGACGTTCTGGGGGACCCAGGCCGGGTTGGTCGGGTAGGCGTGTCCGTAGAGGCGGACCTGGAGGCCGTTGACGTCGATACAGGCGCGGGTCTGCAGCAGGCCGGGCGCGCCCGGAGTTCCGCAGGTGGTGAAGGATCCGGGCGGACCGGTGGGGGTGGGGGCGGCGACGGCGGCCGGGGCGGCGGCGGTCAGCGCGGCGAGGACCGCGGCGCCGGCCAGGGTGGCGGCGGTGCGACGACGGTGCATGGGTGGGTTTCCTCCCTGTGGACAGCGCGTCTGACGGCAAGGCCGAACGCTCTGTGACATGTCACATCGTTCTGAGGTCATGGTGGCACCCGAACGGCGGTCCGGTCCGTCCGATGGTCCGAATGACCGGACGACGCCCTTCCGTTGGCCTGATCGAGGTGGCATGCTCCTTGCCCCGCAGGAAAGACGCCGCCCGCCCGGACGCCTGCTGTCCGGACGGGCGGCTCGGTCCCGGCGAACGTGGTCGCCCGGCGGTTCAGTTGGCGATGCCGCAGTACTGCTGCTGCTTGCCGATCGCGCGGTAGACGCAGTCGGCCGTCTCCACCAGCCGCAGCACGGCCTCCCGGTTGCGGCTGGTCTCGCGCCCGATCACCTCGTCGGGCGGGTAGAAGCCGCTGGCGCCGTTCGGCCCGGGGTACATCTCGAAGGTGTAGGCGAAGATCCGCTGCGCGCCCCACAGCCAGTCGTCGATCGACCCGTCGGTGATGTAGAGGTCGCTCGACTGCTCGGGCGTGTAGCCGTTGGTGGCGGCCATCGAACGGCCCAGCGTGGCGAAGGTGTTGTACTCGTCGGCGGTCATGCCGGTGGTGGTGTTGGCGGTGGTCCAGCCGAACGGCCAGAGCACCAGTTCGCTGTAGGTGTGGAAGTCGATCGCCGAGGTGATCTGCTGCTTGCCGCCCACCACCCGGCTGCGGACGAAGTCGGCGACCACCCTGGTCTCCTTGGCGGACTCCGGCGCGCTGCCCCGGTAGGTCTCGCTCCCGGTGGAGCCGGAGGAGCCGCCGCAGCAGCCGAACTTGTAGTCCCAGTTGCGGTTGAGGTCGGTGCCGACGCTGCTGCTGCCCGGGTTGGGCTGGCGGTCCTTGCGCCAGCTGCGGTAGCGGCCGGTGGCGATGTCGTACTCGCCGCCGTCCGGGTTGAGGTCCGGGACGATCCAGATCTCCCGGGTGTCGACCGCGTTCGCGATCCGGCCGTCGGTGGCGTACTTGTCGCCGAACTCGTGCAGCAGGTAGAGCGACATCTCGACGGTGAGGTGCTCGCGGGCGTGCTGGTGCGCGGTGAACAGCACCTCGGGCTCGTTCTCGTCGGTGCCGACGTTGTCGCTGATCTTGACGGCGACGATCGGCCGGCCCTCGTAGGAGGTGCCGATGACCCGCTTGCTCATGATGGCGGGGTGCGCGGCGACGACGGCGTCGATGTCGGCCGCGGCCTCCGCGTGGTTGTGGTAGCCGGAGTCGGCGGACGGGAAGTCGTACAGCGCCGCGCCGACGCCCTCCCGGCCGGGCTCGGCGCCGTACCGGGGGATCGGCAGCGGGGCGGGCGACCAGCCGAGCGCGCGCAGCCGGGCGGCCTCGGCGGGGGTGGCGGTGACGGTGAGCGAGTCGGGCCGGACGGCGTCCACCGAGGCACCGGTGGCGGCGACGGCGGTGCGTTCGGCGACGGTCCGGGGGCCGTCGAGGCGGTACTGCCGGGCGGCCTCGGAGCCGGCCTCGGAGCCGCTCCCGGAGCCGGCGACGGGACCGTCGGCCGGCTGGGCGGTGGCCTGGGAGGTGAGGGGGACGGCGAGGGCGAGGGCCAGCAGGACGGCGGTGGCCGCGGCGGGCTTCCCTCGGCGGGGCAGTCGCATGACTGTCCTCCTGTGGGGGGTCCGTAGGGACGGAACGGTGGAGGAGGTGCGGCGCCGCGAGCACGATGGTCCGTCAATGTCATGCATTCGTCAAGGAGTTGGGCGAAGCGGGCGCGCGGAGTCCTGAATCAGGGCGCAGCGCGCCCGGCCGGCGCCCCGCAGGTCGCCAGACTGCACCAGCGCCGCCGCCCGCCCGCGTCCAGGAACAGCCAGCCGCAGTCCGCGCTCGGGCAGCGCTGGACGGTCAGCCGGCGCGGCTCGGCCAGGAGTTCGGCGGCCGCCCGGGCGGCGGCGTACAGCGGCAGCCGCAGCCCGGCCGACGGCGGCAGCCGCCACCGCGCCAGGCCGTCCTCGCCCCGGGTGAACTCCGCCGCGCGGGTGGCGAGCCGGACCACGGCGGCGACCTCCCCGAAGGCCGCCCCGTCCTGCGGATCGGTCAGGCAGGCGTACAGCGCCGAGCGGAACGCGCGGGCCTCGGCCAGGACGGCCGCCGCCTCGTCCGGGCGCCGCGCGGCCTGCCGGAGCAGCGCCTCGACCAGCGGCTGCTCCGCGAGGTCCTGGTGGCCCGCCCAGACCGCGAGCGTCGAGTAGCCGCGCAGCCAGTCCGACCCGGGCAGCGGGTCCGGGGCGCCCCAGCCGGCGAAGGTGTTGCAGAACTCCAGCGCCGGGTGGCCGCCCGCGCTCCACGGCAGCCACTCCTCGCCCACCCGAACCGCGTACAGCGGCGCCGGCGGCCGGTCCAGCCGCGGGTCGGCGCGCAGGATCCGCTCGTGCAGCGCGGCCAGTTCGGCGCCCGGCTCCACGCCCAGCGTCTCCACCAGCGTCCGCCGGGTGTGCCGGTACAGGGCCAGCGCCTCGCCCTGCCGGCCCGCCCGGTACAGGGCCGTCATCGCGGCGCGCACCAGCCGCTCCCGGGGCGGCAGGCCGTCCAACTCGCCGTCCCGGAGCGGGAGATCGGCGAGCAGCCGGTCGTGGCGGCCCATCGCCAGCAGCAGTTCCGCCCGCTGCTCCAGGGCCGACAGCCGCAGCTGGAGCAGCCGCCCGCCGATCCGCCCGCGCAGCGCCTCGTCGGCGACGTCCGCGAGCAGCGGCCCGCGCCAGAGCGCGAGCGCCCGGTCGTGGCAGCGCAGCCGCTCGGCCGGGTCGCCGGTCGCCGAGGCGCGGGCCGTGAGGTCGAGGAACTCCCGGACGTCCAGGCCGTGGTGGCCGGGCGCGAGGGCGTACCCCTCGTGCCGGGTCTCGATCAGCACGCCGTGCGGGCGCAGCCGGGCGCGCAGCCGGCCGATGTAGGTGTGCACGGTGCCGCGCGCGGAGGTGGGCGGGCTGCCGTGCCAGAGCAGGTCGATCAGCCGCTCGGTGGCGACCACCCGGCCGTCCTCCAGCAGCAGGACGGCCAGCAGGCACCGCTCCTGGCGGCGCGCGCCGGCCAGGACGGGCTCGCCGTGGTGGTCGGCCCCGAACGGGCCGAGCAGTCGGAACTCCATGGCGGGCCACCCTACGGCGGGGCGCCGCGCCGCGCGGGGGCAGCTGACGATCGGCGATGGTGAGAATCCGGTCAGCGGCCGCTGCCAGGCTGGCCGCCGACCAGTCCGACGCACCATCAGGAGACCGACCATGCGCCGCATCCCCCTGCGACTCGCGACCGCCGCCGCTGCCGCCCTCACCGCCCTGGCCGGCGGTCTCGCCGCCGCCCCCGCCGCCGGTGCCGCCGCCCGCGGCGGCTGGGAGCCGTGGCCCTCGCCGTCCTTCGACCTGCCGGCCGGCAGCCGCTGCGACTTCCCGGTGCACCTCGAACCCGTCGTCGACCGCGTCGAGCGCCACGTCCTGTCCGCCGAGCCCGACGGCACCGTCCGCCGCGTCGCCTACCGCGGCGCCCTGGTCATGCGGCTCACCAACACCCTCACCGGCGCCCACCACGACGCCGACGCCGGCGGCCGCTCCCTCGTCGACTACCGCCCCGACGGCTCCCAGACCTGGCGCGCCCACGGCCCGATCCTGCTCGGCTTCGGCACCGGCGCCGGCACCCTCCCCCGGGACCTCTACACCGTCGACGGCGTCTACACCATCGGCATCAGCCCCACCGGCTACCGCACCCTCACCCTCACCCACGGCACCGCCGACCCCCTCTGCGCCAAGATCGCCTGACCGGCCGGCCCTGCGTCCGTGCCCAGGGCCGGTAGGAACACGCACCGGCCCGGGAGCGGTGGGCGGGGGCGCACCGCTCGCGGGCCGGTGGGGTGGGTGGGGGGTCAGTTGACGGTGACCGCCGGGGCGCCGGGCTGGGTGGAGTCGGTGACCGGGCCGTAGGCGGCGGAGAAGTAGCCCTCGCCGGGGCAGAGGGCGGAGCCGCCGCTCTTGACGAAGTGGGCGTTGCGGAAGACCAGGGCGTGCGCGGTGTTGTCGGCGGTGCCGGCGAAGGCGCCGCTGAGCTGGTAGGTGCAGGTGAGGGTGCCGAACCAGCTGTTCAGCACGGCCGAGGCCTGGATCGGTCCGGCCGGGCCGGCGGTGAGGGCGACCGGGAGGCCGGCGGCATCGCTGACCGCGACGTTGTAGGCGAGGTTGCCGACCGTGAGGCTCTTCACCGAGGTGACGCCGGTGACGTTGGAGGTGCACGAGCCGAAGGTCAGGCCGGTCAGCGAGGCGGTGGCGGTCCCCGGCGCGGCGGGGTTGCCCAGGACCTTGGCGGTGAGCGGCGAGACGCCGCAGAAGACGCCGGTGGAGCCGGTGGTGTCCGAGGAGAAGGTCGCGCGGGTGCCCGCGGCGAGCGGGGCGAGCAGGACGTCCCCGACGGCGACGGCCGTGCCGCCGGCGCCTCCGGTGGTCAGCACCGGCCCGGCGGCGACCGGCGCCGCGGCGGGGGTCGCGGACGCCGGGAGGGCGCCGACGGCCAGCGTCGCGGCGGCCGCGGCCAGGGCAAGACAGGGGTGCATGCGCATGAGGGGGCCTCGTTCTCGGTGGGGGGCGAGCGGGCGGACGTCCCGGAACAGGGGCCGTGGGGGCCGGCGTCCGGGAGTTGACTACGTTGTAGAGCGGTGTCCGCGCACCGTCAAGGAGTGGCACGGCAGTTGTTGACAATTCGTCAGCAACACCTGTCGGGAGTCTTGCCAGGGCCACCGGGTGCTCCCTACCGTCGAGTAGCGCCCACGCCGACCCCCGTCGTCCCGCACCTCGTGCGCCCCGTGGGCCGCGCACGCGCCAAGGAGCCGCGATGTTCCCGAAGTTCCTCCCGCGCCGTCGTCGCCCGCGGGCCCTGGCCGCCGCCGCGGCCGTGCTCGGCCTCGCCCTGCCGGGCACCGCCGTGGCCGCCGACGGCCCCGGTACCCCGGCCGCTCCCGCCGCCCTGCGGGAGGTGATGTTCGTGGGCAACAACTGGGACGGCACCGCCGACGTCGTCACCGCCCGCGGCGACCTCGCCCGGATCGGCCGGATCGACGTCGTCCCCGACAAGGACCAGCGCCTCGCCGAGATCTACCTCAACCCCGTCAAGCTCGCCTACTTCCTCGGCGTCCGGCTCGGCCCCGGCGAGGGCCACGACCAGTTCGCCGACGACATGTACACCACCCCGGACGGCACCGCCGTGGTCGTCTCCCGCCCCAGCTTCGCCGACGTGGTCTCCCTCGACCTCGCCACCGGCCGGATCAACTGGCGCTTCCCGGTGGCCGGTTACCGCTCCGACCACATGGCGCTCTCGCCCGACGGCACCCGGGTCGCGGTCTCCGCCTCCACCGCGAACACGGTGCACGTGCTCGACATCGCCACCGGCCGCCCCATCGGCTCCTTCGCGACCGGCGACAAGCCCCACGAGAACCTCTTCACCGACGGCGGCCGGCGGATCTGGAACATGTCGATCGGCGAGGTCACCACCGCCCTCGACGCGCCCTGGCTGGACTGGACGAAGGGCGACCGGCGGATCACCGTCGCCGACGCCGACACCTTGCGCACCGTCCGGATCATCGACATGCGCGAGCGCCTCGACGCCTTCGGCCGCCCCGACCTCTCCGACGCGATCCGCCCGGCCGCCTTCACCCCGGACGGCTCGACGCTGTACTTCCAGGTCTCCTTCTTCAACGGCCTCGTGGAGTACGACGCCGCCGCCGACCGGATCACCCGGGTCGCCACCCTGCCCGGGAACCCGGCGACCAGCGAGGACCGCACCACCTGGGTCAACGACTCCCGCCACCACGGCCTGGCCATGAGCCCCGCCGGGGACCGGCTCTGCGTCGCGGGCACCATGGACGACTACGCCACCGTGGTCGACCGGGCCACCCTGCGGGAAGGCCCGCTGGTGCCCGTCGCCAAGCCCTACTGGGCGACGGTCAGCGGCGACGGCCGCTCCTGCGTCGTCTCCGAGAGCGGCGCCGACCGGGTCACCGCGATCGACTTCGCCACCGGGCAGCGCACCTCCTCCGTCGAGGTCGGCGACCACCCGCAGCGCGTCCGCCTCGGCCACGTCCCCGCCGACTGGACCGGGCCCGCCCGCTCCTGAGGGCGACCGGCAGGAAGACGCCCCTACCCGCGCGCCGCCCGGCGGTAGTGGTCCAGGACGTCCTGGCGCAGCAGTTCGCCGAAGCCGGCGCCCTCCAGGCGCAGCGCGAGCTGGGCCTCGGTGAGGTTCAGGGCGCCGGCGGCGGCGGGCAGGTGCCAGTCGTGGGCGGCGAGGCGGTCCAGCAGGTAGCCGCGGCGGACCTGCGCCTCGGAGAGGCGGAAGGTCTTCAGGTAGGCGATCCGCCCGTGCTCGTCGGTGATCGCCTCGCCGATGTGGTTCTCCCGGCGGGGCCGGAAGTCCGGGAGGAAACGGGAGAGGGTGAAGCGGTCCGTGCGGCGCACCACCCGGGCCCGGTAGTCGCTGTCCAGCAGGCCGCCGGCCATGGTGCCGTCGTGGAAGTCCGCCCAGGCGCGCTCCTGGTGGGCGACGGCGGCGCGCAGGTCGGCGGCCGAGCCGATCGGGCCGGCCGCGCGCAGGTCGGCGCGGAAGTCCGGGACGGGGGCGGACAGCGTGGCGTAGTGGTGGATCAGTTCGCCGTAGAGGTCCAGCAGCAGGGTGCGGTGCAGGGCGCGGTAGTCGTCGGGGTGCGGGACGGCGAAGGCCGCGGCGAGGGCGTCGGCGACGTACACCACCAGGCCGCACTGGCCGGGGTACAGCTCGAAGACCCGCAGCGCGTCGGCCAGGCCGCGGACCCGGTCACCGGCGTAGGCCTCCTCGGCACGCGGGGACAGGCCGTGGCGCAGCGCCCGCTCGGACCACTGCTCCCAGGCGAGGGACGGGCCGCCGAAGTGCAGCGCGAGGTAGCCGTCCAGCGCGAGGTGCAGCGGCAGGAAGCGCAGCCGGGTGCGGCCCTCGCGCTTGGCGAGGCGGCGCGGCACCCGGACCCGCACGCGCTCGGGCGGCGCCGCACCGGCGTCGGACGCGTCCAGCCGGGTGCCGTACGCGGCCGCCGGGGTGCCGTCGCGCGTCCAGTCGGCGACGAAGCCGTGCGGGACGTAGGAGCAGTAGTGGGCGCGGCGGCCGACCGGGACGGCGGCGTACTCCTCCTCGTACAGCTCCTGGCGCAGCCGCAGGTCGGCGATCGGCTCGGCGCGGACCAGCGGCACCAGGCGCACGCCGCCCCACACCTGGGCGGGCCGGGTGTCGAGGCCGGTGAGGTCCGGACGGAAGGCGGGCGGGGCGGTGCTCACCGGGCGGTCACCTCCGGGTCGGCGAGGAAGCGTGCGGTGCGGGCCGCCAGGTGCTCCGTCAGCTCCGCGAGGCCGGTGCGGCCCTCGGCGAAGCGGGCGAACTCGACCAGCGCCGGAAGGTCCTCGGCGTCGCGCAGCCCGGCGGTGGGCACCGTCGGGGCGAGCCGGCGGACGTCGAAGCCCTCCGCGTCGTAGACCGGGTTGAGGTGCACGATGCTGGTCCGGCGCTCCGGGTCCAGCCTGGTGCGCCACACCCGCAGCACCTCGGCGGCCAGGCCCGGCGGGGCGTTGTCCCAGCCGTCGGAGACGATCAGCAGGCGCTGCGGCGCGGTGTCGAGCGCGTCCAGGATCCGGCGGCCGAGCGGGGTCGGGCCGGACGGGCGGGCGAGCAGCGCGTCGCTGCGCCCGGAGGTCCACAGCGCGGTGTACTCGCCGGCCAGCGCCTCCAGCAGGAAGTGGCAGGCGAGCGCGGCGGCCAGCGGCCGGCGGCGTTTGACGCCCGAGCCGTACGCGGACCAGCTGTCGTCCAGCACCGCCGTGACCCGGCCCCAGCCGCCCTCGGCGGCCCCGGCCGCGCGGGCGGCCCGGCGCGCCGCGCCGCGCAGGGCGTCGGTCAGCTCCGCGCGGCGGGCGGTGCGGTCGGCGGGCGGCAGCGCGAGCACGTAGGAGGCGAGCCGGGTGAGCGGCATCCGCGCGAGGTCCGCGGCGACGGCGCCCGCGCCGTGCGCCCGGGCGGACTCCTGCAGGCGCAGCCGCTCCAGCGTGGTCAGCCGGGGCGCGATGCGCTCCAGGAAGGCGGCCCGCGGGATCCCGTGCCGCTGCGCGAAGGACTCCGCGACGGTGTAGGGGAGTTCGTAGACGGCGGCCTGCTGGTGGTGGGCGCGCCGCCAGGCGTCCAGCAGCGGCGCCCGGTACTTGGACCGCCGGCGCGGGGCGTACAGGAAGTCCCCGGTCTCCGCCTCGGCGGGCCGCAGGTGGGCGTGGCGCAGCGCCCGCTTGAACCCGGCGCGGTACTTGACGGCGTCGAGCGCCTGATCGGGGCGCGCGGCGAGCCAGTCGCGCAGGATCGCGCGGGTGCGGCGGTTGTTGACCCTGGCGCGGCGCAGCTCGCCGATCAGCCGGTAGACCCGCTGCGGGGGCAGCAGCTCCAGGCGGCGGGCGATCAGCCGGCCCTCGGTGCGCCGCTGCTCCTCGGTGGCCTCGCGGGAGGTCTCCAGCAGGTGCCGGACGATCAGGGCGGCGTTGTGGTCGTTGATGTCCAGGGCGAGCGCGGCGGCGTACGGGCCGCGGTAGTTGACGCGCATGTACGCGTGCAGGAAGTCCAGTGAGAGCTGCTGCTCGGCCGCCGCGCCGTGGAATTCGCGCTGGCCGGTGCCGGTGATCGCGGCGTTGACGAACAGCAGCACGTCCTCGGCGGCGACCAGGTCGCCGTACGTCTCCACCGCCCCGCCCTCCGGTCGCGTCCCGTCATGGAGTGATGCCGGCCGGGGAATGGGGGCGCGAACTGCGAATCATTGCGGTAGGGGCACGTTCCGGAAGTCGCACCGGAGTCCCGCGGCCGGCCGGACGACCCTAACACCGGGCGGCCGGGGAGCACATCCGGTTTCCCGGCGGGCGGCGCCGGGAAAGGGGCAGGTCAGGCGGGTGCGCCGCGCAGCTCCAGGGTGCAGCACTTCACACTGCCGCCCGCCTTGAGCAGCTCGGTGACGTCGATCCCGATCGGCTCGAAGCCCCGCGCGCGAAGCCGCGCCGCCAGCGCCACCGCCGCCTCCGGCAGGACCACCCGGCGGCCGTCCGAGACGGCGTTGAGGCCGAAGACGGCGGCGTCCTCGTCGGTGGCGAGCACGGCGTCGGGGTACAGCGCGGCGAGCGTGCTCCGGCTCTCCGGGGAGAACGCCGCCGGGTAGTACATGATCTCCTCCTCACCGAGCACCGCGAGCGCGGTGTCCAGGTGGTAGTAGCGCGGGTCGACCAGCTCCAGGGTCACCACCGGGCGGCCCAGCACCCGCTGCGCCTCCGCGTGCGCCCGGCGGTCGGTGCGAAAGCCCGTCCCGGCCAGGAGCCGCCCGCCGGCCAGGAGGTAGTCGCCCTCGCCCTCGTTGGTGAACCCGGCCTGCGCCACCGTGCGGTAGCCGCGCGAGCGGAACCACTCCAGGTACGCCGGGGCCTCGTCGGCGCGCTCGCGGTGCCGGAAGCGGGCCACCAGGGCGGTGCCGTCGACGACGGTGGCGCCGTTGGCGGCGAACACCATGTCGGGCAGGCCGGGCAGCGGCTCGATCAGCTCGACGGTGTGGCCCAGCTCCCGGAAAAGCGCGTACAGCTGCTCCCACTGGGCGACGGCGCGCTCGGCGTCGGTCGGCTTCGCCGGCTCCATCCACGGGTTGATCGAGTAGTCGACCGTGAAGTGGGTCGGACGGCACATCAGGTAGTGGCGCGGGCGGGCGGTACGGGACACGGGCGGTCGTCTTCCTTCCGGCGGGGTGGTGCGCAGGGGCGGTGGCGGCGCGGTGGCGCCGGCTGCCCCGAGCGTGCCGGGAGCGGCGATCGCGGACGTGGCCGTGACGTGCACGGACGCCGGACGGCGGCGGTCCAGCGGGGTTCGGCGGCGTTCGGCGCGTTCCGCGGCGCCCCGTCCGGCGCGCGGCACGAGGGCAGGAACGTGCCTGCGCCGGCGCCGCCCCGTGCCGGGGTGCACTGGCCCGGCACGGGAACGCCGTCGAGCCGGGCGAGGGGCGGACCACCGCCTACCTGGCGCAGTACTGCGACCGCACGGTGGCCGTCGAGCCCAGTGCGGCGATGCGCGAGAAGCTCCGCCTGGCCTGCCCCGAGGCGCTGGTCCTGCCCGAGCCGGTGGACACGGCGCAGCCGCCGGGCCCGGCGGACCTGGTGCGCCTCTCGCACGTGCTGTCCTACGTGCCGCCGACGGACCGGCCGGGCACGGTGCGCCGGGTGCTGGACCGGGTGGCCCCCGGCGGGACGCTGCTGGTGGTGCCGCAGAACCCGGAGAGCCCCTGCATGCGGATGGCCGCGCACTTCACGGGCGTGCGCTACGACCTGCGGCCGCCGGCCGAGCAGCTCTCCGCCCAGGACGCCGACCGGGCCGCCGCGCCGTGGACGTTCGCCCTCGAAGCCCTCGACCTGCACTACCGCACCGACCGGCTGGACGAGGCGGTGGACGTCGCCGAGTTCATGATCAACGTGGCCGACCTGGCCACCGTGGACCCGCTGCCCGAACGCGCGGAGCTGGCCTCCTCCGTCGAGCGCCACTTCACCCGGCCGGACGGCGGTTACGCCATCGGGCACACCCGGGACATGCTGACGGTCCGCCGCGCCGCGCGCTGACGGGACCGGGCGCGGTCAGGCCCAGGGCAGCGCCGAGCGGGTGCGCCAGTACTCCTCGGCCGGCTCGGCCAGTTCCGCGAGGCAGGCCAGGTCGTCGGCGTCCAGGACGCGCCCGGCGGCCTCCAGGTTGGAGGCCAGCTGACCGGTGGTCGCCGCCCCGGAGAGCACCAGGTCCGCCCAGGGACGCGCGGCGACGGCGGCCAGCGCCAGGGCGTCGCAGGACGCGCCGGTGCGGGCCGCGAGCGCGCGCAGCGCGGCGGTGTCCGGGCCGGTGGCGTTGCGGTCGGCGAGCCGGCCGTTGGCCATGCCCTCCTTGACCACCACCAGCCACCCGGCCTCGTAGGCCTCGGCGAGCGCCGGACCGGCGGAGGGCTCCAGCAGGTTCCAGGTGGACTGCACGGCGGTGAACAGCGGCCGCCCGTCGACCGTCACCGCCAGGGCCGCGCGCACCGCCGAGGCCTGCTCGGGGCCGCTGGTGGACAGGCCCACCCGCACGCCCTCGGCGGCCAGTGCGGCGAGCCGCCCGTGCAGCGCGGGGTCGGTGAGCGCGGGGCTGTCCGGGGTGACCGAGTGCACCAGGTAGATGTCCGGCAGCCCGCCGAGCAGCGCCCGGGTCTGCGCCACCTGGCGGTCGAACACCGTCGTCGAGTGCTCCTTGACCTCGTGCACCGGCACGCCGGTGGCCCGCCAGCCGGCGGTGTAGGTGTAGCCCCACTTGCTGCCGACCGTCACCTCGGCCGCCTGCCGCGGGTGGGCGGCGAGCCATTCGCCGAGGAACTCCTCCGCGCGCCCGTACGAGCGGGCGGTGTCGAAGTAGCGCACGCCGGCCGCGAAGGCGGCGTCGAGCAGGGCGTGGGTGCGCTCGCGCAGGGCGTCGACGGTGCGCTCGGCGGGCAGGTCGAGGTCGCGGCCGAGCGTGATGTAGCCCGGCCGCCCGACGGCCGCGGTGCCCAGGCCGAACCGCGCGATCGACGCTCCGGCGGTGTCGGGGGCCTCGGTGGCGGGGACGGTCGGCATGGCGGGGCTCCTTCGGCGGCACGGGCGGGGTGCGGACGGGGCGGTACGTGCGCCGCCCCTTCCCGCACCCTATCCACCGGGCCACCCCCTGACCTGCGCCGACGCCCGGTCGGCGGGCTGCGGGCGTGCTGTTCGGCGTCCCCCGGCGGTGGCCTATGCTCCTGAACCGCGGAATGATGATCGTCACGGGGAGGCGGGGCCATGAGCTACCGGATCGAACGGATCGGCCTGGAGGACTGGGAGCGGCTTCGGGAGGTGCGGCTCGCGCAGCTGCTCGACACGCCCATGGCCTTCCTGGAGACCCACGAGACGGCGCTCGCCCACGGCGAGGAGGAGTGGCAGGCCCGGGTCCGCCGGGTGAACGAGCCCGGAAGCGTCGGCCTGGTGGCCGTCACCGGGACGCCGGGGGAGTGGGTCGGCACGATGATCGGCCTCACCCCCGAGCCCGGTGCGGCGATGCTGGTCGGCGTCTGGGTCGCCCCGCAGCACCGCGGCCGCGGGCGCGGGGTGACGGACCTGCTGCTGGACGCCGTCGTCGCCTGGGCGCGCGACGAGGCCGGGGCGCGGCGCCTGGCGCTCACCGTGCACGAGGACAACGCCCGGGCCGCCGCCTTCTACCGCCGCCGCGGCTTCGACTTCACCGGTGCCACCAGGCCCTACCCCCTCGACCCGGCCGCCCGCGAACTGGAGATGGCCCTCCCGCTCGACCGATCCGCCTGACACGTTCACATCGGCGCCGCGCTCCAGCGCTCGAGCGTCCCGTTCGCGTCGTCGTACGTCAGCCAGGTGCCGTCCCCGAGCGGACGCGCGTAGCCGTCGACGGGGCGGCCGGGGTAGTCGACGCTCCCGCGTATCTCCAGGGTGCGGGCGTCCAGCAGCCAGTGCCGCCCGTCCGCCGGATCGTCGGCGCAGTCCAGGGTCGAGGCGAGGACGGTGTCGGCGTCGACGAAGCCGCAGTCGTGGTCCCAGCAGGGCGGGTCCTCGTCCTCGCCCTGCTCGGGCTCCCGCCGGGCGAGGACGCTGCCGTCCAGTGCGTGCAGCCGCAGGTCCGAGCCGCCGTGCTCGACCGTCAGGAACCCCGGGTGGCCCGGGTGGACGTCCGCCAGGATGCGGTCAAGGTCCTGGTTGACGCCCCAGCTGCCGAGGTCCGCGCCGTCCCGGCGGGCCCAGTGGAGCAGGACGCCGTCCTGGCCCATGCCGATGGCGAGGCCGATGTGCGCACCGTCCGGGTGGGAGAGCTGGTACGAGCCGGAGGCCTCGCTGTTCCGCAGTGGCAGACGGGCCGCCTCCCCGCCGTCCCGGGAGTCCAGGACGACCCAGTGCTCCCGGCGGTCCTGCGCCGCCGAGCCGGAGGCGACGTGCGCCCAGACCAGCCGGCCGTCGTCGGAGACCAGGCAGGAGCCGTGTTCCCAGCCGGCGCAGACCTCCTGCGCGTCGCCGGTGTGGGGGTGGCCGGACGGGTGTCCCCAGCAGGCGTGCGGGTACTCCCACAGCGTCGTCCCGTCCCGCGCCACCGCCCGCACGGCGCGCTGGCCCGCGAACACCGCGAACTCCCCGTCGGGGCTCACCGACTGGCCGCCGTGCCGCCAGCCGGGCCAGGGCAGCGGGAAGACGGCGGCCGGCGCGCGCTCCCCGGCGAACAGCTCGTCCAGCTCGTGGACCGCCAGCTCGCCCTCCTGCCGCAGGAGCGCGCGGCGCGAGCCGTCCCCCCGGCGTTCGAGCGCGGGGCCGCTGATCAGTGCGGCGCCGCCCGGCAGCTTCACCGAGTCGCGCAGGTGTGCCGTGATCGACATCGCGGTGATCGACATGCGCCGACCCTAGCGGGCGGCACCGACAACGGCCCCGTCCGCCGGGTACGCCGAGGCGAAGGTGAACGCGCGCGGGGAGGGCCCGTTCGCCCGCAGGTCCGCCAGCCGCTCCAGCGCCTCCTCCACGCCCGGCCGGTGCCCGGCGGGCACCCACCAGAGCACCAGGTGCGCCTGGACGTGCCGTTCGAACCACTCGCGGCGCCGGCGCACCACGTCCAGGTGGCCGCTGCGGTAGGTGAAGTCCCACAGGGCTTCCGGGCTCTGCCACACCGACAGGTTGACGATGACGTTCTCGCCGGCCGGGCGCAGCCCGGTGGCGTCGGCGGCGCCGTCCTCGACGAGCCGCCAGACGAAGCCGGGGGCGGCCTCGGCGGCGGCGTTGACCGGGTCCAGCTGTTCGACGAAGGGGGCGATCCGCGGGTCGTCGATCGGGTGGCTGAGCGTGGCGACGTTGAGCTGGGCCAGGTGGGCGGCGGGCGCGGGTGAGGTCATGCCCCATCCCAGCACGGCCCCGTTTTCTATGTCAATCTCCATTGTTTTTAGAAGCCTCGACCACCACGCAGCACTCCCCGGGCCGGGGGTCCATCCGGGCGCGCAGCGGGCCGCCGGCGCCGAGCAGGCCCTCCAGCAGGGCGAGGTTCATGCCGCAGACCAGCGGCGGGAAGTGTTCGGCGACGGCGTGGAACGGGCAGTTGCGCATCCGGACGACCGGCCCCGCGGCGTCCTGCGCCGGGTACGGCTCGTACCCCCGGGCGGCCAGCAGTTCCACCGCCTCGCCCAGGCCGCCGCAGGGCGCCGCCGCTTGGCGCAGGGCCTCGCCCCGGCGGCGCGCGGCCGCGCACAGCCCGGCGTCCAGCCCGGCCTCCTCGGCGGCCTCGGCGAGCAGTTCGGCGGCGGTGCGGTAGTCGCGGGCGGGCAGCGACACCGACCGCTCCGCCCGCGCCCGGGTGTACACCTTGGCCGGGCGGCCCGCCCCCGGCCCCGAACGGCCCGTCAGCCGCCGGCTGCCGGTCTCCAGCAGCCCGGCCTCGGCCAGTCGGTCCAGGTGGTGCGCGGCGAGCGTGCGCGCCACCCCGGTCGCCTCGGCGGCCTCGTTGCGGCCGACCTCGCGGCCCTGGGCCGCCACGTACTCGTACAGGCGGCGGCGCACCGGATCCTGCAGCGCCGCGATCGCGTCGATGTCCTCCATCCGGCCAGTCTAAGAACAACGCGGATGCGCCATAGAGGGTCGGTGGCGGGCGGCGGCTCAGGTGTAGTGGCCCCCGGTGACCTCCGGCAGCGGGTCCTCGACCGGGTCCAGCAGCCGCGGGCCGTCGTTGCGGACGCTGTTGACCGTCGTGGCCACCGGCCGCACCGTCAGCTCGCCGGCCGGGGCGTGCAGCAGGTCGCGCACCTCGCCGGGGTCGCTCGCGGTGGGGTCCAGCCAGGCGTCCACGGCGTCGGCGGCGAGGGTGACCGGCATCCGGTCGTGGATCCGGCCCGCCGCGTCGGTCGCCTCGGTGGTCAGCACGGTGCAGGTGACCAGCCAGGCGGCCGGGTCGTCGTCGTGCTCCACCGCGCGGTCGCGCCAGAACTCGTACAGCCCCGCCATCAGCAGCAGGCCGCCGTCGGGCCGGTGCAGGTAGTACGGCTGCTTGTAGGCCTTGCGCCCCTCGGCCGCCGGGACCGGCCGCCACTCGAAGTACCCGTCCGCGGGCACCACGCAGCGCCGCTCCTTGAACGCCTTGCGGAACGCGGGCTTCTCGTGCGCCGTCTCCACCCGCGCGTTGATCATCCGCGCCCCGGAGCCCGGGTCCTTGGACCAGGACGGCACCAGTCCCCACCGCAGCGACCGCACCTGCCGGGTGAGCTCCCCGGTCTCCCGGTCGACCCGCTCCAGCACGCTCGCCACCCGGTCCGTCGGCGCCACGTTCCAGGACGGCGCCAGCGCCTCCGTCGCGGGCCACACGGAGGCGCGCAGCAGGTCCGCCAGATCGGACGGCGTGGTGGTGGAGACGAAGCGACCGCACATGCGCCCCATCCTGCCCCCGCACCCCACCGCCCGTCACGCGCACCGCCGGATCCGGCGGCCCGCGCCCGCCGACCCTCAGCCGCGGGCCAGGGCGGCGGGGCGGTCGCTCGGGTCCGCGACGAGGGCCTCCCACCGGGCCCGGGTCGGGCCGTCGTGGGCCGGGGCGAAGTCCGGGCGGGCGGCGAGCCAGGCGGTGAGGCGGCGGTCGACCTCCTCGGTGCCGAAGGCCTCGCCGGGGGCGCGCAGGAGGTGGCGGACCTGGGCGCGGGCGCGCATGACGACGGGGTCGTCGAAGGCGCAGGCGGCGAGGGCGGCGGCGCGGCGGTCCGGGGGCGGCGGGTTCTCGGTGAGGCGCTGCTCGTTGGCGCGGTCGGCGGCCACCTGGGCGTCGAACCACGGGCGGAGGGTCCCGGCCGCCCAGACGTGGTACCGGGTGGGGTCCGCGACGATCCGGTCGGCCCGGGTGGCGAGGTACCGGGCGGCGCACAGGCCGAACGAAACGCCGTGGCCCGAGGTGGGGTTGGTGTGGACGAGGCTGTCGCCGGTGTTGACCAGGCCGGTGACGACCGGTCCGTCCGCGTCCGCGAGGGCGGTCCAGCGGTTGTCCAGACCCGCCATCGCCAGGACGGCCGACTGCGGTTCGGGGTCCAGGGCGAGCCAGGCGGCGGTGGCGGGGAAGCTGCGGGCGACGGCCTCGAACACGGTGGGGTCGGCGAGCGCGCCCCGGCTCGGGTCGCCGGTGGAGAGCATCAGGTTCACCGCGACGGTGTCGTTGTCGGACGGGAAGACGCCGGCGAGCGCGAACGGCGAGGAGGAGCCGGGCTTCACCCGCCCGGGGTCGCGCGGGCCGTCGGGCCGCAGGCGGTACCAGCGGCACAGGTAGGCGAGCCCGGTGCGGTGGCTCTCGGCGACGGGCGGGCGGCAGCCGGCCGCGACCAGCCAGCCGGGCACCGGCGAGCGGCGGCCGGAGGCGTCGACGACGAGGTCCGCCCGGTGCGTGCGCCCGTCCGCCCGCAGGCCGGTGACCCGGGGCGGGCGGCCCTCCTCGAAGGTGAGGGCGTGCACCCGCCGGCCGCGCCGCACCTCGACGCCGGGCTCCCGCCGGACCGCCGCGGCCAGGGCGGCCTCCAGCACGATGCGGCGGGTGCGCAGCGTCACCAGGTCCTCGTCGCCGGCCCGGCGCGGCGGATGCTCGCCGAACCAGTCGAAGTCGTGGTGCTCCCGGGCCCCGCGGGCCAGCAGATCCGCGTGGACGTCGGGGAGTTCGGCCCGCAGGACGCTGCGCGCGAGCGCGAGGAAGGAGTGCGGCTGGACGGCCTGCGGCACGCGGGGCCGGTCCCAGTCGAAGAAGTCCCGGTGCAGGTCGGCCCCGGCCTCCCGCACCTCCTGCTCGAACACCGTGACCGCGTGGCCCCGCCGCCCGAGCATGAGCGCCGCCCCCAGCCCGCTGATGCCCCCGCCTATCACCGCAACCCGCGCCACAAGCTCTCCTTCGCGTCGTGTTGCGAAACGATCTTACCGCTCGACGATCTTCGGTCGATCGCCCCGCCCGAGAAACAAGCACGCGTGATTGCTTTTTCTCTCACAGGGTGTCAGTCTGCTCACCGTCGGCGAACGTTGGGCCAGCCTCCGGGGGTGGGCGTGTACGGGGAGTCTCAGGCGCGGACGGCGGGCGGTGGGCCGGTGCTGCGGGTCGGGAACGCGTCGGGGTTCTACGGGGACCGCTTCTCGGCGATGCGGGAGATGCTCACCGGCGGGCCGCTGGACGTGCTCACCGGGGACTACCTGGCCGAGCTGACCATGCTCATCCTGGCGCGGGACCGGCTGAGGGACCCCTCGCTCGGGTACGCCAGGACGTTCCTGCGCCAGGCGGAGGAGTGCCTCGGCCTGGCGCTGGAGCGCGGGGTGCGGATCGTGGTCAACGCCGGCGGCCTCAACCCGGCCCGACTCGCCGACGCGGTGCGGGAGTTGGCGAAGAGCCAGGGGCTGGACGCGGCGGTCGGGCACGTCGAGGGCGACGACCTGCTGCCGCGCCGGGAGGAACTCGGCCTGCCAGGGGGGCTGTTGGCCGCCAACGCCTACCTGGGGGCGTTCGGCGTCGCGGAGTGCCTGCGGGCCGGCGCGGACGTGGTGGTCACCGGGCGGATCACCGACGCGGCGCTGGTGGCGGGGCCGGCGATCGCCCGCTTCGGCTGGGGCCCGGGGGATCTGGACGCGCTCGCGGGCGCCGTGGTGGCGGGGCACGTCCTGGAGTGCGGGGCGCAGGCCACCGGCGGCAACTACGCCTTCTTCCGCGAGCACGACGTCACCCGGCCGGGCTTCCCGCTGGCCGAACTGCGCGCGGACGGCTCCAGCGTGATCACCAAGCACCCGGGGACCGGCGGCGCCGTCACCGTCGGCACCGTCACCGCCCAACTCCTCTACGAGACCGGCGGACCGCGCTACCCGGGGCCGGACGTGACGGCCCGCCTGGACACCGTCCGGCTCACGGAGGAGGGGCCGGACCGGGTGCGGATCGACGGGGTGCGCGGCGAGGCGCCGCCGGCCACCCTCAAGGCCGGGCTGAACCGGCTCGGCGGCCACCGCAACGAGGTGGTGTTCGTGCTCACCGGCCTCGACATCGAGGCGAAGGCCGCCCTGGTGCGGCGGCAGTTCGAGGACGCCCTGCCCGCGCACCGCGGGCCCGCCGAACTGCGCTGGACCCTCGCCCGCACCGACCACGCCGACGCCGCCACCGAGGAGGCCGCCTCCGCGCTGCTGCGGCTCACCGCGCGGGACCGCGACCCCGACCGGGTCGGCCGTGAACTCGGCCGGGTCGCCGTGGAGCTGGGCCTGGCCGGGTACCCGGGCTTCCACCTCACCGCGCCGCCGGGGCCGGGCACGCCGTACGGGGTGTTCGAGGCCGTTTCCGTGGACGCGGCGGCCGTCGAGCACACCGCCGTGCTGCCCGACGGCCGCCGGGTGACCGTCCCGCCCGCCCCTGCCACCGCGCCCGCCCCTGCCACCGCACCGCAACCGGAGCCCGTCGACGAGGCCCCCGTCCCCGGCGGCCCCACCCGCCGCGCCCCGCTCGGCCTGGTGGCCGGCGCCCGCAGCGGCGACAAGGGCGGCGACGCCAACCTCGGCGTCTGGGCCCGCGACGAGCCCGCCCGGCGCTGGCTCACCCACACCCTCACCACCGACCTGCTGCGCGAACTCCTCCCGGAGGTGGCGGAGCTGCCGATCACCCGGCACGTCCTGCCGAACCTCCGCGCGGTCAACTTCACCATCACCGGCCTGCTCGGCGAGGGCGTCGCCGCCCAGCACCGCTTCGACCCGCAGGCCAAGGCGCTGGGGGAGTGGCTGCGCTCGCGCCACCTCGACATCCCGGAGGCCCTGCTGTGACCGTCCTGCCCACCCGCCTCGACCCCGGCGGCGCCGAGTACACCGCCCACCGGGAGGCGATGCTCGCCAAGCTCGCCGACCTGGACGCCGAGCACGCCAAGGCGCTGGCCGGCGGCGGCCCCGCCTACGTCGAGCGCCACCGCGGCCGCGGCAAGCTGCTCGCCCGGGAACGGATCGAGCTGCTGGTCGACGAGGACTCGCCGTTCCTGGAGCTCTCCCCGCTCGCCGCCTGGGGCAGCGAGTACCCGGTCGGCGCCGCGCTGGTCACCGGCATCGGCACGGTCGAGGGCGTCGAGTGCGTGATCACCGCCAACGACCCGACCGTGCGCGGCGGCGCGTCCAACCCGTGGACCCTGCGCAAGGCCCTGCGCGCCCACGAGATCGCCCTGGCCAACCGCCTCCCGCTGGTCAACCTGGTCGAGTCCGGCGGCGCCGACCTGCCCAGCCAGAAGGAGATCTTCATCCCCGGCGGCGCGCTGTTCCGCGACCTCACCCGGCTGTCCGCCGCCGGGATCCCCACCGTCGCCGTGGTGTTCGGCAACTCCACGGCCGGCGGCGCCTACGTGCCCGGCATGTCCGACCACACCGTGATGGTCGCCGGACGGGCCAAGGTGTTCCTGGGCGGCCCGCCGCTGGTGCGGATGGCCACCGGCGAGGAGTCCGACGACGAGTCGCTCGGCGGCGCCGAGATGCACGCCCGGGTCTCCGGCCTGGCCGACCACTTCGCGCTGGACGAGCCGGACGCGCTGCGCCTGGCCCGCCGGATCGTCGCCCGCCTGGACCACCGCAAGCCGGGGCCGGGCCCGGACCTCGGCGCCGAGCCGCCGGAGTACGACGAGGAGGAACTGCTCGGCATCGTCCCCGGCGACCTCAAGGTGCCCTTCGACCCGCGCGAGGTGATCGCCCGGATCGTCGACGCCTCCGACTTCGACGAGTTCAAACCCCGCTACGGCGCCAGCCTCGCCACCGGCTGGGCCCGGCTGCACGGCTACCCGGTCGGCATCCTGGCCAACGCGCAGGGCGTGCTGTTCAGCCAGGAGTCCCAGAAGGCCGCCCAGTTCATCCAGCTCGCCAACCAGCGGTCGGTCCCGCTGCTGTTCCTGCACAACACCACCGGCTACATGGTCGGCCGGGACTACGAGCAGGGCGGCATCGTCAAGCACGGCGCGATGATGATCAACGCCGTCGCCAACTCCACCGTCCCGCACCTGTCGGTGCTGATGGGCGCCTCCTACGGCGCCGGCCACTACGGCATGTGCGGGCGCGCCTACGAGCCGCGCTTCCTGTTCGCCTGGCCGAGCGCCAAGTCGGCCGTCATGGGCCCGCAGCAGCTCGCCGGGGTGCTGTCCATCGTCGCCCGGCAGTCCGCGGCCGCCAAGGGACGGCCGTACGACGAGGAGGCGAACGCGGCGGTGCGGGCCATGGTGGAGCAGCAGATCGAGGCGGAGTCGCTGCCGGCCTTCCTCTCCGGGCGGCTCTACGACGACGGGGTGATCGACCCGCGCGACACCCGCACCGTGCTCGGGCTCTGCCTGTCCGCGATCCACAACGCGCCGGTCGCGGGCGCCACCGGCTACGGCGTCTTCCGGATGTAGGGGGAACCACGTGATCACCAACCTGCTGGTCGCCAACCGGGGCGAGATCGCCCGCCGGATCTTCCGCACCTGCCGCGGCCTCGGCATCGCCACCACCGCCGTGTACGCGGACCCGGACGCCGACGCGCCGCACGTGCGCGAGGCGGACACCGCCGTGCGGCTGCCCGGCGCCGCGCCCGCCGACACCTACCTGCGCGGCGCGCTGATCGTCGAGGCCGCGCTGGCCGCCGGTGCCGACGCCGTCCACCCGGGCTACGGCTTCCTCGCCGAGGACGCCGCCTTCGCCCGCGCCGTGCGGGCGGCCGGGCTGCGGTGGGTCGGCCCGGAGCCGGAGGCGATCGAGGCGATGGGCTCCAAGACCGCCGCCAAACGCCTGATGGCCGCGGCCGGGGTGCCCGTCCTGGACGCGCTGGACGCGCCCACCGCGGCCGACCTGCCGCTGCTGGTCAAGGCGGCGGCCGGCGGGGGAGGGCGCGGCATGCGCGTGGTGCGCGACCTCGCCGACCTGCCGGCCGCACTCGCCGCCGCCCGCGCCGAGGCGGCGAAGGCCTTCGGCTCCGGCGAGGTGTTCTGCGAGCGCTACCTGCCCACCGGCCGGCACGTCGAGGTGCAGCTGCTCGCGGACGCGCACGGCACGGTCTGGGCGGTCGGCGACCGGGACTGCTCGCTCCAGCGGCGCCACCAGAAGGTCGTCGAGGAGGCGCCCGCGCCCGGACTCGACCCGGCGGTGCGCGCCGCCCTGCACGAGGCCGCGGTGACCGCCGCCAAGGCGATCGGCTACACCGGCGCCGGCACGGCCGAGTTCCTGCTCGGACCGGACGGCCGCTGCTGGTTCCTGGAGATGAACACCCGGCTGCAGGTCGAGCACCCCGTCACCGAGGCGGTCACCGGCCTGGACCTGGTCGCCCTGCAGCTCGCCGTCGCCGAGGGGCAGGCCCTGCCCGGCCCCGCCGCCCCGCCGGTCACCGGCCACGCGATCGAGGCCCGGCTCTACGCCGAGGACCCGGCGCACGACTGGCGGCCCGCCACCGGCACCCTGCACCGGCTCGAACTCACCGTCCCGCACGAGGAGTTCACCGGCCGGGGGGTGCGCCTGGACTCCGGCGTCGCGGACGGCTGCGCGATCACCCCGCACTACGACGCGATGCTCGCCAAGGTGATCGCCTGGGCACCGACCCGGGCCGCCGCCGCCCGGCGGCTGGCCGACGCGCTCGCCCGCGCCCGGATCCACGGGCCCGCCACCGACCGGGAGCTGCTGGTCCGTGCCCTGCGCCACCCGGCGTTCCTCGCCGGCCGGCTGCACACCGGCTTCCTGGCCGAGCACGCCGACGCCCTCACCGCCCCGGACCGGGACGGTGCCGGGCGCGCCGCCCTGGCGGCCGCCCTCGCCGACGCCGCCGCCCGCCGCGGCGCGCTGCCCTCCGGCTGGCGCAACCTGCCCTCCCAGCCGCAGCTCAAGCGCTTCCGGTCGGACGACGGGACCGAGCACGAGGTCCGCTACCGGCTCACCCGCACCGGCCTGCGGGCCGAGGGCCACCCGGACACCGAACTGGTCGAGGCCGCGCCCGGGCTGGTGGTGCTGCGCGAGGGCGGACTGCGGCGCGCCTACCGCGTCGCCCGCTACGGGAACCGGGTGCACGTCGACACCCCGGCCGGCGCCACCGCGCTCACCGCCCTGCCGCGCTTCCCGGAGGCCCGGGTGAGCGCCGACCCCGGCGCGCTGCTCGCCCCCATGCCCGGCACCGTCGTACGGACCACCGCCGCCGTCGGCGACACCGTCACCGCCGGCCGACCGCTGCTGGTGCTGGAGGCGATGAAGATGGAGCACCGCATCACCGCCCCCGCCGACGGCGTCCTCGTCGAACTCCGCGCCACCCCGGGCCAGCAGGTCGAGACGGGCGCCCTGCTCGCCGTCGTGAAGTCCCCCGAGGACGCCTGACGCCGCCCGACGAGGCCCGCCGTCCCGCGAAGAAACCCGACGCCGCCCGACGAGGCCCGACGTCCCCCGAAAGGTCCCAACACCCCCGAAGAGGTCTGAGGAAGGACCGCGCATGTCCGCCATCGGCAGCCAGCTCCTCGAAACCCCCGAACGCCGCGCCCTGCGCGACGCCGTCGCCGCCCTCGGCGCCCGCTACGGCTCCGCCTACTACCTCGCCAGGGCCCGGGCCGGCGAGCCCGCCGACGAGCTCTGGGCCGAGGCCGGCAAGGCCGGCTACCTCGGCGTCAACCTCCCCGCCGAGTACGGCGGGGGCGGCGGCGGGATCGCCGACCTCGCGATCGTGCTGGAGGAACTCGGCACCGCCGGCTGCCCGCTGCTCCTGCTGATCGTCTCCCCGGCGATCTGCGGCACCGTCATCGCCCGCTACGGCACCGAGGAGCAGAAGCGCCACTGGCTGCCCGGCCTCGCCGACGGCAGCCGCCGGATGGCCTTCGGCATCACCGAACCGGACGCCGGCTCCAACTCCCACCGCATCTCCACCGTCGCCCGCCGCGACGGCGCGGACTGGCTGCTGACCGGCCGCAAGGTGTTCGTCTCCGGCATCGACCACTGCGACGCCGTGCTGTTCGTCGCCCGCACCGAGGACGCCCGCACCGGGAAGCTGAAGCCCGCGCTGTTCGTCGTCCCGCGCGACACGCCCGGCTTCGAGTTCCGCCCGATCCCGATGGAACTCGTCGCCCCCGAGAAGCAGTTCCAGGTCTTCCTGGACGACGTCCGGCTGCCCGCCGACGCGCTGGTCGGCGACGAGAACGCCGGACTGCTCCAGCTGTTCGCCGGCCTCAACCCCGAGCGGATCATGACCGCCGCGTTCTCCCTGGGCCTGGCCCGCCAGGCGCTCGGCAAGGCGGTGGAGTACGCGCGCACCCGCACCGTCTGGTCCACCCCGATCGGCGCCCACCAGGGCCTCGCGCACCCGCTCGCCCGGTGCGCGGTGGAGGTCGAACTCGCCCGGCTGATGACCCAGAAGGCCGCCCTGCTGTACGACGCGGGCGAGGACGCCGCGGCGGGGGAGGCGGCCAACATGGCCAAGTACGCGGCGGGGGAGGCCGCCGCCCGCACCGTCGACCAGGCCGTGCAGACCCTGGGCGGCAACGGCCTCACCCAGGAGTACGGGCTCGCCGCGCTGCTCGCCGCCACCCGGGTCGGCCGGGTCGCCCCGGTCAGCCGCGAGATGGTCCTCAACTACGTGGCCCAGCACACCCTCGGCCTGCCGAAGTCCTACTGAGCCGCCGGGCCCGAACCGGCCGGCGGGGCGGCCGGGCCACCGGGTCGGCGGGCCCGCGGCCGGCTCTCGAACGGATCGTCGCACCATCGTTCTGACATCTGACCGGAGCCCCCGGCCGGGCACCCCGCCGACCCGTCCCCACCTCGACATTCGCCGTACTGCGCCACCCCTGCGCCCCGCGCGCTCCGCCAAACGTCCGTCACTGGGGCGCACCGGGCGCCCACTGTCCGTATGCTCCTGTCCCGCACGACGCACGGCCGGTCGCCACGACCTCCAGCCGGCCGTCCCGCCCCGCGCCAACTACCGCACAGGAGGCACGCCTTGGTGTTCCACAGTGAGTTCCCGGACGTCGGCATCGTCGACCTCGCCCTGCACGACGCCGTTCTCGGCGAGGCCGAGCGCCACGGCGACCGGCCCGCCCTCATCGACGGGATCACCGGCGAGACCGTCAGCTACGCGCAACTCGCCCACGCCGTACGGCGGGTGGCCGCCGGCCTCGCCGAGGCGGGGGTCCGCCAGGGCGACGTGGTGGCCCTGTACAGCCCCAACAGCATCCGCTACCCGATGGCCTTCTTCGGCGCCACCCGGGCCGGTGCGACCGTCACCCCGGTCTCCTCCCTCACCACCCACACCGAACTCGCCGGCCAGCTCGCCGACGCCGGGGCCCGCTGGCTGATCACCGTCTCGCCGTTCCTGCCCACCGCGCGCGCCGCCGCCGGGAAGCTCGCCGCCGACGGGCGGCCGCTCGCCGGGATCGTCGTGCTGGACGGCGCCGAGGGCCACCTCTCGCTCGCCGACCTGCTCGCCGCCACCGGCCCCGAGCCCGAGATCGCGCTCGACCCGGCCGAGTCCATCGCCGTGCTGCCCTACTCCAGCGGCACCACCGGCCTGCCCAAGGGCGTGATGCTCACCCACCGCTCGATCGCCACCAACCTCGCCCAGACCGACGCCCTGTTCCGCCCCAAGCCCGGCGAGCGCGTCCTCGCCGTCCTCCCCTTCTTCCACATCTACGGTCTCGCCGCCCTGCTCCACCAGCCGCTGCGCTGCGGCGCCACCGTCGTCGTGCTGCCCCGCTTCGACCTGGAGCAGTTCTGCCGCACCGTCCAGGACCAGCGGGTGCAGTCCGTGCTCGCGGCGCCGCCGATCGTCCTCGCGCTCGCCAAGCACCCCGTCGTCGAGCAGTACGACCTCTCCTCGGTGGAGTACCTGCTGTGCGCCGCCGCCCCGCTGGACGGCGAGCTCGCCGAGGCCTGCGCCCGCCGCCTCGGCCTGACGCACATCCTCCAGGGCTACGGCATGACCGAGCTCTCCCCGGTCAGCCACGTGATGGACCCGACGGACCCGGACCCCTCCCCGGGCTCGGTCGGCCGGATGGTGCCCTCCACCGAGCTGCGGGTCACCGCCCTGGACGGCACCGGCGCCGACCTCGGCCCGGGCGAGAGCGGCGAACTGCTGATCCGCGGCCCCCAGGTGATGAAGGGCTACTTCGGCCGCCCCTCCGACACCGCCGCCACCGTCGACGCCGAGGGCTGGCTGCACACCGGCGACATCGGCTTCGTCGACGACCGCGGCTACCTGCACATCGTCGACCGGGTCAAGGAGCTGATCAAGTACAAGGGCTACCAGGTCGCCCCCGCCGAACTGGAGGCCCTGCTGCTCAGCCACCCGCAGATCGCCGACGCCGCCGTGATCGGCGTGCGCGACGCCGAGGGCACCGAGAGCCCCAAGGCCTTCGTGGTCCGCGCCCCCGGCAGCGCGCTCACCGAGCAGGAGGTCGCCGCCTTCGTGGCCGGCCAGGTCGCGCCGTACAAGAAGGTGCGCGCGGTGGAGTTCCTGGACGCCGTCCCGAAGTCCCCGGCCGGCAAGATCCTGCGGCGCGAGCTGCGCGAGCGCGAGGCCGCCGCCCGCTGAGCCGCCCGCCCGCCCGAACCGCCTGCCGGCCCGAACCGCCGGCCGGCCGATCCCACCCGCCCCCCGCCCACCGGTGCGGCCGCCCCCACCGGGCCGCACCACCCCCGCCCCCGTCTGCGAGGATCGACCAGCCGCCAGCCCCGCACGGACAGGAACCGCCGCCGCAGATGACCACCCACCCGGCCGCCCGCACCCCCCGACAGGACCGCAGCCGCGCCACCCGGGCCCGGCTGCTCGCCGCGGCGGTCGACTGCCTCGCCGAACTCGGCTGGAACGGCTCCACCGTCGCCGTCGTCGCCGAACGGGCCGGCGTCTCCCGGGGAGCCGCCCAGCACCACTTCCCGACCCGCGAGGACCTCTTCACCGCGGCCGTCGAACACGTCACCGCCGAACGGCTGGCCGCCGTCCGCGCGCACGCCGACGCGCTGCCCGCCGCCGGCCCGGCCCGCACCGAGGCCGTCGTCGACATGATCGTCCGGCTCTACACCAGCCCGCTGTTCCGCGCCGCCCTGCACCTGTGGGTCGCCGCCGCGACCGAGGAACCGCTGCGCGAACGGATCATCGGTCTGGAGGGCCACGTCGGCCGCGAGGCCCACCGCGCCGCCGTCGAGTTCCTCGGCGCCGACGAGACCCGCCCCGGCGTGCGCGAAACCGTGCAGGCCACCCTCGACATGGCCCGCGGACTCGGCCTCGCCAACCTGCTCACCGACGACAGCGCCCGACGTTCCGGAGTGATCAGGCAGTGGGCGAGCCTTCTGGAGAGTACGCTGCGCCCGGTAGGCCCATGACGCCCGTACACCTGGACGACCGGTACCCCTCACCAAGGGGTCGCCGGGCGGCCGATGTCCGTGCAGTCTGGAGAAGAACCCCGGCCGCACGGACCACGAGACCGCCCGGCCGGGCACGAGCCGAACCGGGGTGCAGCCTGATCATGCGGAGAGACGAGTGGGACGCCACCAATGCCACCGGCCCCGGAGCCGGCGCCAGCCCCGCACGCCTGGACGGCCATCGCCTCCTCCCGCTCGCCACCGCCCTGCTCCAGGACGACGGGCTGATCCTGCACTGGAGTGAGGACGCCGAGGCGCTGCTCGGCTGGAGCGCCGAACAGGCCGTCGGCACCCACGCGGCCCGGCTGCTCACCGAGGACGCCGAGCGCCCCGAGACCGTCGAGCTCTTCGAGCGCATCCTGGGCGGCAAGGGCTGGTCCGGTGTCCTCCCGCTCCGTCACCGCGACGGCCACACCGTCGAGCTGGAGTTCCGCACCTACCCCGTCGCCGGTCCCGGCGGCACCCTGCTGCTGCTCGCCACCGCCTCCGACACCGCCGCCCTGCACCGGGTCGAGGCCGACCTCGCCGTCCTCGACGGCATCTTCGGCCAGTCCCCGATCGGCATGGCCGTCTACGACACCGAGCTGCGCTACGTCCGGCTCAACGAGTCACTGGCCCGGATGAACGGCCTCCCCGTCGCCGACCACCTCGGCCGGCGGATCAGCAGCATCCTGCCCGGCATCAACAGCACCGAGATAGAACAGATCATGAAGCAGGTGCTGACCACCGGGCGGCCGGTGGTCGACGCCCGCTCGCACGGCCGCGTCCCCGGCGACCCGCGCCGCGACCGCGCCTGGTCCGCCTCCTACTTCCGGCTGGAGGACTCCAGCGGCCGGGTCTTCGGCGTCTGCTCCTCGATCATCGACGTCACCGAGCGCTTCCAGGCCGAGGCCCGGGCCGCCCGCGCCCAGGAGCGCCTCGCCACCATCGCCGAGGCCACCGCCCGGATCGGCACCACCCTCGACCTCCAGCGCACCGCCGAGGAGCTCATCGAGGCCGTCGTCCCCCGGTTCGCCGACTTCGCCACCGTCGACCTGCTGGAAACCGTGCTGCGCGGCTCCGAACCCACCCCCATCCCGGAGGACCGCGGCGTCCAGCTGCGCGCCGTCGCGGTCGGCGAGGCCTACGAAACGGGGCTCACCAGCGCCGTCGACACCGTCGGCGAGGTATCCGAGTACGCGCCCGAACGCAGCTACACCCAGTGCCTGCGCAGCGGGCGCCCGCTGCTGCGCGCCCACGTCGACGCGGAGGTGCTGCGCGGGCTGGTCGCCAGCCCGGACCGGGTCGCCCCCGGCCTCGCCGCCGGCATCCACTCCTACCTGATGCTGCCCGTCACCGCCCGGGGCATGGTCCTCGGCGGCGCCGAGTTCATCCGCATGCGCAACCCCGAGCCGTTCACCGCCGCCGACGTCGCGCTCGCCGAGGAACTCGTCGCCCGCACCGCGCTCGCCATCGACAACGCCCGCCTCTACCGGCGCGAGCGGGAGACGGCGCTCACCCTCCAGCGCAGCCTGCTGCCCCAGGAGATCCACCGCACCCTGGGCCTGGAGATCGCCTACCGCTACCTGCCCTCCAGCGTCACCAGCGAGGTCGGCGGCGACTGGTTCGACGTCGTCCCGCTCTCCTGCGGCCGGGTCGCCCTGGTCGTCGGCGACGTCATGGGCCACGGCATCCGGGCCGCCGCCACCATGGGCCAGCTGCGCACCGTCGCCCGCACCCTGGCCACCCTGGACATGCCGCCCGAGCAGGTGCTCACCCGGCTCGACGAGACCGCCTCCGGCATCGGCGAGGGCCAGTTCGCCACCTGCATCTGCGCCGTCTACGACCCGCTGGAGCGCACCCTCCTGGTCGCCTCGGCGGGCCACCTGCCGCCGGTCTGGGTCGCCCCCGACGGCACGCCCCGGCGGGTCGAGATGCCGCCCGGCGTGCCGCTCGGCGTCGGCGGGGTGGCCTTCGAGTCGGTCGAGTTCGCCCTCCCCGAGGGCGGCATGGTCACGCTCTACACCGACGGCCTGGTCGAACGGCGCGGCCAGGACCTCGACGACGGCATCGACCTGCTCGCCCGCACCCTGGCCGGCCCCGGCCGGACCCTGGAGGAGAGCTGCGACGCCGTGCTCGGCGCGCTGGTCAGCGGCGGCAGCGACGACGACATCGCGATGATCATGGCCCGGGTGCTGCCGCTGCCCGCCGACCGGGTCGCCACCCTCCCGCTCACCGGCGGCGGCCGGCTGCCCGGCAAGGCCCGCCGCTTCACCCGCGCCACGCTCGACGCCTGGGGCCTGGGCGCGCTCTCCGACTACGCCGAGCTGCTGGTCAGCGAACTGGTCACGAACGCCCTGCTGCACGCCGACGCCCCGCGCCGGCTGCGGCTCTTCCGCGACCGGGTGCTCACCGTCGAGGTCGCCGACGCCGGCGGCCAGACGCCCCAGCTGCGCCCGTTCGCCGAGCAGGACGAGGGCGGCCGCGGCATGTTCCTGGTCAGCGAACTCGCCCAGCGCTGGGGCAGCCGGCTGACCCGGGACGGCAAGGTGGTCTGGGCGGAGCTGGAACTGCCCTTCGGCGCCGTCTGACCGGTCCCGAACGCGGCGGTGCCCCGCGCCCCCTCCCGGGACGCGGGGCACCGCCCTCGCTCAGAGCGCCGCCTGCTGCGGCGTCCGCTCCTGGGCCGGCTCCTGCGCCGGCTCCCGGGGCCGCTCCGGCCGACCGGCCCCGCCGTTCGGCTCCCGCAGCAGCCGCCAGGCGAGCACCGCCGCGCCCAGCAGCAGCGCGCCCGCCAGCATCCCGGCCGCGTTCACGCCGTGGACGAACGCCTCCTTGGCGCTCGACAGCAGCGGCCCGGCCAGGGCCTCCGGCAGCCCGTGCGCCGCCTCCACCGCGCCGCCCAGCGACTCGCCCGCCTGCGCGGCCGCCGCCGGGTCCGTCCCGGCCGGGACGGCCAGCCGGTCCGCGTACAGCGCGCCGACCACCGAGCCGACCAGGGCTATGCCGAGCGCGGTGCCCAGCTCGTAGGCCGTCTCGGAGACCGCGGACGCGGCGCCGGCCTTGTCGGCGGGGGCGGCGCCCAGCACCATGTCCGCGCCGAGCGTGTAGACCACGCCCTCGGCCGTGCCGACCAGCAGGAAGGCGCCGGCCAGCACGAGGTAGGTGGTGTCCTGCTGGATCCAGCCGAGCAGGCCGATCCCGGCGCCCATCGTCAGCAGGCCGAGGGTGAGCGCCGTGCGGGCGCCGGTGCGGCGCACCAGCCTGGCGGTGAGCAGACCACCGGCCACCGCGCCGGCGAAGGCCGGCAGCTCGGCCAGGCCCGCCTTCAGCGGCGGGTAGCCGCGGACCAGCTGCAGGTACTGCGAGGTCACGAAGACGATGCCGGACAGGCCGATCAGCGCGATCAGCGAGGCCAGCACGGCGGCCGTGAAGCGCCGGTTGCCGAAGAGCCGGACATCCAGCAGCGGGGTCTCCAGCCGCAGTTGGCGGCGGACGAAGACGACCAGCGCGGCCGCGCCCAGCAGGCCCGTCACCGGTACGTCCCAGCGGGCGACACCGTGCGCCGCGGCCTCCTTGATCGCGTAGACCACGCCGATCACACCGGCCAGCGACAGCAGCACGCTCAGCACGTCCCAGCGGCCCGGCTTCGGGTCCCTGGACTCGGGCAGCAGCCAGGCGCCGAGGACCAGCAGCAGCACCAGCACCGGGATGTTCAGCAGGAACACCGAGCCCCACCAGAAGTGCTCCAGCAGCACGCCGCCGACCACCGGGCCGAGCGCGGCGCCGGCCGACGCCGCGGCGCCCCAGATGCCGATCGCGGTGGCCCGCTCCCGGTCGTCGGGGAAGAGCGTGCGGATCAGCGAGAGGGTGGACGGCATGATGGTCGCCCCGGCCACGCCGAGCAGCACGCGGGCCAGGATCAGCCAGCCGGCGGTCGGCGCGTAGGCGGCGAGCAGCGAGGCGGCGCCGAACGCGGTGGCACCGGCGAGCAGCAGCCGCTTGCGGCCGATCCGGTCGCTGAGCGAGCCCATCGAGACCAGCAGGCCGGCCAGCACGAAGGAGTAGGCGTCACCGATCCACAGCAGCTGGGTGCCGCTGGGGCGCAGGGTCTCGCTGATGGAGGGGATGGCCAGGGACAGGACGGTCGCGTCGACGGCGACCAGGGTGACGGCCAGGACGAGGACGGCGAGGCCGGTCCAGCGCTGGCGGGGCTGGAGGTGGACGGTGCTGCTCATGGGTATCGGTGTCCGGTTTCCGGTCCGAGGTGCGGTGGATGAGGAGTCGGGGTCAGTGCGGGCGCGGGGTCCGCAGGGCGCCGCCGAGGAAGAGCTCGGCGAGCGAGAAGGTCGCGTCGCGCGGGGCCAGCCGGCCGTCCTGGACGGCCCAGCCGATCCCGGCGAGCAGGTCGAAGAAGGCCTCGCTGAGCCAGGCCGCGGAGAGCTCGATGCGGAAGACCCCCTGCTGCTGCCCCCGCAGGAAGAGCGCGTGCAGCCGGGCGATCTGGGCCTCCCAGAGCTCGTTGACCGCCTCGTCGTCGTAGAGCTGGCTCTCGCCGGTCAGGTAGGCGCAGAGCATGGCGTCCGGCACGATCGCGTCGATCAGCCGGCGCAGCGCGGCGTGCGCGTCGCCCTCCTCGACCGCGGTGGTGTCGAGCGCGGAGGCCAGGCGCTGGAGCGCGAGCATGCCGACCTCGCGGATCAGCGCGTCCCGGCCGGGGAAGAGCCGGTGCAGGGTGGCGCGGCTGATGCCCGCGGCGCGGGCGATCTCGTCGAGGTGGGCGGTCGGGCGGCGGGAGAGCACGCCGACGGCGGCTTCGAGCACGGAGTCACGGTCGGTGGCCATGGAGCGAGTGTACGTCGAATGAGACATGGATGTCTCATTGTTAATCCGGCTGTCTCGTTCGAGGCATGCCGGTACGGCGCCCGGGCAACAGAAAGCCGGGGACGGCGGGTGCCGTCCCCGGTTCCGTCGGGCTCGGGTCAGCTCTGGTTGTAGAAGCCGGTGTCGTCCAGCGGGCGGTCGATCACCATCACCTCGACGTCCGCCGGGGTGAGCAGGAACACCCGGCGGGCGATCCGCTCGATGCCGCCGCGGGTGCCGAAGATCAGGCCGGAGGCGAAGTCGACCATCCGCTTGGCCTCCGCCTCCTCCATCTCGGTGAGGTCCATGACCACCGGGGTGCTCGCCCGGATGTGCTCGCCGACCGTGCGGGCCGCCTCGAATCCGGTCGGCCGCAGGGAGACGATCTTCGCCGGGGCGGGGGAGGACGGAACCGTCTCCTGCTCGACCCACTCGTCCTCGTACACCGCGGCCGGGTAGTGCCCGGAGGGCATCAGCCACCCGTTGTGGTGCTCGTCGCGAAGTGCTCCCATGCCGCGCCTCCCTGCCTCTGTTCCGATACAGGTCCCCCGGTGCGCGTGCCCTTTTGACACGTCATCCACTCGTCGGAACTGTCCGAGTATCGCACTGATCACCGGTCTCGTGCCCGCTCGCGCCGTCCGCACGCGTCGCGCCGCGCCGACGGTCCGGGCGGACCCGGGCATCAGAAGCGACGCGGTGCAGGGACGTACGGTTGCGCGCGTAGACGATATCGGTCGCGGTCACCGCGTAATTGACCTTCTGTCAACAATGCGGGAACGATTTCACACGCCACCGACAAACGACCCGCTCGGCCGAGCGGGTGTCGGCGTGTCCCGCGCCCGGCGCGCCGTCGCGGGCTCCCGGCGCTCAGCCCGCCGTCGCGCGCCGTCGCCGCAGGGCCGCCCGCGCCACCGGGACCAGCCCCGCGAGGCAGATCAGCCCGACGAGCCCGGCCGAGACCAGGAAGCCGGCCGAGCCCGGCTCGCGCGCGGTGGCCGCCGCGGTGACGTAGACCGCGGTCACCGGGACCACGCCGAGCGCGGTCGCGAGGATGAACGGCGGGAACCGCACCCCGGACACGGCCGCCCCGTAGGTGGCCGCCTGGAACGGCAGGCCGGGGAAGAGCCGCAGCAGCAGGACGCTGCGGAACCCCTGGTCGGTGAAGCGCCGGTCCAGCGCCAGCAGCATCCGGCCGCGCAGCCGGCGCCGCAGCGCGTCCTGCCCCAGCCACCGGGCCAGCCCGAAGGCCGTCGCCGCCCCGAGCGTCGTGCCCAGCACGGCCAGCAGGAGGCCCTGCTGCACGCCCAGCAGCAGCCCGGCGGCCGCGTTCAGGGCCGGCCGGGGGAAGAAGGCCACCGTACCGAGCGCGTACACCGCGGTGAACAGCGGGGCGCGCCAGTACCACGGGGTCCCGGCGAACGCGTCGCCGTCGAGCAGGGCGGTCGGGCTCCACAGCAGCAGCGAGCCGGTCGCCGCGCCGAGGATCGCCACCAGCAGGGCGAACCGCGGCCACGGCGAACGCTCCGGCGGGTCGGCCGGGGCCTGGCCGGGCGGAGACGGGGAGGTCACGGGTTCGGGCACGGGCCGAGCCTAACCGGGTGCCCGGTCGGGCCCGGCGGACGGGTGCCGGGCCGGGCGCGGGCGGGGCCGGTCGGATGAGCCAGCGATGGTTGACGCCGCCGGTGGTGGTCCACCGGCCTACCGGCGCGCCGTCGGCGGAGCTGCCCCCGAAGAGGTCTCGGCGGCCGGGACGAGGACGAGGGCGTCCGCGGTGGTGAGCACGGCCGGGGCCGCGCCCGGGCGGCGCAGGGCCGTGCGGTGGGTGTGCATGGTGACCTCCCGGGGTCAGTTCTGGCCGTTCTGCCAGGGCGAGAAGAACCACCACTGGTTGAGCCCGCCGACGTGGCGCCACTGGATCACCGGCGCGCCGGGCGTCGGGTCGGCGCCGCGGACGTCCAGCAGGAGTCCGCTGTTGACGCCGGCCAGGATGTAGATGCCGGCGTGGTGGACCAGGGTGCTGGTCCACTGCTGGTTGGTGCCGCCGTTGCACGGCCAGATGATCGCCTGCACGCCCTCCTCGGTGCTGCCGAAGGGGATGTCCAGGCACTTGCCGCTCCCGACGCCGACCAGCTCGTGCGCGTCGGTCCAGTACCACTTCTGGTTGTCGCCGTCGTTGCAGGGCCACTGCTCGACGGGGGCGCCGTCGTCGGTCCGCCGACCGGTGACGTCCAGGCACTGCTGGCTGTCGGAGTGGTTGGCGGTGATGACCGTGAAGGGCCGGTCGGGGCCGGCCTGCGCGGCGGTGGGGGTGAGGAGGCCGAGCGCGCCGGCGGCGGCGAGCGCGGTGAGGGTGCGAAGGGGCATGCGCATGGGGTCCTCCCGGGTGTGCGGTCCCGTGCCGGGACGGCGGGGCGTCCCGGCACGGGCGGGCGGTGTCAGAAGCGCGGCAGGCTGATCTGGGGGTCGAGCCCGATCCAGAGCTGGTTGTCGCCGCCGTTGGCGCCCCAGGTGACGACCGGGGCGCCGTCGGAGGGGTCGTAGCCGTACACGTCGAGGACCAGCCCGAGTTGGGTGTACACGGTGTTGGGCGAGGGCCGGTTGACCCCGGGAACCGACCAGGTCTGGTTGGCGAGGTTCGAGGGATCGGCGCACGACCACTGGATCGGCTGGGTACCCCACACGGTGCTCGAGTACGGCACGTCCAGGCACTTGCCGCTGTTCTTGTTCTTCAGGAGACCGTAGTTGCTGTTGCTCCACAGCTGGTTGGCGCCGCCGGTGCAGGTCCACTGCCGGACGGGCGCGCGGTCGTCGGTGCGCCAGTCGGCGACCTCCAGGCACTTGCCGGTGGCCACGTTGCGGATCTCGAAGTAGGGGGAGAAGTAGTGGGCCCGCCCGGCGTGGGCGGTACCGGGAGCGGTCATGACGACCGCCGCGGCGGTGGCGAGGGCGCCGAGGGCGGCGCCGAGGCGGCGTCTGTTGGTGGGGGCGGGATCGGTCACGGGTGTCCTCCCGAAGTGCGACGGATGGTGCGCTCGGACAGGAAGCCGAGGAGCCTGATCCAGGACTCCTCTGCGGCGTCGCGGTGTTGGACCGCCGCGAGTTCGAAATAGTTGTGCGGAGCCTGAGGAAAAGTCATGAACTCGTGTTCACAGTCGGCGCGGGTGAGCGCGGCGTCGAAGGCCTCGACCGCGCTCGGCGGGATGTGCTCGTCGGCACCGCCCCAGAAGGCGAGGATCGGTGCCGTCAGTCCGGCGGCGAGCTGGGTCGGCCCCGGAGCGCCGTTGATGGCGTCGGGGTAGCCGTAGAAGCCGACCGCGCCGGCCAGACCGAAGCGCGGTGCGGCGGCGCGGAAGGCCTGGCGGGCGCCGAAGCAGAAGCCGAGCGCGACGACCTCGGCGGCGCCGAGCGCGCGCAGCCGGTCGAGGCCGGCCGTGAGGTCGGCGTCGAGGCCCTCGGGGGTGAGCGCGAGCAGGTGCGGCAGCAGGTTCGGCAGCTCGCCGAATTCCGGTGCGCGGTTCTGCGGGTCGGCGCCGGCGGTGCGGCCGTAATAGTCCACGGCGAGGGCCGGGAATCCCTGTTCGGCGAGCCGTACGGCGGTCTGCCGGTAGAAATCGGAAAGGCCCTTGTTGTCCGGCAGGACGAGCACGCCGGGCCCGGCCGGGTCGTCCGGGCGGGCCAGGAAGGCGGCGAACGCGGTGCCGTCCGCCGAGGTCAGGGTGAGGGCGGTGGCCTCGGCGAGGGTGTGGGTGGCGGGCGTGAAGACGGGCGGGGCGGCGTCGGCCTGGTAGCACACGGGAAATCCTTCGCGGGTCGCGGAACCGCCGGGCGCGCGGTGTGCGCGCCCGGCGGTCCGAGATGCTAGCGAGAATTCCCCGAGGAATTTTCCATCATATCGACGGCGAATTTCTTTCGAAAGAGTTTTTCGATTCCGGAGTGGTCACGATGTCCGGGCCGGCGCCGTCCGGGCTGCGCTCCTCGGCCCGGCGCAGCGCGCCCGCGCTCAGCAGCAGGGCCACGGAGAGCGCGGTGACCACGCCGAAGGAGGCGGTGAGCGAGGTGGCCTGGGCGAGGCCGCCGATGATCGCGGGGGCGATCAGCCCCGAGGTGTAGGTGACGGTGGCGACGCCGGCGATGGCCTGGCTGGGGTTGCTGCCGATCCGGCCGGCCGCGGCGAAGGCCAGCGGGACCACCACGGCGACACCGATCCCGATCAGCGCGAACCCGGGGATGGCGACCGAGGGGCGGTCGGCGCAGACCACCAGCAGGCCGCCGGTGGTGGCGATCGCGCCGCTCAGCCGGGCGGCCCGGACGGCGCCCAGCCGGCGGATCGCCGCGTCGCCGGCCAGCCGGCTGACCGCCATGGTGAGCGAGAACGCGGTGTAGGCCGCGGCCGCCACGGTGGGCGAGGCGCCGGTGACGTCGCGCAGGTAGACGCCGCTCCAGTCCATCGAGGCGCCCTCGGCGAACACCGCGCAGAAGCCGACCAGGCCGATCACCAGCGAACTGCGCGGCGGCAGTGCGAAGCGCGGCGGCTCCTCGGCCTGTTCGGGCGCGCGCAGGTCCGGCAGCGCGCCGCAGACGAACTGGGCGAGCGCCACCAGGACGGCGGCGGTCACGGCGACCTGCACCCGCGGGTCGAGGTCCTGGTGCGCGGCCAGGATGGCGACGCCGGCGGCCACCAGCCCGCCCGCGCTCCACATCCCGTGCAGGCCGGACATGACGGAGCGCCCGAGCCGCTGCTCGATCTCCACGCCCTGCGCGTTCATCGCCACGTCCGACATGCCCGCCGTCGCGCCGTAGGCCAGCAGGGCCAGACAGAGCACCGGCAGCGAGGGCGCGAACAGGGGCAGGGCGAAGGCCAGGCAGCAGAGCGACAGCAGGCCGCGCACCGCCGCCCGCCCGCCGTAGCGGTGCACGAAGCGGCCGGCCAGCGGCATCGCGAGGGACGAGCCGACGGCCGGCATCACCAGGGCCAGGCCGAGCTGGCCGGGGGAGAGGTGGAGGTGGTCCTTGATCCACGGGATCCGGCTGACGAAGGTGCCGCCGACGGCGCCGTGCACGGCGAAGACGAGGGCGACGGCGGCATGGGCGCGGCGTGCGGCGCGCCGGCCGCCGAAGGGTGGTGCTGCGGTCAGGCTGGTGGTCATCCGGCTCTTCCCTCCCGGCCGCGCGCGGCGCGGCGGTGCCCTGGGGGTGTGGTGGCTTCGGTGGTGCCCGCCGACGTGGCAGTGCGGCGACGGTTCGATAAATTATCAGGAAGGGACCCTGATAGAAATACTCTGGAAGGATGTTCGGCCATGACCACCGTGCGTACGGCCACGCCGAGCACCGCCCGGGCGATCAACGACCGGTTGGCGCTCAACCTGCTGCTCGACCAGGGACCACTCACCGCGACCGAGCTGCGTGACCTCACCGGCCTCTCCCGGCCCACGGTCGCCGACCTGCTCGACCGGCTCCAGCGGACCGGCCTGGTCGCCGTCGTCGGCGAGCGCGGCGAACAGCGGCGCGGCCCCAACGCCCGGCTCTACGCCCTGGTCGCCTCCCGCGCCCACCTGGGCGCCGTCGACGTCCGCTCCGGCGGCGTCACCCTGGTCGTCGCCGACCTCGCCGGGCAGACCCTGGCCGGCGCCGAACTCGCCGTCGCCGAGCCGCCCACCGACGCCGCCGCCCACCGCGCCGCCGCCGAGCGGATCGTCCGCACCCTGCTCGACACCGCCCGGCGGGCCGGCGTCGAGCACCTGCACACCGTCGCCGTCGGCGCCCCCGGCCTGGTCGACCCCGCCACCGGCCGGCTCCAGTCCACCGGCGAACTGCCCGCCTGGCACGCCGAACTCCTCGCCGCCCTGCGCGAACTGCCCGGCACCGACGTGATCCTGGAGAACGAGGTCAACCTCGCCGGACGCGCCGAGTACCGGATCGGTGCCGCCCGCGGCCGGGACGACTTCGTCCTGATCTGGCTCGGGCACAGCGTCGGCGCCGCCGTCGTCCTGGACGGGAAGCTGCGCCGCGGCGCGGGCGGCGGCACCGGCGAGATCTGCTTCCTGCCCGTGCCCGGCACCACCGCGCTCCCCAGCGCGACCGGCTGCGAGGGCGGCTTCCACGGCCTGGTCGGCAGCGCCGCCGTCTGCGCGCTGGCCCGCGCCCACGGCCTGTCCGCCGGCCCGGCCGACGACGCCCCCGCCGCCGAGGCCGCCGTACGCGCCGCGCTCGACGCGCTCGGCGACGGGCTGCCCGGCGGGCCGTTCCTGGACGAGCTCGCCGAGCGGATCGCCGTCGGCGTCTCGGCCGTCTGCGTGGTCCTCGACCCCGGCTGCGTCGTGCTCGGCGGCGAGATCGGCCGGGCCGGCGGCGTCGAACTCGCCGCCCGGGTCGAACGGCGGCTGGCCGGGCTCTCTCCGCTGCGCACCGAGGTCCGCCCCGGCGAGGCCGGCGGCGGCGCGGTGCTCGGCGGAGCCGTGCTCACCGCCGGCGACGCCGTGCGCCGGGACCTCTTCGGCGAACCCTAGGGTCCGTCGTCGAACCCCCGCCTGCCGGACGGACGACGGGGTCCGACGACGGACCCCAGGGTCGCTGCGCCGCCGTCCGGCCGGTACGGCAGGATGGGCGGCGGGGCCGGGACCGGGCGGGGGCGAACCACGGCCCGACCGTCTCCCCGGCCGATCGTCCGCACCACCGTCAGGAGTCGCATCCATGGGCCAGCCCGGGGCACCGGCCAACCCGTACCGCATCGGCGAGGCCGCGGCGCTGCTCGGCGTGAGCGCCGACACCATGCGGCGCTGGGTGGACGCCGGCCGGATCGCCGCCGAGCGCGACGAGCACGGCCACCGGATCATCGCCGGCGCCGAGCTGGCCGCCTTCGCCCGTGAGCTGGCCCGCCCCGAGACCGCCGCCGCCGAGGGCCGCCCCTCCTCGGCCCGCAACCGCTTCCCGGGCATCGTCACCGAGGTGCTGCTGGGGGACGTCGCCGCCCAGGTGGAGATCCAGGCCGGGCCGTTCCGGGTGGTCTCGCTGATCAGCCGGGAGTCGGCGGAGGAGCTGGAGCTGGTGCCCGGCGCACCCGCCACGGCCGTCATCAAGTCGACCAATGTGATGATCGAACGACGCTGAGCGCCGAGCAGCCGACCAGCCGACCAGCCGAGCACCGAGGAGAGGACGCCCGATGCCCCACGACCCGCTGCCGTCCACCCAGAGCGCCGTCCTCGCCATCGAGGCGATGGCCGCCCGGCACGGCCGCCCGGTGCGCACCGGCCACGACATCGGGCGGGACCAGACCTTCGCCGGCCTGGTCGGCGCCGACGGCGGCCCCGGCACCGACGAGCTGGCCGCGATACCCCACGAGGCGCTGGTCGAGATCGCCGGGACGCCCGAGATCACCGTCCGCCTCTTCGACCACGACGAGGCCGTGGTCACCGTCGACGCCATCGCCTTCGACGTGCCGCGCGACAGCGTCCCGGCCTTCCTGAACTCCGTCTGGACCGGCCTGGTCCACCTGAAGCAGCGGGTCTTCCCGCCCTCCTGCACCATGATCGTCACCGTGCCGGGCGAGCCGAGCTACCGCGAGGCCGTCACCCTGTACACCCTGACCCCGTGGCTGGCCGGACGGCTGCGCTGACCCCGGCCGCCCGCGCAGACCACCGCTCCGACCCGATGAACGGACCGATGAACGGACCGATGACCGCCTACGCCGCCCGCCGCCCCGTCCTCGCCGTCGCCCACCGCGGCGACCCGTACCGCCACCGCGAGAACACCCTGCCCTCCGTCGAGTCCGCGTTCGCCGCCGGCGCCGACGCCGTCGAGGTGGACGTCCGGCTGACCCGCGACCGGGTCCCGGTCCTGCTGCACGACGCCACCCTCGAACGCCTCTGGGGGGACCCGCGCCCGCTCGCCCGGCTCACCGCCGAGCAGCTCGACGCCCTCGACGACGGCCGCCACCACGTCCCCACCCTCGCCGAGGCGCTCAAGGCCACCGCCGCCGCCCCGCCCGGCGCCAAGCTCCTCATCGACCTCGACGACGCCGGCCCGGCCGCCGCCACCTGGGAGGCCGTCACCGCCCTCGGCGCCGAGCAGCGGGTCGGCTTCTGCGGCCCCGCCACCGCCATGCTGGCCGTCCGCGCCCTCGCCCCCGGCGCCGAGATCGCCCTCACCTGGAAGCAGCCCCGGCTGCCCGCCCGCGCCCTGCTCGACGACCTGCGCCCGCGGTACGTCAACCCGCCCTTCGGCCTGGCCACCCCCGCCTTCACCGCCGCCGCCCACCAGGCCGGGCTGGCCGTCTCCACCTGGACCGCCGACCTGCGCCGCACCATGCGCAAGCTGGGCGAGGCCGGCGTCGACTCGATCACCACCAACCGGATCGCCCTGCTGCGCGCCGTGCTGGACGGCCGCCGGTGACCGGGGGCATGCCCGGGGCCGACGGCGGGGTGCTGGGCCCGCGGGCGCTCGGCCGCGCGCTGCTGGCCCGTCAGCACCTGCTGGAGCGCACCGCCGACGGCCCGGCCGCCGTGATCGGGCACCTCGGCGGCCTGCAGGCCCAGGCCGCCCCGCAGCCGCCCTACCTCGGCCTGCTCGCCCGGATCGACGGCTTCACCCCCGAGGCGCTCACCGGGCTGATCGAGAGCCGGCGGGCCGTGCGGATCGCCCTCCAGCGCGGCACCATCCACCTGGTCACCGCCGAGGACTGCCTGAGCCTGCGTCCGCTGCTGCAGCCGCTGCTGGAACGGCAACTGCGCACCACCTACGGCAAGCGGCTGGCCGGACTCGACCTCGACGCGCTCGCCGTCGAGGCCCGCGCCCTGGTCGAGGAGGAGCCGCGCACCTTCCAGCGGCTGGGCGCCGAACTGGCCGTCACCCGCCCCGACCGCGACCCGGCCGCGCTCGCCCAGGCCGCGCGCTGCCTGCTGCCGCTGGTGCAGGTCCCGCCGCGCGGCCTGTGGGGGCGCGGCGGTCCCGCCGCGCACACCACCGCCGAGGCCTGGCTCGGCCGCCCGCTCGCCCCGGCGCCCCCGCTCGATGCCCTCGCGCTGCGCTACCTCGCCGCCTTCGGGCCGGCCGCCGCCGCCGACCTGCAGAAGTGGTGCGGCCTCGGCGGGTGGGCCGCGGTGCTGGGGCGCCTCGCCCCGGGCCTGGTCGCCTTCCGCGACGAGCAGGGCCGCCAGCTCTACGACCTGCCCGACGCACCGCGGCCCGATCCGGACACCCCGGCCCCGGTCCGGCTGGTCGCGCCGTTCGACAACCTGCTGCTCTCGCACGCCGACCGCACCCGGGTGCTGCCCGAGGCCTACCGGCCGCGGGTGATGACGCAGAACGGCATCGTGCTCGGCAGCCTGCTGGTGGACGGCCTGGTCGCCGGGAGCTGGCAGCTGGCCGGGGAGGGCACCGGGGCGTGGTCGGTGACGGTCCGCCCGTTCGCGCCGCTCGCCCGGGCCGACCGGGACGCGGCCCGGGCCGAGGCCGAACGGGTGCTCGCCTTCGCGGGCGGCCATGGTGAGGTGCGCTTCGAGGCGGCCGGATAGCGCGTTCGACGGCCGGACGGACGTGCGGGGCGGCGTGACTCGTTGGGGTGGTCCCGCAGCGGTGCTCTGTGTCCGTACCGCCGCGGCTGGCTTCAATCGACCCACTCTTTCGCAGGGGGCGGCGCCGGTTGCGGCGGCCGCCCCGTGCACCAGCGTCCCGCATCGAAGTGGAGTCGGCCGTGGCCCCTGTGAACAATGGCGTCTACGCGATCGCCAAGCCCGACGAGCAGCTGCTCACCCTCCAGGCCGCCAAGGAGTTCGTGGTGGTCCTGACACCGACCGGGGAGCCCGGCGAGCAGGAGTGGGAGGTGACCGGCCGCGACAACGGAAACGTCGTCATCAGGAACCTCCGGCATGACGCCTACATCGGCCTGGACGGCCCGCCGAAGGTGGACCGGCAGGTCCGGGGCACCACCGAGGCGTTCGAATGGGCCCTGTACCAGGCGGCCGACCGGTTCTCCTTCCACGTGGTCCTCCCCGGGGGCCCGGTCGGCGGCCGGGAGCTGGCGCTGGACCTGAGCGTGCTGGACATCTTCCCGCAGCGCACCGCGCTGCGACCGCTGGAGGTTCAGGACCAGCGGCAGGCCTGGCTGTTCCAGTTCCACGAGTGACCGGCGGCGCGTCCGCCCCGGTCGTGCCGCGACCGCCGGGGCGGGCGTGTCCGAAGGCGGAACAAATCAGGCATATGATCGGATCATCTGCTGAGATGGGGCAGACCTGGACCGATCGACCGGATGGAGGAACGGATGCCGGGGGAGACTCCGCCCGAACACCGACCCGCCGACCACCGACGCCCCTACCTCATGCTGCCGGCCCCGGTCAGGGCCGCCGCCGCCTGGTCGGCGGCGCTGGTGCTGCTCATCACCGTCGCCTCGCTCGTCGTCTTCGCCCTGGTCGAACTGCGGGCCGCGACCGTGCCGGTGATCCTGGCGCTGCTCGGCACCTCCCTGCTCTACCCCGTGATGCCGTGGATGGTCCGACGCGGTGTCAGCCGTTCGGTCGCCGCCGGACTCACCTGCGCCGTGCTGGTGGCCGCCGTCAGCACGGTCATCGCCCTGCTGGTCAACTCGCTGGTGCACAGCGCCCCGCAGATCGCCTCCGCCCTCCAGGAGTCCGGCGACCGGCTCGCCGAATGGCTCGGCCCCTTCGGCGAGAAGCTGCGGCACGTGCTGGACAACGCCCAGGGCGAGACCAACACGCTCGTCACGACGCTCACCGACAGCGTGCTCTCCGGGCTCGGCCTCGCCACCCAGATCGCCACCGGCGGCGTGCTCGCGCTCGCGCTCGTCTTCTTCTTCCTCCGTGACGGCCACCGCACCGGCGAGTTCGTCCACTCCTACCTGCCCCGCCGCACCGCCGACACGGTGGTGGCCTGCGGCGAACGGGCCTTCGACGCGATGGCCGGCTTCATGCGCGGCACCACCCTGATCGCCCTCATCGACGCCTTCTTCATCACCGTCGGACTGCTGATCCTCGGCGTCCCCGGCGCGCCCGGCCTCGGCGCGCTGGTCTTCATGGGCGCCTACATCCCGTTCGTCGGAGCCTTCCTCTCCGGCACCGTCGCCGTGCTGGTCGCCCTCGCCGACGGCGGTCTGGGCACGGCGCTCTGGGCGCTCGGCGTGGTGGTCGCGGTCCAGGTCATCGAGGGCAACATCCTCCAGCCGCTGATCCAGAGCCGGACGGTGGAGCTCCACCCGGCCACCATCATGGTCGCCGTGGTGGCCGGCTCCGGGATCGCCGGCATCATCGGTGCCCTGCTGGCCGTGCCGGTCTGCGCCGCCGGGCTCGGCGTCGTCTCCGTCCTGCGCGGCGACCCCGGGCGGCGGCGCCGCGCGGACCGGAACGGCGACGGGGCCCCCGCCCTCGCGGACGCGGCTCAGGAGTAGGCGAGCGGGCGACCGCGCCGCAGCGTGTACTCGGCGGCGCGCAGGAAGAGCGCGGCGTAGAAGGCCACGTCCAGGTCCTCCGTCCACCGGCCCGGCGAGCCGACCGCGGCGGCGCTCGCGTGCCGGTCGAACCAGAGGCCGATCTCCAGGTTGTCGCAGTGCTCGGGTATCCCGGGCGGCAGCGCGAGCAGCTCCGCCACGCGCCGGGCGGCGGCCAGCGTCCGGCGCGCGTCGCCGACCGCCGTCACGTCGTTGTACGCGCACGCCACCGGCAGCACCAGCGGCGCGTCCAGCTCGACGGGCAGCAGCACGTCCCAGCCGAGCAGCGCCTCCACCGTCCCGTCGGCCAGTTCCCCGCAGAACTCCGAGAAACCGGAGATCGGGCGGTACAGCTTCTCCTCGAAGTGCGACCCCGACCCCGCCTGGAACCCCGTCACGGGCGGGCAGACGAACGGCGGCAGGCCGCGCCCGGCCAGCGCCGCGTCGATCTCCCGCCCGACCGCCCCGAAGACCTCGTCGTCGAGCCACTCGTCGGCCTCGACACTCACCAGATAGACACCCATGCCGGGGACGTTAGACGACGCCACCGACAAGGCGCCGGCCCCGAAAGCCACTTGCCCGCGTGGGCCGGGTGGGGGAGAGTTCCGCTGGTGCCGCCGGTGATCACCGGCGGGGCCGGGGAGAGGGGCGGGACGGAAGATGACGGTGGAACGGATCGTGGTGTCGGACGCGGCGGCCGGGCCGTACGGGATCACCGTCGGGCCGGACGGCGCCCTCTGGTTCACCCTGGTGCACGCCGGGGAGGTCGGACGGCTGGCGGCCGACGGGACCGTCACCCGGTACGGGCTGGACGCGCCCGGCAGCGGGCCCTCGGTGATCACGGCCGGCCCCGACGGCGCGCTCTGGTTCACCCGGATGCGCGACCACCGGATCGGCCGGATCACCGTGGACGGCGAGGTGCGTTCCCACGCCCTGCCGGACGGGTCCGGGCCGTACGGGATCGCGGCGGGCCCCGACGGCGCGCTCTGGTTCACCGAGCTGAACGCCGACCGGATCGGGCGGATCACCGTGGACGGCGAGGTGACGGAGCATCCGCTGCCGGTCGCCGGCGCCTTCCCGTCGATGATCACGGCCGGGCCGGACGGCGCGCTCTGGTTCACCCTCAACCAGGCCCCGGCGATCGGGCGGATCACCGTGGACGGCGAGATCACCCTGCACCCGCTGCCCGGCGAGGGCGCCGCACCGGTCGGCATCGCCCGGGGCGGCGACGCGCTCTGGTTCGCCGACCTCGGCGGCGGCCGGATCGGTCGGATCACCGTGGACGGCGAGGTGACGGAGCATCCGCTGCCCGACCCGGCCGCCCGTCCGCACGCGATCGCCGCCGGGCCCGACGGCCGGGTCTGGTTCACCGAGTGGGCGGCCGGCCGGATCGGCTCCCTCACCCCCGACGGCGGCTACGCCGGCCACCCGCTGCCGGTCGCGGGCGCCGAGCCGCACGGCATCGCCGTCGCCCCGGACGGCACCGTGCACGCGGCGCTGGAGATCGGCGAGATCGCGCGGCTGCTGCCGTAGGCCCCGTCACCGGCGGTGGTGGGCGGCCGGGGTGTGGCCGAAGGTGCGGCGGAAGACGTCGATGAACGCGCTGGCCGAGGCCCAGCCGCAGCGGTGCGCCACCGCGGTGACCGGCACCTCCTCGGCCAGCAGCCGCAGCGCGTGGTGCAGGCGCAGCTGGGTGCGCCACTGCGGGAAGGTCATGCCCAGCTCCTCGCGGCACAGCCGGCTCAGCGTGCGCTCTCCGGCCCCGGCCGCCCGGCCGAGTTCGCCGAGGGTGCGGGCGTCGGCCGGGTCGGCGTCGAGCAGGGCGGCGAGCGCCGCCAGGCGGGGGTCGCGCGGCACCGGCAGGTGCAGCGGCTGCTCGGGGGCGCGGCGCAACTGGTCCAGCAGGACGGCCAGCATCCGCCGCCCCTCCGGCGTGCCCGCGGTGCCCGGGCCGCTGTAGGCGATCAGCAGTTCGCGCAGCAGCGGGCCCACCGCCAGCACCGCCGGGCGGGTCAGCCCCAGCGGGTTGTGCCCCAGCGGCAGGCCGACGGTGTGCAGCACGGTGGGCCCGTAGGCGCGGTGGCGGTGGCCGGTACCGGCGGGGATCCACAGCGCCCGGGTCGCCGGGGCGACCCAGGTGCCGGCGGCGGTGGTGACCGCCAGCACGCCGCGGCCCGCGTAGACGATCTGGTGGGCCTCGTGGCGGTGCTCGGCGACGGTGGCACCGGCGGGCAGCGGCCGGGTGACCGTCAGATCGGCCGATGGACGGGGTTGGCGGGAATGCGGCATCGCCTGGCACTTTATCGGAAGCCCGCCACCCGCCGGCGGGCCGAGGATCGCTTCCGTGACCACTCTCCGATCCCGCCCCCCGTCCGGCGCCGCCCCGATCGCGGTGCTGGCGGCCGGCCACGCCGCCGTCGACCTCTACCAGGGCGTGGTGCCCGCCCTGGTCCCCTTCCTCGTCGCCGGGCGCGGCCTCGACTACGGCTCCGCCGCCGGGGTCGTGCTGGCCGCGACCCTGCTCTCCTCGATCGTGCAGCCGCTGTTCGGCGCGCTCACCGACCGCCGGGCGATGCCCTGGCTGATCCCGGCCGCCACCGCCGCCACCGGGATCGGGGTCGGCCTGGCCGGGCTGTTCGGCCCGTACGCGCTGCTCTGCGCGGCGGTCGCGCTCTCCGGCGCCGGGGTCGCCGCCTACCACCCGGAGTCGGCGCGGCTGGCGCGCGCGGCGAGCGGCGACAGCCACACCCGGATGGGCTGGTTCGCGCTCGGCGGCAACATCGGCTTCGCGCTCGCCCCGCTGCTGGTCGGCCCGGTGCTGGCGGCCGGCGGGCTGGGCGCGACGCCCTGGCTGGCGGTGCCGGCGCTCGCCGCGGCCCTGCTCACCGCCCCGGTGGTCCGCGCGCTGGCCGCCCGCGCCGCGGCCGGGCCCGCCGCCGCGGGCGCGGGCGCCGGGCGGCGCGACGACCGGTCCGCCTTCCTGCGGCTCTCGGCGGTGATCGGCTGCCGCTCGGTGGTCTTCGTCGGCCTCAGCTCCTTCGTGGCCCTCTACGCCCAGCAGCGTCTCGGCCGCGAGGACTCCGCGGTGGGGACGGCGGCGCTGTTCACGCTGTTCGCGGGCGGCGCCGTCGGCACGGTGCTCGGCGGCTGGTGCGCCGCGCGCTGGGGCCGGGTGCGGACGGTGCGGCTGTCGTACGCGGCGGCCGTGCCGGCCGTCGCCGGACTGCTGCTGGTGCCAGGCCCGGTCGCCCTGTACGGCTTCGCCGCGCTGATCTCGCTGGCCCTGTACGTGCCGTTCTCGCTCCAGGTGACGCTCGGTCAGGACTACCTGCCGAGCCGGATCGGCACCGCCAGCGGGGTGACCCTCGGTCTCGCCGTCAGCGTCGGCGGCCTCGCCGGTCCGGCGGTCGGCCTGCTCGCCGACCACGCCGGGCTGCGGGTCGCGCTCGCGCCGCTGGCCGCGCTGTGCGCGCTGGCCTGGGCCCTCGCCCGGCGCCTGCCCGAGCCGGCCGGCCTCGACGCCCCGCCGGGCCCGGTCGCGGCGGCGCCGGCGGGGAGCGCCGCCCGGCCCTGACGGACCGCGCGTTCAGGGCGTGGCGGCGCGGAGTTCGGCGGCCAGGGCGCAGAGCGCGGCGCGGTCGCGCCGGCCGGTCTTGGTGATCAGGTTGGCCAGGTGCTTCTCCACCGTGCGCGGGGAGATGGAGAGCTTGCGGGCCAGCTCCTGGTTGCCCGGGCGGTCCGCGAGCAGCACCAGCACCTCGTACTCGCGGACCGTCACCCCGCAGGTGCGCAGGTCCGCCGGGACGGCGTCGCGCCCGCCGCGGTGCTGGGCGACGCTCGCCCCCGCCCGCCGCAGCAGGGTGCGGCAGGCGGCGGCCACCGGCTGCACCTCCAGCTGGTGGAAGTACTCCTCGGCGGTGCGCAGCCAGGCCACCGGCTCGCCCCAGCCGTCGGCGAGTGCGGTCTCGGCGGCGAGCCGCAGTGCCAGGTGGTGCGCGAGCGGGAAGGCCGCGGCGCCCGGCCGGGCCTCGGCCAGTGCCCGGACGGCCTCCTCGGAACGGCCCTCGCGGCCCAGCACCACCGCGTCCGCGAAGCGCAGGAACTGGCGGTTCCAGGCCAGTTCGGCGGCGGGCGCGGCGGCGGCCCGGTCCAGTTCGGCCCGGCCCCAGCGGCCCTCGACCACCTCCAGCAGCGGGTGCAGCCCGTGCCGGCCGGCCAGGTAGAACACGCTGGGGTGCTCCTCCTCCCAGGCCAGCGTGGCGTCCAGCTCGGCCCGGGCCGCCGCGCGGTCCTCGCCGAGCAGCGCGCCGACCGCCCGGCAGAGCCCGAAGCGCAGCGGCGTCAGGAAGGACTCCTCGCCGCCGGCCTGCCGGAACCGGGCCAGCTCGCGCTCCATCTCCCGGGTGCGGCCGAGGTGGGCGGCCAGGGTGGCGGAGGAGAGCAGCAGATAGCGGTGGGCGGCGAGGTTGTGCAGCCGGGCGGTGGCGTCCAGGCAGCGGTCGACGGTGGCGCGCGCGGTGCGCCACTCGCCGCGCAGTACCGCGTTCATCGCGAGCAGGCCGTCGAGGGTCTGGGTCAGCACGATCGCGCCGAGCCCGGCGGCGGCCTCCCGGGCACGTTCCAGGCGGGTGCCGTCGCCGGTGCGCATGAAGGCGTTGGCGCCCAGCCGCAGCATCGCCTCGACCCGCCAGACCGGCAGGGCGTTGGCCTCGGCGACGGCCAGCATCCGCTCCAGGCAGGCGTCGGCGGCGTCGAAGCCGCGTTCGCGGGCGAGCAGGGCGAGCAGCTGCCAGGCCTGGCAGGCGACCACCGGCAGCCCGGCGCGCTCGGCCACCTCGGCGGCGCGCCGGGCCCGGCGTTCGGCCTCGGCGAGGCGGCCGGCGGCGCTGGGCACGGCGGCGTCCTCGGGCGTGACGGGCGGCGCGTGGTCCGGCAGCAGCGCGAGGTGGCCCTCGACGACGGCCAGCGCCGCGTCCTGCTCGGGCCGCGGCCGGCCGGCCGTCAGCGCGCGCACGGCGGCCACCTGGGCGGCCGCGTCCGCGCCGCGTTCGGCCATCACCGCCGCCCAGGCGAGCCTGGTGTGCAGTTCGATCCGGCGCTCGGCGGCCGGGGCGGCGCCGGTGGGCGGCGCGGGCGGGACCGGCGGCAGGGTGCGGACCAGTTCGAAGGCCCGGTCCAGCTGGCCGGACTCGGCCAGCGCGGGCAGCAGCCGCTCGGTGATGCCGGCCCGTCCGGCGTCCCCGGCGAGTTCGTACGCGCGCTCCAGCAGGACCACCGCGGACCCGGCCGCGCCCGCCTCCAGCACCCGCCGGCCGGCCTCCGCGAAGTGCACCGCGGCGCCCGCCCGGTCGCCCCCGGCCAGCAGCAGTGAGGCGACCAACTGGCGGCGTTCCTCGGCGAGTTCGGGATCGGCGCGGAGGATCGCGCGGGCCGCCCGGCGGGCCAGTGCGGCGCGCTCGGCGGGGGCCAGGGCGGCCGTCACCGCGTCGGCGGTCAGCGCGTGCCGGAAGGCGTAGCGGTCCGGGGCGGCGCCGTCCGGCACGATCACATTGGCCTCGGAGGCCGAGCGCAGGTGGCTGAACAGGGTGCGGTCGTCGTAACCGGTGATCAGCTGCACGGTGGTCACCGAGAAGCGGCTGCCCAGGGTGGCCGCGGTCAGCAGGAGGTCCCGCACCTGCGGGTCGAGCTGGTCGATGCGCCGGCCCCAGCTGCGCACGATGGTGCTGGGCACCCCGGGGCGCGACCCGTCGGCGAGCGCCCAGCGGCCGTCCTCGGCCCGGCGCAGCGCGCCCGAGTCCAGCAGGTCGGCGAGCAGTTCCTCGACCAGGTACGGGCAGCCGTCGCCGCGGCGGGTGAGGTGCTCCACCAGCGCGGCCGGCAGGTCGCCGGCCTCGCCCTCCAGGATCGCGGCGGCCAGCGCGGCCACCTCGGCGGGCGGCAGCGGCCGCAGCTCGGTGACGGCGGCGGCGCGGCGGCGCTCGGCGGCGCGCACCAGGTCCAGGGCGGGGCCCGGTTCGGAGCGCAGCGTGGCGAGCAGCAGCACCGGCAGGCCGGCCAGGTTGTCGACCAGGTACTCCAGGACGGCGACGGTCTCCGCGTCGGTGTCGTGCAGGTCCTCCAGCAGCAGGACGCAGCCCTGCTCGCGGCCGAGCACCGCCAGCAGCCGCAGCAGCGCCTCGGCCAGCTCGACCACCGTCTCCGGGTAGGCGCCGGCCGCCGCCGCGGTGTCCCGCCACTCGGGGACCAGCCGTGCCAGCGCCGGGCGGTAGGGCGCGAGTTCGGGGTCGGTGGGCGGTCCGGCGGCCCGGAACCGCGAGGAGAGCGCCTCGATCAGCGGGCGGAAGGGCGTGACCGTGCCGGTCGAGCTGCCCCGCCCGCGCAGCACCGGCAGGCCGAGGCCGTACGCCTGGTAGGCGCACTCGCCGGCCAGCCGGGACTTGCCGATGCCGGCCTCGCCGAGCAGGAAGACCGCCCCGCCGCCCTGCTGCCGGGCGGCGGCCAGGGCGCCGCCGAGCAGTGCGAGCTCGGCGGCGCGGCCGACGGTGATCGACGACGTGGTCCGCATGGCCGCAGGCTACTTGACGGGCAATCCGTTCTGAAGAGTGGTGAGTCGGTCACGAAGCAGGCACGGCGGCACCACCGGGTGGTTACCGTACGACCACATGCGGAGCGCGCCGGCCGCGCGGGCGCACCCGCGGTGCGGGCGGCGGGTCCGTCCGGTCGGTTCGGCCCGTCAGGTCCGACCGGTCCGCCGCCGAGGGGCTGCCCGTTCCTCGGCGGCGGAGCGGTCCGGCCGTTCAGGGCCGGGGGCGGTGCGGTGCGGCGGGCCGGTCTCAGAAGGGCGTGGTCATCGTCGGGAACTCGACGATCGGCGGGATGGCCCCGCCGGTACCGGCCAGCAGACGGGAGCGCAGGCCCAGGCCGCTGCCCGGGCGCAGGCGGATCTCGCCGGCCGGGTGCTCGGCCGTCTCGCCGGGGCGGGCGGCGGTGTGCGGCGGGGTGACCCGCTCGTCGTGGTCGTGCATGGTTCGGGACTCCGTTCGTGGTCGCGTGGTGGACGGTCCGTCAGGTGCGGGCGTCCGGTGGGGAGGACGCCCGCACGGTGGCGCCGGTTCGGTCGGGACGACGGGGGCGGGTGGTGCGGGCCGCGCATTCGTGCGTGGGGGCGCGAAGGGGCGTGCGTGGGGGCGCGGGGCGGGCGGAGCCGGCGCGGACGCGGCGGGCCCGCCCGGGGTGGTCAGCCGAGCGCGGCCGGACTGCGCGGGCGGGTGGCGCCGCGCGGGGCGGTCGGGGCGGCCGGCCGGGGGCGCGCCGCGGCCGGGGCCCACGGGCGCAGCAGCAGGGCGGGCGGCACCTGGTCGGGGAAGCCGAGGCGGAGCAGCCCGTGCCCGATCCCGGCCAGGCCGGTGAGCAGCCCGGGGTGGGGGACGTGGTCGGGGGTGCCCGAGCGCGGGCCGTCCTGGTCGACGGCGGCCAGCAGTGCCCCGGCCCGGCGGACCCACGGGGTACGGCCGGCGGCGGGTCCGTGCCGGCCGAGCAGTTCCAGCACGCCCGACTCGCCGTGACAGAGGCTGTGGTCGCCGAGCGGCGCGGCCCGCGCGGTGTTCCGTACGGCGCGCTGGGCCCAGTCGGCGAGCCGGCGGTCGGCGAGCGCGAGCGGGCTGTCCACCACGGCGAGCGCCACGCCGGGGCGCCCCCGGCACCAGGAGCCCTCGCGCGAGCGGACGGCGGTGGCGGCGTGCAGGGCGGCCAGCCCGGCCCGGTGGTGCGGGCCCTCGGCGGGCTCGCCGACGGCCTGGGCGTAGCGCAGCAGGGCCCAGCCGACGCCGGCCGAGCCGTGGGCGAAGCCGGTGGCGGCCGGGGCGGGGCGGGCGGCGAGCCGCTCGGCGCAGCGCGCGGCGGCGGCCAGTGCGGCGCCGGCGCTCACCGCGGCCGCGCCGCCGCCACCGGCGCCCGCCGCGTGCACGGCGAGCAGCGCGGCGAGCCCCCCGGCGGTACCGCTGTGCACGCCGGGGTCGTCCTCGCGCTCGGCGGCGGCCGCGGTGAGCGCCACCGCCGGGCCGCTCCACGCCGCGACCGGCGGATCGTCGAGCAGGCGGGCGAGTTCGGTGAGCGCGTAGGCGATGCCGCCGAGGCCGGCGAAGGCGCCGGAGCCGACGGCGGCCGGGTGGTCGGGGTGGGCGGCGAGCGAGTCGAACAGCCCGGGGAGCGGCGCGAGGGCCCGGCGGGCGACCTCGGCGTAGCGCCCGGTCCCGGTGAGCGCGGCGAGCTGGGCGAGGAACAGCGCCGTGCCGGTGTAGCCGCCGGCCAGGTCCGCGCCGAGCGGCCGCACCCGCCAGTAGCGGTCGGCGAGCAGTTCGAGACCGAGCCAGTTGGTGCGGGAGCGGTCCTGGTAGGCGGCCGCGACCAGTTGGTCGCCGAGGCCCCGGGCGGCGGCCAGCAGCCGTTCGGGCTCGGGAGCGGTGGCCCAGACGTTCTCGGGCACCGGGCGCCCGGGCCGGTGGGCGGGGGTGCCGGCGGCGCCCGCCATGGCCGCCCGGACGATCCACTCCTGGTCCTTGCGGTCGACGGCGCCGAGCGCGGCGAGCTTGGCCTCGACCCGGGCCAGCCCCGCCTCGGCCAGTTCGCCGGCCAGCCGGCGGCCGTCGGAGGTCCACAGGTCGCGCGCGCCGGGCCGGGCGGTGAACAGCGGGACGTCGCCGCTCCACAGGTCGGCGATCTCGTGCTCGGCCAGCCCGGGGTGGCCCGGGTCGTCGACCGCGTCGGTGCGCAGCAGCTCCAGCACGGCCTGCCGGGCGCCCGCCTCGCGCAGCACGTCCGGGTGGGTCGACTCGTCGAGCAGCCGGGCGTAGACCCGGGTGGCCCGCGGCACCACCCGCACCTCGGCGTTCGCGAAGCAGCGCAGCAGGCCGCGCGGGCCGGTGAGTTCGTCCCGGCCCTCGACGAGCGCGGTGTACCCGGCGCGGAAGCCGGCGACCAGCGACTCGGTGTGCTCGGCCGGTTCGACGGGCGCGCCGTCCAGCCGGGGCCGGTTGTGCGCCTCGCCGAACGGGCGGGGGCGGCGCACCAGGCGCATCTCGTCGGTGCCGGCGGCCGTCCAGTCCACGCCGTCGACGGGGGACGGCCGCCGCCCGGTGGAGCCCCCGCCGATGCCGGAGACGTCCACGGCGCCGTCGTCGCCGATCAGCAGTTGCGGCAGCAGGCCGACCCGGTGCACGGACTCGGCGAGCGCGCGGGCCGCCGGGTCCCCGGCGCTAGCGGGCCGGGCGTCCGGGCCGCCCGCCGGCGGGTGGAACAGCGTCTCGACGTCCACCAGCACCGGCTGGTCCCCGCAGGCGACCAGGTTCTCGAAGTGCAGGTCGGTGCCGTCCAGGACGTGCAGCAGGGCGAGCAGCGCCCCCTGCCGCCGGTAGAAGCGCTCGACGTCGAAGTGGGTCAGGCAGGGGCGGGCCTCGGCGTACTCGGTCCAGCCGTGGGTGCCCCGGTCGAGCAGGCCCAGCGCGCGCAGCCGGGGCACCCCGGGCCGTCCGCCGTACCAGCCGAGCAGCGTGTTGAAGTGCCGGTGCGCGGCGGGCGGGCGGGGCCGGTGGACGACGGCGGTGCCGTTGGCGAAGTGCAGCACGGCGACCGCCCGGCCGCGCCGGTGGCGGTCGCCCGCGCCGGCGGTGACGGCGACCAGCGACCCCGGGTCGCGGCCGCGCAGCAGCCCGGCGACCAGCAGGGGCCGGTCGGCGGCGAACCGGTCGAGCAGCTCGGCGTGGGCGTCTGCGGCGTCCAGACAGGCCCGGGCCAGCAGCCGGGCCAGCACGGGGTAGTCGCGCAGCAGCGCCGCCAGGCCCTCGCGGCGGGCGGTGAGCGCGAGGAACGAGCGGAACCGCTCCTGCGGGGTGCCGCCGGCCAGCCGCCCGGTGGCGCGGGCCGTGTGCAGCTCCAGGACGAGGGTGCGCGCGGCGATCCGGGCCAGCCGCTCGGTCAGCCGTGCGGTGAACTCGGCGCGCAGCGCGGTCAGGTCGATCCGGCCCAGCTGGTCGGCGGCGCGCACGGCCGGGGTGAGCGCCGTCAGCAGCCGCACCTGCGCGCGGTCGGCGAAGGGCTGCAGCACGAGCGCGAAGCCGCTCAGGCCCGGGTAGGCGGCGCGCGGCACCATCGGGCGCACCGGCGCGGCCGCCACGGCGGCCTCGGTGAAGGCGGCCCAGTCCGGGCGGGCGGCCGGCAGCGGCCGGCCCGGCGTCAGGCCCCGCTCCCACCACGGGGGGCCGCCGGCACGGGGGGACCGGAGACGGCCGGGGTGGGAGCGGGGGGTCTGGGCGGGGGAGGGGAGGGGCCGGGGCGGCTCCGGCGGCCCGGACGGTCCGGGCCGCGCGGATCCCGTGGGCGGTGCGGGTGGTGCGGGTGGTGGTACCGGGAAGTCGCCGGGCATCGGAGTGTGCGGGAACGGTGTGGCCGGGGGGACCGCCGCTGCGACCGGGCCCTGATCCGGTCCGGCGCCCCCGTCGAGGCGCGTGCTGCGCACGGCGTCCACCTCAGCCACCACCGCACCTCCGATGCCGGGAGAGGGCCGCGCTGCCGTCGAAGGCGCTGCCCTCACCGCTGATCCTGTCGCCGCGGCGGCCGCCGGGGCATGGGGGACGGGCCCCCATCTTTGTGACGCCGGCCCGCACGATCCGCCGCGCCCCCGCCCTTCGGCGGGGGCGGTCTCCTCTGCGCGGACCACTTGTGCGGACCACCCGTGCCGACTACCGCCGGGCGAGGAGCAGTTGGGTGGCCACCGCGGGCCGGCCGTTCATGGTGGACACCGCGGGCTCGCGCTCGTCGAGCGGCTCGAACCCGGCGAACAGCTCCCGCAGCCGCTCCCGGGTGTGGTGGCGGCAGACCGCGCCGTCGCTCGTCGCGAAGACGCCGAAGGTGCCGAAGCGCTCCTCGGAGTGCCGGTAGCGTTCCTGGTTGCGCGCGTCCGGCTGGAGCAGGTAGTCGCTGACCAGGAGCAGGCCGCCGGGGCGCAGCACCCGGTGCAGTTCGGTGACCAGGGCGTGCTGCGCCGCGTCGTCCGGCACGCAGGTGAGTACGGCGAACAGGAAGGCCGCGTCGAAGCCGCCGTCCGGGAACCCGGTGCGCGGCGGGTCGGTGAGGACCGTGAAGCGGGCGGCGGGCTGTTCGGCGCGGGCCCGGGCGACCGGCTCGGGCGCCACGTCCACGCCCGCGATGTCGGTGAAGCCGAGCGCGGCCAGCTCGCCGGCGAGCCGGCCGTAGCCGCACCCGTAGTCCAGCAGGGCGGCGTCCCGGGCGAGGCGCGCCGTCCAGGCGGGGTGCAGGGGATGGCCGAAGATCTTGGTGGTTCCTGTGGAGTTCCAGTACGCGGACTGGTCTTCAGGGGCCGTCATGGGCCGATGATGCCACGGCCCGACGGCCGCGCCGGGCCCGGGGTGCCGGGGTGCGACGGGTACGACCGGGCCGGTGGGCGCGGGCCGATGGGGCCGTTCGGCCCTTGTGGGCGGGGTGCCGGGGAGGGATCGTGATCGCCGCGCCGCAGTACGGGGCCGCCGGGAGCGGGTCGGCGCGGCAGGACCAGAGTGTGGCGGAACGGGAAGAGGCCTGAGGTGGGCGAGTTGGTCACGGTGCGGGTGTGCGAGGGGATTTCGCGGGGCTTCGCGGCCGACGCGAGAGCCCGGATCGCCGCCGTGGTGGGCGGGGCGGACGCCCTGGTGGAATCCCTGCGGGTGCGGGTCGCGACGCTCGGCGCGGCGGCCTCCCCGGGCGGCGCGGACCGGGCGGGTGTGCTGACCCAGGTCAACGCCGAGGTGGACGGCCGGCGGATCCGCGTCCAGGAGGCCGCCGCCGACCTCGGCGAGGCGCTGGACCGGCTCACCGAGGGCCTGCGCGTGCGGATGGCCGCCGTCACCTCGGGCTGGACGCCCCGGCCGTGGCCGCGCCGCATCCGCACCCGCGCGCTGCTGACCACCGTCGCGCCCGGGACGCCGGACGGGCCGCCGGCCGCCGTCGCGCGCGCCGGACTCCCGGACCCCGCCGGGCCGCCGCGCATCGTCCGGCGCAAGCGGGCCCAGCTGGTGTGGTGCTCGCCGGACGCCGCCGCCCGGACCATGGACGCGATGGACTACGACATCCACCTGTTCACCGACCCGGCCACCGAGACCGACGCGGTGGTCTACCGGGTCGGCCCGACCGGCTACCGGCTGGCCCGCACGGTGGCCGCCGGACCGCCGACCCGCCCGGCCGTCCCGCTGACCCTCAGCCCCTGCGGGGCACCGGAGCTGACGGAGGACCAGGCCGCCGCGCGGCTGGCCGCCGCCGAACTGCCCTACCTGTTCTTCGCCCAGCCCGGCTCCGGACGCGGCCGGGTGCTCTACCGGCGCTTCGACGGCGGCCTCGGACTGATCGCGGCCGCCTCGTGAGCGACGACTCCGTGCGCCGCCGGCTGCGCGAGCGGCGCCGCGCGGCCGGCCGGCAGCCGCAGAACCGCCGCACCGCGACGGTGGGACGCCCCCGCACGCCCCTGGAGGCGCCGCCGCGCGAACTGGTGCCGCTCGAACGGGCCGAGGCGCTGAGGCTGCTGGGCGGCGCGCCGTTCGGCCGGATCGTGTTCACGGTGCGGGCGCTGCCCGCGATCCGCCCGGTGAACCACCTCCTGGTCGACGACACCATCGTGATCCGCACGCACGACGGCGCCGCCCTGACCGCGGCCGCCCAGGGTCGCGAGGACACCGGCGTGGTGGTCGCCTACGAGGCGGACGCGATCGACCCGGTGACCCGGCTCGGCTGGAGCGTGGTGGTCACCGGCTTCGCCCGCCCGGTCACCGACCCCGCCCGACTGGCCCGCTACCGCGCCCTGTTGAGCCCCTGGGTGAACGCCTCGATGGACCACACGGTGGCCATCCAGCCCGACCTGGTGGCCGGCTACCGGCTCGTCGCCGGCACGGGCGCCGCCTCCTGACCCCGGGCCCGCGATCGATCCGCCCCCGACGCGGGCCCCGACCGGGGGTCCCGGGAACCGCGCGCGCCCCCTCCGGACGGGCGGCCGCGGCACACCGGGACCCCGGCGCGGAGGAACGGCTCCGCGCCCCGCCGGCGCGGCCTGGAGAACGACAACTCTCCAGGCCGCGCCGGTTTTTCGTGATTCCCCCGGCCGGGGCCGGAGCCCGGCCGGCCGGTCCCGCGGGCGGGGCGGACAGTGGTCCCTCCCCGGGGCCCGGATCCGAGGCCCACCGGCCCCGGCCCGCTGGGTCCAACGGCCCTAGGGCGCACGGATGGTGCGTTCCGATCATGGATCGCCATCCATCCGCAGAAGTTTTCGAAGGAGTGCGTCCTTGAGCGCCATCGAGGCACAGGGCGACAGCGCGCTGCCGCCGTCCGCCGCCCGACCGGGAGCGGCACGGGTCAAACGACCCGGCTCCTCCCTGGTCCGGCTGCTGACGACCACAGACCACAAGACGATCGGCACCATGTACCTGGTGTCGTCGTTCGGGTTCTTCCTGATCGGCGGCATCCTCGCCCTGGTCATGCGCGCCGAACTCGCCCGGCCGGGGACGCAGATCCTCTCCAACGAGCAGTTCAACCAGGCGTTCACCATGCACGGCTCGGTGATGCTGCTGCTGTTCGCGATGCCGCTGTTCACCGGCTTCGCCAACTGGATCATGCCGCTGCAGATCGGCGCCCCCGACGTCGCCTTCCCCCGCCTGAACATGCTGGCCTACTGGCTGTTCATGTTCGGCTCGCTGATCGCGGCCGCCGGCTTCGCGACCCCGCAGGGCGCCGCCGACTTCGGCTGGTTCCTCTACGCGCCGCTGTCCGACGCGATCCACTCGCCCGGCGTCGGCGCCGACATGTGGATCATGGGCGTGACGCTGTCCGGCTTCGGCTCCATCCTGGGCGCGGTCAACTTCATCACCACGATCATCTGCATGCGCGCCCCGGGCCTGACCATGTTCCGGATGTCCATCTTCTGCTGGAACGTGCTGCTCACCTCGGTCCTGGTGCTGCTGGTCTTCCCGGTGCTGGCCGCCGCGCTGCTGGCCCTGGAGTGCGACCGCAAGTTCGGCTCGCACGTGTTCGACCCGTCCTCCGGCGGGGCCATGCTCTGGCAACACCTGTTCTGGTTCTTCGGCCATCCCGAGGTGTACATCCTGGCGCTGCCCTTCTTCGGCATCGTCTCGGAGGTCATCCCGGTCTTCAGCCGCAAGCCGATGTTCGGCTACTCCGGCCTGATCGCCGCGACCGTCGCCATCGCCGGCCTCTCGGTCACGGTGTGGGCGCACCACATGTACGTCACCGGACAAGTGCTGCTGCCGTTCTTCTCGTTCATGACCTTCCTGATCGCGGTGCCCACCGGCGTGAAGTTCTTCAACTGGGTCGGCACCATGTGGAAGGGCTCACTGAGCTTCGAGACACCGATGCTGTGGACGGTCGGCTTCCTGGTCACCTTCCTGTTCGGCGGCCTGACCGGCGTGCTGCTCGCGGCCCCGCCGATCGACTTCCACGTCTCCGACTCCTACTTCGTCGTCGCGCACTTCCACTACACGCTGTTCGGCACCGTGGTCTACGCGATGTTCGCCGGCTTCCACTTCTGGTGGCCCAAGATGACCGGCAAGATGCTCGACGAGCGGCTCGGCCGGATCTGCTTCTGGACGCTGACCATCGGCTTCCACACCACCTTCCTGGTCCAGCACTGGCTCGGCGCCGAGGGCATGCCCCGCCGCTACGCCGACTACCTGGCCGCCGACGGCTTCACCACGCTCAACACGGTGTCCACCATCGGCTCCTTCCTGCTGGGCCTGTCGCTCCTGCCGTTCCTCTACAACGTCTGGAAGACCGCCAAGTACGGCGAGCGGGTCACCAGCGACGACCCGTGGGGCTGGGGCCGCTCCCTGGAGTGGGCCACCTCCTGCCCGCCGCCGCGCCACAACTTCACCACCCTGCCGCGGATCCGCTCCGAATCCCCGGCCTTCGACCTGCACCACCCGGAGATCGCCGCCCGCGACCACCTGGACCACCACGGCGAGCGCGCCAAGCACCTGGTCGGGGTGATCCCCGCCGCGTACGACGAGCCCGCGCCGCGCCGCGCCCGGGCACTCGGCGCCGCCGCCTCCGACGGCCGGGCTCCCGGCCGCCCGGACGGCGACGGCTGACGGCCGACGGCCGCTGACGGCCCGACCCCCAGAACGCCGCTCCCGCCCGCGCGTCGCCCCCGGGCGGGCGGGAGCGGCTCCCCCTCCGAACCGCCCGAGGCTTGAGGAGAGCCGTCACCATGTCCCACATCGTCCTGGCCATCGGCACCGCCGCGATCACCGCGTCCGGCTGCGTCTGGTACCTGCCCGCCATCGCCGACCTCCAGGCCGGCGCGGACCGCCCCCGATCGGCCCGCACCGCCGCGGCCGCCTGCGTGACCTGGTGGGCCTGTCTGGCCATGGCCGGCGGCCTGCTGCTGGCCGTCCCCGCCTGGCAGCCCGCCGCCGAGATCGCCCTCGCCGGCCTGGTCGCCGGCGTCCTGATGCGCGTCCGCGCCCACCTCCAGAGCCGCATCGAACAGCGCGAGGAGGCCGTGCGCTGGGCCCTGATCGACCCGAACCCGGCGCCCGCCCCGGTGCGCCCCTCGCCGCGCGCCCTGCTCGGCTGGCTGCTGGTCGGCCTGGCGATCGCCTCGCTCGGCGCCGTCTCCATCCTGCTCTCCGGCGGCGGCCCGCTCGCGCCCCGCCTGGCCGCCGCGGCGGGCAGCGCGGTCGCGGTCTCCACCGCCTTCCTGCTCATCGGACTCGGCAACGCCCGCCGGGCCCGCGCCTGACGAAACGTCACCGTTCTTCCGCCGAACCCTTGCTGAGCCGTGGCAGGTCCGGATATCAATCAGGCGACCGGGGCGAGGACCCGGCCCGTCGAGAGGAGCGTCCGATGACCGCCACCCCCGCGCCGAGCGAAGTGCTCCGGCAGTTCGTCGAACTCATGGGCAAGGGCCCCGACCCGGCGGTGGCCGACCTGGTCACCACCGACTCCGTCTTCGAACTGCCCTACCTGCTGCCCGGCGTCCCCCCGCAGCAGCCCGGCCGGGAGGCCTTCGTCGAGCACCTGCGGCGCGGCGCGGCCATGCAGCGCTTCGACGCCGTGGACCACGTCTCCGTGCACGGCACCACCGACCCCGAGCTGGCCGTCGCCGAGTACCGGCTGCACGGCGAGGTCCTGGCCACCGGCAAGCGCTTCACCCTCGACATGGTGGTGTTCGCCCGGGTGCGCGGCGGGCTGATCACCTGGTCGCGCACCTACTCCAACCCGCTCGACAGCGCCGTCGCCTTCGGTGCGGTGGAGCGGGTGCTCGGCGCGCTCAAGGACCGGTAGCGTCGAGGACCCGTAGCCCCGGGGACCGGCGGCGCCGGGGACCGCAATGGGGCCGTTGGACCCTGGGCGGGGCCCGGGTGGTACGGCATGATGCGATGGACCCGGCGTGTGGTGTGCCGGGCACGGAGAGGGTGGAGCCACGACATGGCGAGCGAGACGGCCGGGAACGGGACGCCGGCACCGGTGAGGGTGTTCCTGCTGGACGACCACGAGGTGGTGCGCCGCGGCGTGCACGACCTGCTGGACGGCGAGCCCGACCTGGAGGTGGTCGGCGAGGCCGGCACCGCCGAGCAGGCGCTGGTCCGCATCCCCGCGCTGCGCCCGGACGTCGCCGTCCTGGACGTGCGCCTCGGCGACGGCGACGGCGTGGCCGTCTGCCGCGAGCTGCGCTCCCGGATGCCCGACCTCGCCTGCCTGATGCTCACCTCCTTCGACGACGAGGAGGCGCTGCTCGACGCCGTGATGGCGGGCGCCGCGGGCTACGTGCTCAAGCAGATCAGCGGCACCGACCTGGTCGCCGCCGTGCGCACCGTCGCCTCCGGCCGCTCGATGCTCGACCCCGGCGCCGCGACCCGGCTGCTCAACCGGCTGCGCAGCGAGGCCGAGCCCGCGCAGCCGTCCGGCGGCGGCCCGGAGCTGACCGCGCGCGAGCAGGAGGTGCTCGCCCTGATCGGCGAGGGGCTGACCAACCGGCAGATCGGCGAGCGGCTCTTCCTCGCCGAGAAGACGGTCAAGAACCACGTCTCGCGGCTGCTCGCCAAGCTCGGCGTCGAGCGGCGGGTGCAGGCGGCGCTGATCGCCACCGAGCTGCGCCAGTCGGCCGCCGCCGACCGGTCGGCCCACCACCCGCGCGTCCTCGGTCACGGCCCGCGCGGCTGACGCCGTCGCCCCCGACCCGGCCCCGGTCGCCCGCCCGCCTGAGGTGACCGGGGCCGCTCGCTGCCCGGGGGGCGCCCGCTGCCCGGGGGCGGGCGGGCCCGAGGGGTTCCCGGGCCCCGGGTACGCGCACCGGCCCCGCGTGGGTGTGCCGGCCCCAGGGCCTTTCGCCGTAGGCCGGGTGGGACCCTCGGCGGGACCATCGGCCCTCGCCCCGTCCGGGCGCGGCGGGCGACGATCGCTGGTATGAACGCCGATCCTGAAGCCGCGTCCGTGCAGGTCGAGCCCCGGGTCCGGCCGCAGCCCCGCCAGGCGCGCGAACTCGACGAGACCCGGGCGCTGGAGCTGCTGGCCCGCACCGGGGTGGGCCGCGTGGTCTACACCGTCGGCGCGCTGCCCGCCGTCCTCCCGGTCCGCTTCCGGCTGGACGCGCTCGGCGGCGTGCTGCTCTCCACCACGGCCGGTTCCGAACTGGCGCGCGCCGTGGAGGGCGCGGTGATCGCCTTCGAGGCCGACGAGGTGGACGGCACGGACGGTACCGGCTGGTGCGTCACCGTCCTCGGCCGCGCCGAGGTCCGCCCGCCGTCCCCGGACGCCGGCGCCCGCGCGGAGATCCGCATCGCCCCGGAACTGGTCGTCGGCCGGCACCTGACGCCCGACGCGGCCTGAGGCCCGTCCCGGCCCGGGGCCCGTTCTGGCCGGGCCCGGCGCCCCGAGGGGGCCCGAGGCCCGGTCCGCGCCGCTGTCAGACGCCCAGCGGGGCCTGCCAGACCAGCCGGGTGCCGCCGCCGTCGGCCGGGAGCAGCTCGAAGGTGCCGCCCGCCCGGTCGGCGCGCTCGGCGAGGTTGCGCAGCCCGCTGCGGCGCCCGCCGGCCGGGACGCCCACGCCGTCGTCGGTCACCGTGAGCGTCACCGTCCCGCCGGCCGCGCGCAGCGCCACCTCGACGCGGCTCGCCCGGGCGTGCCGGGCGGCGTTGCTGAGCGCCTCGCCGAGCACGGCCATCAGGTGCTCGGCCAGCTCCTGCGGCACGTCGGTGTCCAGCAGGCCCTCCATGCTGAGCCGCGGCGCGAACCCGAGGGTGGCCTGCGCCTCGCCGACGGCGCGGGTGGCGCGGGCGCGCAGCCCCCGGTCCGGCTCGTTGTGGGCGCGCAGGCCGAAGATCGTCGAGCGGATGATCTTGATGGTCTCGTCCAGGTCCGCGACCGCCCGGCTCACCCGGTCGGCCGCGCTCTGGCTCTCGATCAGCCGGCCCGCGCTCTGCAGCGTCATACCGGTCGCGAAGAGCCGCTGGATCGCCAGGTCGTGCAGGTCCCGGGCGATCCGGTCGCGGTCCTCCAGGAGGGTCAGCTGCTCGGCGTCCCGACGCCGTTCGGCCAGCTCCAGGGCGAGCGCGGCCTGGTCGGCGAAGCCCAGCAGCGGGCCCGTCTCCTCGGCCGTGAACGGCGGGTGCCCGCTCTCGCGGGCCAGCAGCAGCACACCGCGCCCGAAGCCCTCGCCGGTGCCCAGCGGCACCGCCACGGCCGGCCCCAGCCCGGTGAACCGCCCGGGCGGCCCGGCCGGGAAGCGCCCGTCGTGCTCCAGCTCGTCGCTGGTGGCCGGCGAGCCCGAGGCGTACGCGGCGCCGGACAGCGTGCCGTCCACCGGCACCGTCACCCCGAGCCGGGCCTCCGCCCGGCCGCCCAGGGCCACCTCCACGGTCAGCTCGGCGGCCCGCTCGCCCGGCTCGGCCAGCGCCACCGAGACGTCGGCCAGCTCGGCGCCCGCGATCTCCCGGGCCCGGCGCGCGATCAGCTCCACGACCTCCAGCCGGGGCGCGCCCGACAGCAGGCTGCGGGTGATCTCCGCGCTCGCCCGCAGCCAGCGCTGCTGGCGCTGCGCCTCCTCGTACAGCCGGGCGTTGTCGATCGCGACCCCGGCGGCCACCGCCAGCGTCGAGATCACCGCCTCGTCGTCCGCGTCGAAGTCCAGGCCGCCGCGCTTGTCGGTCAGGTAGAGGTTGCCGAACACCTCGCCGCGCACCCGCACCGGCACCCCGAGGAAGGTGTGCATCGGCGGGTGGTTCGACGGGAAGCCCACCGAGGCCGGGTGCTCGGAGAGCACCGGGCAGCGCAGCGGCTGCGGGTCGCGGATCAGCTCGCCGAGGATGCCGCGGCCGGTCGGCGGCGGGCCGATCGCGTCGATCTCCTCCTGGGTGAGCCCGACCGTCAGGAACTGCGACAGCGAGTAGCCGTCCGCGCCGATCACGCCGAGCGCCGCGTAGCGGGCGTCGACCAGGTCGGCGGCGGCCTCGACGATGCGGTGCAGCGCCTGGGAGAGGTCCAGCTCGCGGCCGACCGCGAGCACCGCCTCCAGCAGGCTGTGCACCCGGTCACGGGTGCCGCGCGCCGCGTCGATCCGCCACTGGAGCTCCTCCAGCAGCTCGTCCAGGCGCAGCTGCGGGATCCGCGGGCCGGCGGCGGGCGTCGTCGCGGTCCGCGCCGGTACCGCCTGCGCCGCGGCGGCCTGTGCCGTGACCGCCTGTGCCGCGACGGCGGGGGCCGTACCGGGGGTGGCCGGTCCGACGTGGGCGGGGCAGTCGGGCGGCGGGGCGCCGTCCGCCCGTCCGCGCTGGTCTCCGCCGGTGCCCGTCCGCGTGTCCTCCGCGCCGCCCACCGGCGTCCTCCTCGTGGTTCCGTGCTGCTGGTCCGGGTCCGTATCCGGTCGGCCGACCGGTCGGATTGTCGGATTCACGTTAGTGCCGCAGGCATGTGCGCGGAACGCCGGGGTCGGTCATGCACGCGCCGGACCGGTGCGGACGGCGGCCCGCGCGCCGCGCGCGCCCGCCCGCACGCCGGGCGCGCGGCGCGCCCGGGCGCCCGACGGGCCTTTGGACCCTGGCCCAAGGGCCCTGCGGCCTCTGGCCGCCCGCCCCGCGCGGGACCAGGGTGGTCACAGGGGACGGACGGTGCGTCAGCGCACCCGGCCGGCCCCGACCGGCAGCCACCCCGAGGTCCGCCCACCCGGCGGGTCCGCAGCGGAAGGAACCTCCCATGACGCCCGCAGTCCTGGCCGGAGTCGACGGATCGCCCGAGAGCACTGCCGCCGCCCACTGGGCCGCCGAGGAGGCCCTGCGACGCGGCGCCCCGCTGCGGCTGCTGCACGCCTGGCCGTGGCTCACCGACGGCCGCGCCGCCTTCGCCGACCCCGAGGAGCTGCCGGTGGCCGCCCAGCGGATGCTGGCCACGGCGGCCGAGGACGTCCAGGCCCGCTACCCCGCGCTGAGCGTCGGGACCGACGTGGTGCTGGACGCCGCCGTGGACGGCCTGGTGGCCGCCGCCGAGGACGCCCAGTTGCTGGTCCTCGGTTCGCGCGGGCTGGGCGGCTTCAAGGGGCTGCTGGTCGGCTCGGTGAGCATCGCGGTGGCCGGGCGCGCCTCCGTGCCCGTGGTGGTCGTCCGGCCGACGGAGCCCGAGGCGGCGACCGCCGCCGAGCCGGCCGGGGAGCCCGGGGCCGCCGAGGTGGTGGTCGGTGTGGAGGCCACCGCGCCCGACGACGCGGTGCTCGACTTCGCCTTCCGCGAGGCCGCGCTGCGCGGCGCCCGGATCCGCGCCGTGCACGGCTGGGACCTGCCGCCCGCCTTCGCGGTGGTCGGCTTCCTGCCGAACGGCACCGAGATGGCCCAGCTCCAGGCGGCGGAGGAGAAGTCCCTGGCCGCCGCGCTCGCCGCGCACCGCGAGCGCCACCCCGACATCGAGGTCGTCGAGCAGGCACGCCTCGGCGCCGCCCGCACCCTCGTCGAGGACTCCGTCGGCGCCGCCCTGGTCGTGGTCGGCCGCCGGCGCCGCCCCCACGACCTCGGTCCCCGGCTGGGCCGCGTCGCGCACGCCGTGCTGCACCACGCCCAGGCACCGGTGGCGGTCGTTCCGCACGACTGAGCCGCCCGCCGTACCGTCGGCCGTCGCCCGGGCGGGACACGCCCCCGCATCCGGGCCGTTGGACCCTGTCGCCGGTGCCCGGCCCGGCGCACGCTCGGGAGTACCGGGACCCGTGGCCGCACCGGGAGGTCCGTCCGCCGCTCCCCGCCGGGCCGGCCGTCCGCCCGCCGTGTCGGGGCGGCCGGCGCCGGGGCGTCGAGGCAAGGAGAGGAACATCATGACCCAGTCAGCCCTCACTCCGGCCGACCTGCGGCTGCTCGCCGCCGCCGGCGGCGCGGCCCCCTCGCTCCACAACAGCCAGCCGTGGCGGTTCCGCCCCACCCCGGACGGGGGCGGGGTCGAGGTGCTCGCCGATCCGGCCCGCTCCGTCCCGCTCGCCGACGCCAATGGCGCCGCGCTGCACATCGCGGCGGGCGCCGCCCTGTTCAACCTCCGGGTCGCCGCCGCCCGGCTGGGCCGCTCCGGCCCGGTGCGGCTGCTCCCCGATCCGGCCGAACCGCGGCTGCTGGCCGTGCTCGACCTCTCCGCCCCTGCCGGGACCCCCGGCCGTGAGGGTGCCGGGACGGGCGCCGCCCCGGCGGCCGGGCCGTTCGGCCGCGACCTCTACCCGGCGATCGCCGAGCGCCACTCCAGCCGCCGGCCGTTCACCAACCGGGACGTCCCCGAGGCGGTCGTCGCCGAGCTGATCGCCGCCGCGCAGGACGAGGGCGTGGTGCTCGCGGTGCTGGAGGAGGCCGGCGTGCGCCGGGTGCTGGAGGTCACCGCGGAGGCCGAGGACCGGATCGCCCACGACCCGGAGCGGCAGGCCGAGACCCGCACGTGGCTGCGCCCGGACGCGGGCGGAGCCGCCGCGTCCGACGGACTGCCGTACGCCGTGCTCGGCCCGCAGGACCACGACGCCCGGGTGCCGATGCGCGAGTTCGCCGGCCGCCCGCCCCACCACGAGGGGCCGGTGCAGCCGTCCGAGCGGTTCGAGGCCCTGCCCCAGCTCTGCACGCTCTCGACGGCCGGCGACGGCCCGGCGGACTGGCTGCGCACCGGGCAGGCCCTGGAGCGGATCTGGCTGCTGCTGACCGTGCACGGGCTGCGGCTGACGGTGTGGCACCAGGCGGTCGAGTGGCCCGATCTGCGCTGGCGCCTGCGCGACCCCGCCGAAGGGCCCGGCCACGTCCAGCTGGTGCTGCGGGTGGGTTACGGCCCGCCCGGCGCCGCCACCCCGCGCCGGCCGCTGGAGGACGTCCTCGACCTGCCGACGGCGTAGCGGGGGCGTTCCGACCCGGACCGCCGGGCGGCCGAGGGGTTTCCCCCGGGCCGCCCGGCGGACGCGTGCGTCAGGAGATCCGGGCCCAGGCGGTCCAGCTGCCGTTCTCGGCGTGGCGCCGCGCCCACAGGTTGCCGTCCGTGCCCCTGGCGGCGATCTCGAACCGGCCGTTGCCCATGTCGGAGGCGGTGATGCCGACCCCGCCGATCAGGTAGCCGCCCAGCGACGTCCAGGAACCCTTCTTGCCGGACGTGCTGCTCGACCGCGTCCACACGGCGTGGTCGGTGCCGATGACGAACGCCTGGCGGCGCCCGTCCCGGTAGGCGTACTCCGTGATGCCGGGCTGGCCGTACTCGCCGCCGCAGAGGTACTCCCCGCCCCAGGTCGGGCTGACGCAGTGCATCGGCTCCGCGGAGGCGACGGCGGGCGTCGCCGTCACCGCGACCCCGGCCAGCACGGCGGCGGCCACCGCGGTCTTGATCTTCTTCACGGACACTCCTCGGTCGGTACGGGCCGAGGCCGCCCGCCGACCGGGCAGCCCCCTCAGTGGAGGAGACGGGCGCCCGGCGGCGGCGGGTTCACGGGTCAGGAACCGAGGGCGGCGAGGTCCTTGATGTCCTGGTAGCTCATGCCCAGCTTGTTGTAGAGCCGCACCTGCTCCTCGTTCATGGCGCCGCCGGCGGTCAGCTCCTTCACCTGGGCGTCGGTGAGCGGCTCGGCCGGGTCGCCGGGGCCGTCCCAGGGGGCGGTGGAGTCCGCGCCGTCGGAGCCGTCCGCGGCGTCCGCGGCGAGCCCGGCGGTGAAGTCGCCGATCATCAGGCCGGCGATCTCCTCCGAGCTGATCGTGGCGGCGTCGGCGGGTGCCTGGACCGCCGGGGCGTCCTTGCCGAACGCGATCCGCAGCGGAAGGGTGCTGCCCGGGGCGGGCTTCTCCTCCAGCTGGGCGAGGTCGAAGGTCATCGCGGACAGCGCGCCGCCGTCGAGGTAGAGGTCCAGGGCCAGGTTGCGGTCCGGCACGTCCTTCGGCGCGGTCGTCGGCAGCTTGCCGAGGTTCGGGACGTCCTTGGCGAGCGGCGCGAAGGCCTTCAGCAGGTCGTCCGTCAGCTTGCGGGCCGGGGCGGTGACGGTGATCCGCTCCTTGCCGTCCTGCTTCCCCTTGTCCTCGAAGGACAGGTCGTGGTCGAGGATGTCCTTCAGCGACGCGGTCAGGCCCTCCTCGGCCTTCGGGTCCAGCGTCGGGGCGGGGGAGGCCCCGGTGCCGCCCGCGCCGCCGGGCTCCTGGAGCTGCTTCGCGTCGAAGGAGACCCACGAGCCCTTCAGCGCGCCCTGCAGCGCCGCGGGCAGGTTCTTGGTCAGCTGGTCGATCTCGGAGGCGTCCTCGCCGACGAGCCGGGCGAAGCCGGCGAGGTCCGCCCGCGCGTAGGCCCGGTCGCCGACCTGGCGCAGCTCGAAGAGCGACGCCCCGCCCTTGCCGGTGAGCGCGACCGAGGAGGAGAGCGACGGGTCGGCCTTCGCGGCCTCGCCGTTGGCGCCCTTGGACGGCTGGACGTCCTTCAGCGGCTTGTCCGCGCTGAAGGCGACGGACAGGTTCACGGCGGTGAGAGCGGCCGCCGTCTCCTTGTCGATCTTCTCGCCGGTGGCCGCCCCGAAGGCCTCGATCTGCTCGGCGGTGGCGTCGACCGACAGCTTGGCGCTGAAGGACTTGCTCCGGCCGAGCTTGTCGAAGGCGGTGGAGACCTTGTCGGCGGCGCTGAGCTGCTGCACGGTGCCGCACGCGGCGAGCCCGGTGGCGAGGACGGCGCCGCAGGCGGCGGTGACCAGGGTGGTGCGGGCGGACCGGCGTATCACGGTGTTGATGGGAGCGCTCCTGGAAGTGATGGCGCGAGGGCGCGACGGCAGAACGGCGGAGCCGAATGACGGCTCAACCGCAGGACGGCAGGACGGCAGGACGGCAGGACGGCAGGACGGCAGGACGGCAGGACGGCAGGACGGCAGGACAAAGACAAGCACAGCACCCTTGGTTCGGGCGCCACCTCTTCCCGGCGCCCTCCTCAGGATGGGCACAAACTACCGGAACCCACCGACAATCCCCTACGGAGCCCTGCCGGCCCGGTTCAGCCGCTGCCGCGCCGCCCGCCGGGCGGCAGGACCTCCGCCTTGACCCGCAGCTGCGGGCTGTTGCGGAAGCTGAGGGTGAACTCCACCCACTGCCCGACCTTCAGCGGCGGCGGATTGGTGATCATCAGATCGGCGTCCTCCGGGGACATCACCAGCTCCCCGCGCTCCGGCACCGGCAGCGCCGCGGCCGGTTCCCACCGGCCCGAGGCGCCCTGGTGCAGATGCCGCTTCAGCGTCACCCTTCCGCCGAACTCCCAGCCGGCGGCGGTGAGCTCGTCGGGTATGTCGCCGGGGTTGCGGATCGTGAAGAAGGCGGCGGTGGCCGGTGCGCCGCCCGCCGTGGGCAGCAGCAGCCAGCCCGGTCGCACCTCGACCGGGCGCGCCGTCCCGGCCCCGCCGACCGCCGTCCAGCCCGAGAGCAGCGCGAGCGCCACCGCGGCCGCCGCCACCGGTGGCCCGACCACCTTCAGCCGCTCGACCGTCCCCGGCCGCCCGGCCGCCCCGACCCGCCTCGCCATCCCCGGCCCGCCTTCCGTCCCGCCGCTCACCACGCCGCACCCGCCGAACGCCGCGCCCGGGCCGCCCGCCGCGGCGCGCCCGATGACCCGCCGTCACCCGGCTCGCCGTCACCCGGCCCGCCGCCCGCGCGTCCCTCCGCCGCGCCCCGTCCGGGCCGCCAGGTCCGCAGCCGCAGGCTGTTGCCCACCACCAGCAGCGAACTCAGCGACATCGCCACCGCCGCCAGCATCGGGTTCAGCAGCCCCACCGCCGCCAGCGGGATCAGCACCACGTTGTACCCGAACGCCCAGAGCAGGTTGACCCGGATCGTGGCCAGCGTGCGCCGGGCCAGCCGGACGGCGTCCACCACCGCCTCGATGTCCCCGCGCACCAGGGTCAGCCCGGCCGCGCCGATCGCCGCGTCACTGCCCGAGGCGAGCGCCACCCCGAGGTCCGCCGAGGCCAGCGCCACGGCGTCGTTGACCCCGTCGCCGACCACCGCCGTGGTCCGCCCGGCGGCCTTCAGCTCCGCGACCACCTCCGCCTTGCGCTGCGGCGAGGCCGAGGCGTGCACCCGCTCGATGCCCAGCTCCGCCGCGACCGCCCCGGCCGCGCCCGGCCCGTCCCCGGTCAGCAGCACCGGCTCCAGGCCCATGCCGCGCAGCCGGTGCAGCGCGCGCCAACTGCCCGAGCGCAGGGTGTCGCCGACCGCCAGCACGGCCGACGGCCGCCCGTCCAGCTCCACCACCACCGGTGTGCGGCCCGCCGCGGAGGCGTCCGCCAGCGCCCGCGTCAGCTCCTCCGGCAGCGGCCCGCCGGCGTCGTCCGGGCGGACCACCCGGACCCGCCGGCCCTCGACCTCGCCGGACACCCCGACCCCGGGGGTGGCCGCGAAGGCGGCCACCGCCGGCAGGGGCTCGGAGCCGCAGCGGGCCCGGGCCGCCCCCACGACGGCCCGCCCGATCGGGTGCTCCGAACGGTGCTCGACGGCTCCCGCGAGCCGCAGCACCCGGTCCTCGTCGACCCCCGCGCCGACGGCCACGGCCACCGCCGCCAGCTCCATCCGGCCGGTGGTCAGCGTGCCCGTCTTGTCCAGCACCACGGTGTCGACCCGGCGCAGGCTCTCCAGCACCTCCGGCCCGCGCACCAGCACGCCCAGCTCGGCGCCGCGCCCGGTCGCCGCCAGCAGCGCGGTCGGCGTGGCCAGGCCCAGCGCGCACGGGCAGGCCACGACCAGTACGGCGACCGCCGCCGTCACCGCCGCCTGCGGGTCGGCGCCCGCGCCCAGCCAGAAGCCCAGCACGCAGACCGCGACCGTCAGCACGCAGGGCACGAACACCCCGGCGACCGTGTCCGCCAGCCGCTGCGCCCGCGCCTTGCCGGCCTGGGCCTCCGCCACCAGCGCGGTGATCCGGGCCAGTTGGGTGTCCGCGCCGACCGCCGTCGCCCGCACCACCAGCGCTCCGCCGACGTTCACCGTGGCGCCCGCGACCTGGTCGCCCGGGCCGACCTCCACCGGCACCGACTCGCCGGTCAGCAGGCTCAGGTCCAGCGCCGAGCCGCCCTCCACCACCACGCCGTCGGTGGCCACCCGCTCGCCGGGCCGGACCACGAACTCCTGCCCCGGCAACAGCTGATCGATCGGCAGCAGCCGCTCCTCGCCGCCGCGCGGATCGCGGACGCAGACCTCCTTGGCGCCCAGCTCGGCCAGCGCCCGCAGCGCCGAACCGCTGCGCCGGCGCACCCGCCCCTCCAGCAGCCGCCCGGCCAGCACGAACAGCGGCACCCCGACGGCCGCCTCCAGGTAGACGTGCGCGGTGCCGCCGCCGTCCGCGGTCAGCGAGAACGGCATCCGCATGCCGATCGCGCCCGCCCCGCCGAACAGCAGCGCGTACGCGGACCAGCCGAAGGACGCGACCACGCCGAGGCTCACCAGGGTGTCCATGGTGGCCGCGGCGTGCCGCAGGCCCTGCCAGGCCCGGCGGTGGAACCCGGCCGATCCCCAGCTCACCACCGGCAGCGCGAGCCCGAAGCAGACCCACTGCCAGGCCGGGAACTGCAGCGAGGGCACCATCGACAGCACCACCACGGGCACCGCCAGCAGCGCCGTCACCAGCAGCCGCCACCGGTCCCCGGCCTCCTCCGCCCCGGGACCGGCCGCCGGTACCCCGTCGGGCGCCACCTCGGCGGTGTACCCCGCCCGTTCGACCGCCGCGACCAGCTCCCCGACGCCCACCTCGGCCGGGTGCAGGACCCGCGCCCGTCCGGTGGCCAGGTTCACCCCGGCGCTCACGCCCTCGATCCGGGCCAGCCGTTTCTCCACCCGGCTCACACAGGCCGCGCAGGTCATCCCGCCGACCGCGAGATCGGTGCTCACCAGCGCGCCGGTGTCCCCGGCTCCCGGGCTCCCCGGGCTCCCCGCGCTCTCGGTCACGGACGTCACCGGCCCGCCCCCATGTCGTGCCCCATGCCGGGCCTGGCGCCGCCGCCTCCGCCGCCGGGCGTCAGCCCGGGCGTCACCGGCCCGGCCCCGCGCCCCACCGCGAAGGCCACGACGAACACCACCACCAGCAGCAGGGCGAACCCTGCCAATACGCTCAACGGCCGGCCACCCGGCGACATCCCACTCACCCTCCACCAGTCGTTCGCCTACCCCGGGGAGTTCCCGAACACCCCGAATGACCCGAATCACATACCCCCGCCCGGTGCCCGGTTCCGCCCCGGGGGGGGGCGGGCGCGGGCGCGGCGGTGCCATGACGGCGCCTCGGTCGAACGGCGTTGAGGGGCGGCGGACATGGGGGAGCCGAGGCCACGGCTGATGGTGAAGGGTCAGCTGAGCCGGAGGTCGGACACGGCCGGGGCGTGGGTGTTCGCCGGGATGACGGCGGCGCTCGACCGCTACCAGCTGTCGGTCATCCGGCGGCCGCACGGGTACGACGCGGCGGGGCTGCGCCCGGGGCGACGCCAAGTGGACGTTCGCCCTGTCCGCCCTGTCCGCCCTGCTCGTCGTCGGCCGGGTGATGGCGACGGTGACGGTGAGGGTGACGGTGGCGTGCCGGAACCGGTGACGGCGCCGGCCCTCGGGGGAGGGACCGGCGCCGTCACCGGCGGGGTGGTGGGCCGTTGGGCCGGCGGGGTCCGGCTAGGGCAGCGGGATGCGGACGACCTGGGGGTCGTGGTCGCTGAGCTGGGTGGCGAACTCGCTGTTGAGGTGGACGATGTCGTAGCTGTACGCCTTGGCCGCGAGGGCGGGGGAGATGAGGATGTGGTCCAGTACCTGGGAGTTGCCCTCGTAGACGTAGGTGTAGCGCTCGGCGAGGGGGAGGGTACGGGGGAGGTCGACCAGGGAACCGCCGGCGGTCAGCAGGTCGGTGGTCCGGGAGAACTCGAAGTCGTTGAGGTCGCCGAGGACGACGACCGACGCGTTCGGGTCGACGGCGAGGATCTGGTCGGTGAAGGTCTTCACCACCGTGGCCTGCGCGTGCCGCTGGGTCTCGGAGGGGCGGGACGGCTGCTGGTAGCGGCCGAAGAGGGGCTGGTCGCCGCCCTTGGAGTTGAAGTGGTTGGCGATCACGAAGACCGGGCGGCCGTTCCAGCGGAACTCGCCGGCGAGCGGCTTGCGGCTGGCGTTGAAGGCCGGGTTGGCCGGGTCGATCCGGCCGGGGGAGTAGGCGAGGGCGGGCGTGCCGGCGTTGTTGACGACCGAGTTGGCGGTCGTGGGGCCCGCGCCCGGGCGGTCGGTGAAGCTCAGGCCCCGGTCGGTGCGGTAGAGGAACACCTGGCGGATGTTGCCGCCGGGCTGGCCGCCGTCCTGGTCGTTCACCGGGTTGATCTGGCGGGAGGAGTAGGCCGGGCCGCCCGCCGCGGTGATCGCGGCGACCAGCTTGGCCACCGTCTGGTCGGCGGCGACGACGCCGTTGTCGGTCGCGCCGGAGTTGTCCTGGATCTCCTCCAGGGCGATCAGGTCGGGCGAGCGGAGGTTGGCGACCACGGCCGCGGCGAGGCCGTCGAACTTGCTCTGCGGGTCGCTCGGGGCGAGGTTCTCGACGTTGAAGGTCGCCGCGGCGAGCTCGCCGGCGGCCGCGGCGGCGGTGCTCTCGGCGGCGAGACCGCCGGGGGTGACGGTCGGGGTCGCGGTGACCAGCAGCTTGAAGTTGCCGAAGGAGTAGTCGAGCACGCCGACGGTGGCGCCGGCGAGGGTGTCGCCCACGGTGGCGCTCGGCGTCGGGGCGAGCACGTCGTCCAGCAGGACCCGCTCGGGGTTGCCGTCGGCCGCCTGCAGCAGGATGCCGCCGCGGGGGGTGCGGGTGGTGGAGCCCTGCGGGACGACCGGGATCTCGCCGAAGGAACTGCTCGGGCCGACCACGGCGGCGTTGTTCAGCTGGACCCGCATGCCCTCCAGCGACTCCCAGAAGTCCAGGCCGTCGGTGGCCGGCTGGAAGCCGCCGGCCGTCTCGACGTCGCCCGTGGTGACGCTGGAGATCACCGCGGCCGGCGGGACCCGGCCGCCCGCACCGACCACGGTGGCGGCCGGCAGCGCGGCGTTGTGGGCGAGGACCGCGGTGGTGGGCGCGGTCAGCTCGGTGATGGTGAGGTTGGTGGCGCCGCCGGTGCCGCCCGGCCGGAACTCGCTGACCGTGCCACCGACCTTGACCGAGTCGCCGACGGCCACGCCCGGCGCGCCCGCGGTGTAGACGTAGACCGCCTCGCTGGTGGCCGGGTTGGCGTCGGGCTGCGGGTCCTGGACCCAGTAGCCGCTCGGGCCGACCGCCGTGACGACACCGGGGACGGCGCTGACCGCCTGGCCGGCCAGCGGGGAGGTGCGGGCCGCGCCCTGGATGTCGCGGATGCGGGTGCCGGTCCCGCCGCCGCTGGAGGAGGAGTTGCGCGGGGTGGGCGCGGTGACGGCGAAGTCGGCCGCGTTGTTGTCGGTGTCGGTGGCGCCGCCGCCCGCCCGGACCGCGGCGGTGGTGTTGGCGAGGTTGCCGGTCGGTGAGCCCTCGGAGGAACCGGCGGTCGTGCCGTAGCCGACGAAGTCCTTCACCCCGGGCTGGGCGGCGCAGCCGGTGGAGCAGGTCAGCGCGGTGGAGTTGGTGACCAGCGCGACCTTGCCGGCGTTGGCGCCCAGGGCGATCGTACCGGTGGCGTCGGGCGTCGGCAGGACGGAGCCGCTGCCGGCACCGGCCGCCTCCTGCACCAGGTAGTAGGCGCCGGGGGCGATGGTGCCCGACAGCGTGGTCTTCGACCACGACGAGCCGGCCGCCGAGGCGTACTGGACGGTCCAGCCGGTGACCGTGACCGGCGCGGTGCCGCGGTTGTACAGCTCGATGTAGTCGTTGGCGTACGGGGCGCCGGAGTTGCCGCCGCCGCCGTACACCTGGCTGATCACGATGTCCGGCGACACCGCGTGCGCGGTGCCGGCCGGCAGGGCTATGAGTGCTCCCACGACGGCGGCGGCCGATGCCACCGCCAGCGCACGGAGCCGGACTCGATCGGTTCGCCGCATGAGGCGTCCTCCTGACGCGCGAGCAGTTGATGGTGGGGCGCTGTGTGTTGTAGCAGCGCCACCGTTGCCATACCGCGCGCTCTGGCGGACGACCAGACGTACAACGGAAGAACGTTTTGGCTGTCATGAACCGGACGGGTCGGGTGGGGTGGAGGGGGTTGATGCGGCCGGTGCTGGGGGCAGTCGTTGTCGGGTGCGGCCGGTGTCGGGTGCGGCCGGTGACGGGGTGTGAGCCGGTCGGTGGGCGGGGGCCGGTCAGCCGTCGGTGAGGGTGAGCCGGATGCCGACGGTGCCGCGCTCGCCGCGCCGCAGCCTGCTGCCGAGCAGGGTGACGACGCCGACCAGGCCGTACTTCTGGCGCAGCAGCGTGCGGTAGGCGGCGGTGCGCTCGGGGCCGAGGATCTCGGCGGTGGCCGGGTGGGACTCGCCGGTCGGCTTGCCGCGCACGTCGCAGGGGCCGACCAGGACGTCGGGGCGGTTGCGGATCCGCTTGACCTTCCAGGAGTCGGCGACGGTCCAGATGCCGAGGGCCTCGCCGTCGCGCACCACCCAGACCGGGGTCGGCACGGCGGTGCCGTCCTTCTTGAACGTGGTGACCAGCAGGTAGCTTCCGGAGGAGAGGCTGACGAGGCGTTCGAGCCGCTTCTGCCGGCGCGGGTCGGGGTGGGGGGTGGCGGCGCTCATGCCGGGCATTCTAGGACGCCCGCGCAGGTCGGCCCGCCTTCCCGCCGTGGTCCCTCCGTGCGGGCGTCAGCGCGCGCACCCCACGCTGCCGGGGTGCCGGAAGTGGGCCAGCACCCGGTGCAGCGCAGCCCGCCCGGCCGGCCCCCAGGTCGGCTTGCCGCCCGGCAGCCCGTGCAGTCCCGCCCGCCCGATGCCGAGCAGAACCAGGCTGCGCAGCACGGCCCAGCCCCGCGCGCGGCGGATGGTCGCCTCGGCCGCGTCCCGTTCCTCGGCCGGCTGGGCGGCGAGCCAGCGTTCGAGGCAGGGCCGGTCGGCGCCGGTCGGCAGCAGCAGCCAGACCGCCGCGAGGTCGCCCGCAGGATCGCCGGCGCCGAGGGCGTCGAAGTCGACGATCCCACCGAGTGCCCCGTCGACCACCACGGCGTTCGCCGGGTGCAGATCGGCGTGCAGCCAGACCGGCGGCCCGGCCCAGACCGGAGCGGCCACCGCGTCCTGCCAGACCGCGCGCAGCTCGTCGGCACGGATGCCCGGCGCCAGTTCGTACAGCCGCTCCTCGAACTCGGTCACCCGCCGCTCGAAGTCGGGGGTGATCGGGGCGAGCGGGCCGCCGCGCGGATCGGCCTGCGGCGCACCGGCCGGGGCCGGCCGGTGCAGCGCGAGCAGGAAATCGGCGAGCAGCTCGGCCGAGCGCGGCCCGTGCCCGACGGCGATCGGCGCGTGGTCCGCCGGCTCACCGGGGACCCAGGAGAGCACCGCCCACCGGTACGGGTAACCGGCCCCCGGCACGCCGCCCCGCCACGGGACCGGCACGGGCAGCGGCAGCCGCGGCGCCAACTCCGGCAGCCACCGAAGCTCCTTCAGCAAGCTCACGGGCGCGTACCGGTCCCGCGGCATCCGGATCACGTGCTCCTCGCCGAGCCGCCACATCCGATGTCCCCAGCCGCCCTCCACCGGACGCAGCGCCAGCTCCGCGAGATCCGGGTGCTGCTCCCGCAGCAGGGCGCGCACGGTGTCGGCGTCGATGTCGATCCGGCCGTCGGCACCGGGCGTCCTGCCGGAGGATCCGGCTGCTGTCGTGTGCGGTTGCGTATCCATCGGGCACGACCCTACTGGTGCCCGGCCGCCGCCGAACCGTCGCAGCCGACACGCCCGGGACGGCGCCGTCCGGTTGACCTGCGGGCGACCCGTTCGGGGCCCGGGGAGCGGCGGCTCTCTGAGGTCCCGCTCGGCATCGGGGCCGGCTCGTGACGACGCACCACCGCACCGTGATCCACCGTCCGGGGCCCACTTCGACGACGCTGCCTGAAGCTCGACCGGATCCGGCTGTTGGCCGTCTACTACCGGACCGACCTCACGACCTCACGACGCGGCAGCTCGCCCCGCTGCTCGGGGTCCCGGCGGCGACGGTGTGCCGCATCGTCCAGCGCCTCGGCCCGTTCCTGGCCCTCGAAGCCGCTCGATGCCCGGTGCCGGGCATCGAGCGGCTGTGGATCGTGGACGGCACCCCGGTCCCGGTCCGCGACCGCACCGTCGCGGCGTCCAGCCGCACCTACCGGTTCTCCGCGAACGTGCAGGTCGCCATCGACGCCGGCACCCGCCTCGTGGCCGCCACCGCCCGCCCCGTGCCGGGAAACAAGGTCGACGCCCACGCCTGGTGGGCCTCCGGCCTGCCCGCCACCCGCGCGGGCACCATCGCACTCGCGGACGGCGCGTACCCGAACACCGGCCTGGTCGTCCCCCACCGCGGACGCGCCGGCCGCCCCTGCCGCGGGCCCAGGAGGAGGACATCGCCGAACACCGCCGCGTACGCGCCCGCGTCGGCCACACCTTCGCCCGCACCGCATGAAACCAGCAGGCCCGACCACACGCCGACCTGCCCGCACCCAGACTTCTGCAACGGGCTTCAGCGCGGTCGGCGCGGGCCGGGGGAGGTGAGCCGGGTGCGGGCGGTGCGGGCGAGGCCCCGGGCCCGGCGGGCGAGCCGGCGGCGGCTGCCGCCGCCCACCGCCGTGGACCCGCCCACCGCCGTGGCACCGCGCGGCGCGGTGGCGGTGGCGGTGGTGGTGGCGGTGGAGGGCGAGGCCGTGGCGGTGGGCGGGTGCGGGGTGGTGGCTGCGTACTGGGCGGTGTGCGACGTGGTGTACGGGGTGGTGTAGGGGGCGTAGTTCGGGCGTGGCGGGACGGCCGGGGTGGCGGGCAGTGCCGTGGGAGGGGCGGCTGCGGCGGTGCGGGCGAGCAGGCGCCGGCGGACGCGGAGCCGGGCCGCCGCCCACAGCGCGAGCGCCGCGCAGAGGGCGGTCGCCGTCCAGCCGGCCGGGCCCAGGGTGTGGTCGGCCTGCCGGATGGCGTCGGGCAGTACCTCGGAGGCCGGCACGTCCGAGGGCGGCACCTCGGAGGCCGGTGCCCCGGTCGCGGTGGCCGGAGCGGACGCGCCGGCCTCCTCCACCAGGGTGCCGACCGGTTCGACGTTGCCGAGTGCCGCGAAGCCCCAGTCCAGCAGTGCCGCCGCCTCGTCGTAGACCTTGGACTGCTGCTCCGGGTGCATCACCGTCACCAGCAGGGTGCGCCCGCCGCGCTCGGCCGCTCCGGTGAAGGTGGCACCTGCGTTGGTGGTGTATCCGTTCTTCACCCCGATGAGGCCCGGGTACTTGCCCAGCAGACGGTCCGTGTTGGCGATGTCGAAGGCGGTCCGCTGCCCGGTCGTCAGGTCGAGCCCGCCGGGGAAGCGCGCGGTGCGGGTCGCGCAGTAGCTGCGGAAGTCCGGGTTGCGCAGGCCGGCCCGGGCGAACAGCGTGAGGTCGTAGGCCGAGGAGACCTGGCCGGGCTGGTCGTAGCCGTCCGGGGAGACCACCCGGGTATCCCGGGCCTGGAGGGCGAGGGCCCGCTCCTGCATCTGCGCGACCGTGTGCGCCAGCCCGCCGTTCATGTGGGAGAGGACGTGCACGGCATCGTTGCCGGAGGCGAGGAAGACCCCGCGCCAGAGGTCCTCGACCCGGTACGGAAGGTTCTCCTTGATTCCGACCAGGCTGCTGCCCGCGCCGACCCCGGCCAGCTCGGCCGGAGTCACCCGGTGCTCCAGGGAACGGTCGAACTTGGGCAGTACGGTGTCGGCGAACAGCATCTTGAGCGTGCTGGCGGGCGGCAGCGGGAGGTGCGCGTCGCGGGCCGCCAGCACCGCGCCGGTCGCGGCGTCGGCGACCAGCCAGGAGCGTCCCGTCAGCCCGGCGGGCAGCTCGGGAGCCCCGGCGCGGGGCGCCACCTGGACGGTCGGCCGGCCCAGCCGCTCGCCGCCGACCACGGCGGTCGCGTCCTGCGCCGAGCCGGGGGCGAGCGCCGCAGGGGCGCCGGTCGCGGCGGGAGCCGCCGAGAAGGGGACGGCGGGCGGGGACGCGGGGGAGGTGGGGGATGCGGGGGGCGTGGGGGACGCGGGGGCGACAGTCGGGGCGGGCGAGGCGGGCGGGGCCGCCGTGGTGGCGCTCGGCGGAGTGGTGGGCCGGGCGGTGGGCGGTGTGGCGGGAAGCGGGGCCGACAGCGCGGCGGGCGAACCGGCCGCGAGGACCAGCGCGGCGACGGCGCCGGCCGCCGCAGGCCTTCCGGCCCGGGCGCGCGTGCTGACGTGGGGTGACCTCTGCTGCACACGGCGAACGTACCCGGGCGACCGCCGCCCCGCCCTGCCCGCTGCTCCGTCCGGGCCCGCGCTGGTACGGTACGGAACCATGTTCGTCCCTCGTGCGTAGCCGACCCGCCGCGACCGCGTCCCGACCCCTGCCGTCGGCGCGGCGCTCCGGTGTCCCCGCACGCCTGCGGTTCCTCCGGGTGTTCGCACCCACGGCCCGCCTCCACCGAGGAACGTTCCCTCATGCCCTCCTCCGACTCCGTGTCCGCGCACGCCTCCTCCGGGCGCCCCGGCTACCGCGCCGTGCTCGCCGCCCCGTACGCCGCCCGTACCTTCGCCGCGGCGCTGCTCGGCCGCCTCTCCTTCGGCGTGGCCCCGCTCGCCCTGCTGCTCGCCGTCCGTGACTCCACCGGCTCCTACTCCGCCGCGGGCATGGCGATGGCCCTGTTCGGTCTCTCCAACGTGCTCCTCTCCCCGGTCAGGGCCGGTCTGGTCGACCGCTACGGCCCCCGGCGCGCGCTGCCGCCGATGGCCGTGCTGCACACTGTGCTGGTGCTCGCGGCGGCCGCCGCCACCGCGCGACCCGGTACCGCACCGGTGGCCCTCGCCGCCCTGCTCGCCGCGGCGGGCGCCTGCATCCCGCCGCTCGGCCCGGTGATGCGGACGCTCTGGCGCCGGCTGCTCCCCGACCCGGCGCTGCTCCGCCGCGCCTACAGCCTCGACGGGGTCGCCGAGGAACTGCTCTTCGTCAGCGGACCGGTGCTGGTCGGCGTCCTGCTGCCGCTCACCGGTCCCGCCGGCGCCGTCGTCGCGGGCGCGGGCCTGTTGCTCACCGGCGCGCTGCTGCTGGTCGCCTCGCCGCTCGCGGCGGCGGGCGACCCGGCCGGCGGCTGGGATGGCGACCGGGCCGGCGATCAGGGTGAACCGGGGGACGACGCGGTCGGCGCGGACGACGCGGTCGGCGCGGTCGGCGCGGACGGCGCGGCCGGGGGGAGCGGGGCGAGCGGGACCGGTGATCGCCGGGGGCGGCGGGCCGGTCGGCTCGGTGGTGGACGGGCGCTGCGGAGCGCGGTGCTCGCGGCAGCCGTGACCGGGCTGGCGCTGGGCGCGCTCGACCTCATGGTGGTCGCCTTCGCCGATGGGCAGGGCCGGCCGGAGGCGGTCGGCTGGATCCTGGCCGCGCTCTCGGTCGGCAGCGCGGTCGGCGGCCTCGGGCTGGGCGCGCTGGACGGTCCGGTGCCGAACGCCGTCCGGCTGCCGCTGTTCACGGCCGGCCTCGGCCTCACGCTGGCCGCCGCGGGCCTCGCGCCGAACCTCCTGGTGCTCGCCGCGGCCGTCGCGCTCGCCGGCCTCTTCGTCTCACCCGCCATCACCACCGCCTACCTGGTGGCGGACGAGGCGGTAGCCGCCGGGGCCCGCACGCGCGCCGGCGCCTGGGTGAACACCGCCCTCAACGCCGGGTCGGTCGCGGGCGGAGCGACCGTGGGCCTGCTCGTCGGTCACCTGCCACTGGCGCTCTGCTTCGTTCTCGTCGCGGCCCCGGCCGTCGCCGCCGTGCCCGTGCTGCGCACGCGCGACTTTGGTGACGCCCGGTCGCGCCGAAAGTCGGATCCCGCCCCGGACCGGGCTGCCTAACGTCGTGGCCATGAAGAACCTCCTCGGTTACGTGAGCTTCGTCCTGATCGTCGGCGGGGTCAGCGGCCTGCTCGCCGACCACCTGTGGGGCCTGCACGTGTTCGGCTTCGTCCGCTATCTCGTCCCCGCCGGCCACCGGACGGCGGGCTACTTCACGATGGTCGGACTGGGCATCCTGCTCGCCCTCGGCACCGCCTTCCTGGACCGTCTGGGCGACGGGGGCGATGGGGGCGCCGGGGACTGAGACGCGGGACGGTGTCAGGCCTCACCTCCGGCACCGGATCCGGCTTCGCCGCCGGATGGTTCGGCCGGCCGGCTCCGGGCGGCCGCCGCGGCGATGCCGTCCAGGAGGACGGTCAGCCCGGCGTGGAAGGCCTCCCGGGTGCGGTCCGGTGCGGAGCTCCCGGTGCCGGCCTCGGCGGCGCCGGACCGTTCGAGGCCGGTGAGCAGCGGGAAGCGCTCGGCGAAGTCAGGGGCGAGGTCGGCGAGCTGGGCGGCCCGGGCGTGCCACCACTCCTCGTCCGGCACGCCGGTGGCGGCCGCGGCGGCCCGGGCCTCCGCCGCGGTCTGCGCGGATCCCCGGACGAACTGCCACAGGGCCGCGACCGTGCCCCGCAGCTGCCGGTGATCGAGGCGGGCCCCCTGGAGGATCCGCAGCAGGGTCTCCATCGCACCCAGCTCCGCGGGCCCGAGGACGGGGCGGGCCTGGGAGATCTGCAGGACCCAGGGGTGGCGGAGGTAGCAGGCGAGGGCCTCGTCGGCCCAGGCGGTGACGGCAGGCCGCCAGCCCCGGGCCGGGTCGTCGGAGGCGGGCAGCTCGGCGAGCACCCGGTCGTGCATGAGATCGAGCAGTTCCGCCTTGCCCGGCACGTAGGTGTAGAGCGCCATGGCGGTGCGGCCGAGGCGTTCGCCGACCGCGCGCATGGAGAGCGCGGCCATCCCGTCGGCGTCGGCCACGGCGATCCCCGCGAGGACGATCGCGTCCACACTCAGTCCGGGCTTGGGACCGCTGCGTCCGGGTCGCGGGTCCTCGGGGGCGCGCCACAGCAGCGCCATGGAGCGGCGCGGGTCGCCCTGTCCGGCGAAGACGGTCACGACAGAACTCCTTATCGCATAAGGTAACCTCGCTCCGAGGAACTCTTTACGGCATAAGGTATCAACGGGGGATCGAAACCGGAGGTTGAGCCATGAGCCTTCCCGTCACCTGCGTCCAGGTCATCGAGGTCGCGCGGGTCACACCTCGAACGGCCAGAATCACCTTCCAGGCCGATGAACTGGACGCGAGCGTCGGTACCTCGCCCGACCAGCAGGTCAAACTCTGCTTTCCCCGTCCCGGTCAGGAGGCCCCCGTCCTGCCCGGGCGGACCGACGACGCCATGGGCTGGTACCAGGCGTACCTGGCCATCCCGGAGGCGGAGCGGCCGTGGATGCGCAGTTTCACCCTCCGCCGGCGCCGGCCCGATACCAGGCAGTTCGAGATCGACTTCGTGCTGCACGGTGACACCGGTCCGGCGAGCGCCTGGGCCGAACAGGCCAGGCCCGGGGACCGCCTGGGCATGGTGGGGCCGTCCGCGCTGTACGCCTCCCCGGTGTCGATCGGGTCCGCCGCCGCGGCGGCGGACTGGGTTCTGATGGTGGGTGACGAGTCGGCCCTGCCCGCGATCGGCACCCTGCTGGAGGCCCTGCCCGACGGCACCGCGACGATGGTGTTCGCCGAGGTGGCGGACCGCGCCGAGGAGCAGCCGCTGCCCGGCCCGGCCGGAACGACCGTGCGGTGGCTGCACCGTGACGGTGCCGCGCCCGGCCGGCGGCTGGTCGAGGCCGTGGCCACCGCCGACCTGCCGGCCGGTACGCCGTTCGCCTGGCTGGCGGGTGAGGCGTCAGCGGTCCGCAGGCTCCGCCGTCACCTGGTCGAGGAACGCGGCGTGCCGAAGGCGTCGATCGAGTTCAGCGGCTACTGGCGGCACCGCCTCACCCAGGACGACGCGCCCACGGCGGAGGACCTGGCGGACGCCCGGGAGCTGCTGGCCCGGGCGACGGCGGACTGAAGCGGGGCGGGCTGAAGCGGGCGGACCGAGCCGGGGCCGGGGGACGGGACGCGGGCCCGCGCCCCGTCCCCCGGCCGCAACCGGCCGACCGTCGTCGGCTGTCTGCTTGCGCCCGCCGCCGGTCGACCGGACGCCGACCGGCAGGAGGTGGCAGCTCAGAACCGCCAGGCCGGATCGTTGGCGATCGCCAGCAGCGCGGTCGGGTCCAATGCGCCCTCCGGCCGCTCCGGGAACTGCTGGAGGGTGACTGTCCGGCCGTCGGCCCGCAGCACGCGGACGTACTGCGAGGTGCGCCCGCTCTGCGGGAAGGTGAGCGTCACCGCCTCGGCGCGGGCGCCATCGGGCAGGTCGACCAGCTCGCACCGGTTGGCCGGCAGCACCTCCTCGGGTGTGGGTTGGCCGGGGGGCGGGGTGATCTTCGGGAAGGCCACCGTGGCGCAGAGCGGCACCTTCGGGGCGTCCGCCGTCCGCTCGGCGCCGCCGATGAACTCCACCGGGCCGGCCGCACCGCTCCAGGCGACCCGGAAGGTTCGCCCGGCGATGTCCCCGGCCCGGACATCGGAGGCACCGGCCGGCAGCAGGCCGGCGAGCGTCGCCCCGAGCTGCTGGCTGGTCCAGGCGGTCGGCCGGTCGGCGCCGGGCCCGAAGGAATCGGGCCGCAGCGCCTGCGGGGTCTCGCCGGACTCGCCGACCAGTGCCACCGGGCCGGCCAGCGGATCGGCCGGCGCACCGGCGGCGGCGACCGCCGGCCCGCCTGCCGGGGCCGCCGAGGCGAGGCACACCACCAGGGTGGCGAGGGCGGCGGTGACGCCCGCACCGGCTCCGGTCCGCGCCAGCCTCCGGACCCCGCTGCGGCGGCGGCCGGCGGCCATCGCGGCCTCGACCGTGCCGCCCCGCAGCGGCGGTTCCGAGCCGAGCCCGGCCGCGAGGAGGAGGCGGATGTGCTCCTGGTCTTCGTGGGTGTCGTCGTGTCTCACGGGGTGTCCTTCACGGGGTTCATCGGATCTTCCTTCAGGGATGCGCTCACTGGGCGCGCGTCGCGGGAGCGGGCCCGGGCGCGCCGGTGAGCTGCTCGAACGGATCGGCGTCACCCAGCAGTTCGCGCAGCTTGGCGAGCGCCCGGGCGGTGTGGCTCTTGACGGTGCCGGCGCTGCAGTTGAGTGCCTTCGCCGTCGTCGCGATGTCCAGGTCGGCCCAGAACCTCAGCACCACGACCGCCCGCTGACGCGTCGGCAGGGCGTTGAGGGCCGTCCTGACCTGCAGGCCGAGCGACGGGTCGGTGTGCGGCCCGGCGGAGTCGGGCAGCGTCTCGACCGGCCGCTCCCTGCGCCATCGTCGTCTGCAGTGGTCGATGCTGGCGCGGGTCACCACCGTCTGGGCGAAGGCCTCCAGGTTGTCGATCCGGTGTCTGCGGTCCCAGGTCGCGTAGATCTTGGTCAGCGCGATCTGGGCGATGTCCTCGGCGTGGTGCCAGTCACCGCAGATCCAGTGAGCGGTACGCCGGAGCTCGGGCAGCCGCTCCTCCGCGAAGGCGCGGAACTCGTCCTGGTCAGAGATGCGCATGGGAAGCCTCCGTTCGTCTCTGTACACACACCGACGGAACGGACCGGCCCCGGAGATGACACGGCTCGGGAAGTTTTTTCGAGGGATTTTTCCTGACGACTCATGACATCCTCCGCCGTCCTCCGTTCCGTCGGTCCCCACGACAGACCGAACACGCGGGGACCGGGCCCGACCCGGGCCCCGCCGGAGGGGACGGGTGCGCATGCGCAGGACATCGAGGACGGGGCGGCTGACGGCCGCTCTGCTGGGAGCGGTACTCGTGGGGACGGTGACCGCGCCGGCCGCCTGGGCGCGGCCGGCCGGCCCGCCCGCCGACACCGTACCGGGCGGCGCGGGCGGACCGGGGAGGCTGGTCCAGGTCACCCTGATCACCGGCGACCGGGTCACCGCCCGGGTCGGCGCCGACGGCACGGTGGCGCCGGTCGGCGTCCAGCCCGGCCCGGGCCGCGAGGGGATGGCCTTCAACCGGGTGCCGGGCGTCCCCGGCAGCCTCACCCTGGTCCCGCAGGACGCCGACCAGCCGCTGCGCGCGGGCCGGCTCGACCCGCGGCTCTTCGACATCGCCGGGCTGATCGCCCAGGGTTACGACGACGGCGGCAGCCGTGAGCTGCCGCTGATCGTCGGCCGCGCGCCGGGGGAGGGCCCGGCCGGCCTCGCCGCCACCGCTCCACCGCCGGGTGCCACCGCCGTGCGCGAGCTGGAGAGCGTGCACGGCACGGCGCTGCGCGCCGACAAGGCGCGCACCGGGGAGCTCTGGCAGCGGCTCGGCCCGGCCGCCGCCGCCCCCACCGTGGCCCCGGACCCCGCCGGGACGGCCGAACTCGCCCCGGGCGTCGCGAAGATCTGGCTGGACGGCAAGGTCGGCGCAGCCCTGGACCGCTCCACCGCGCAGATCGGCGCGCCCGAGGCCTGGCGCTCCGGACTCACCGGACGGGGCGTCAAGGTCGCGGTGCTGGACAGCGGCGTCGACGGCGGCCACCCCGACCTGGCCGGATCGATCGGCGAGAGCTCCGACTTCACCGGCGGGGCCACCGGAGTCAAGGACGCCGACGGGCACGGCACCCACGTCGCCTCGATCGTCGGCGGTGACGGCGCCGCCGCCGAGGGCCGCTTCAAGGGCGTCGCCCCCGACGCCGAACTGCTGGTCGGCAAGGTCCTCGACGACGAGGGCAGGGGCCAGGAGTCGTGGGTGCTCCAGGGCATGGAGTGGGCAGCCGCCCGGGCACCGATCGTCAACCTCAGCCTGACCGGTGCGCCCACCGACGGCACCGACCCGATGGCCCAGGCGGTCAACACGCTCTCCGAGCGGTACGGCACGCTGTTCGTCGCCGCCGCGGGCAACAGCGGCCGGGCCGGCACGGTCGGCTCCCCGGGCTCGGCCGACGCCGCGCTCACCGTCGGCGCGGTCGACCGCGCCGACCGGCTCGCGCCGCTCTCCAGCCAGGGGCCGCGCACCGGCGACCACGCGGTCAAGCCGGACATCACCGCGCCCGGCACGGACATCGTCGCGGCCCGGGCCGCCGGCACCACCGGGCAGAACCCGGTCGGCGACCACTACACCGCCATCTCCGGAACCTCGATGGCCGCCCCGCACGCCGCCGGCGCCGCCGCCCTGCTGCTGCAGCAGCACCCGGACTGGAGGGGCCCGCAGCTGAAGGCGGCCCTCACCTCCTCCGCGCGGCCCGCCGCCGACCAGAGCAGCTACCAGCAGGGCGCCGGCCGGCTGGACGTCGCCCGCGCCACCGCGCAGACCGTCCTCGCCACCGCCGAGTCCACCGGGATCCGCTTCACCGACCGGCAGACCGGCCCCGCGGTGACCCGCACCATCACCTACCGGAACACCGGCACGGAGCCGGTCACCCTCGACCTGGCCGGCTCGGTCACCGCCGCCGACGGCTCCGCGGGACCGGCCGGCGCGCTCACCGTGGCCCCGGCCCGGCTGACCGTCCCGGCCGGTGGCAGCGGCCTGGCCACCGTCACGGTCGACCCGGCGGCGGTCGCCGCCGGTGCCACCCTCAGCGGCCGGGTCACCGCGGGCGTCACCGGCGCGGGCGCCGGCGGCGGGCAGGCCGGCCCGGCGGCGCCGTCCGTCACCACGGCCTTCGCCCTGAGCCGGGAGGCGGTGCACCACGAGATCACCGTTCAGGCCGTCGACCGTGACGGAGCACCGCTCGGGCCGGGTGACTGGCTGACCGGCCGCTCCCAGCTCCACCTCGTCGACCTCGACACCCGGGCGGCGTACGAGCTGCGGTTCACCGACGGCACCGCCACCGTCCGTGTCCCGGAGGGCCGCTACAACCTCGCCGGCAAGCTCGTCACCCCCGCGAGGAACGGCCGCTCCACCACCGGCACCCTGCTGCTCCAGCCCGAACTGGAGCTGCGTGGCGACAGCCGGCTCTCCATCGACGCCCGCCAGGGCCGGCAGATCACCGTCACCGTGCCGGACCGGGACGCCGTGCCGTTCTCGCTGTCGGCCGCCTTCTGCTACCGGAGCGCGAAGGGCACCCCGTGCGCCGGCGAGGTCCTCAGCCTCGGCACGCCCGGCAACCTCTATGTGATCCCGAGTGCCAGGCCGGCCGCCGGCACGGTGGACTTCTCGGTGCAGAGTCTGCAGAGCGGACCGGCCCGCAAGGACGGCCGTCTGCCCGACCGCTACGACCTGTTCCTGCACACCACGGGAGCCCTTCCGGACCCGGCGTTCCGGGTCGCCCCGGCCGACCTCGCCACCGTCTCCACGCTCTACGGTGCCCAGTCCGCCGGCACCAGCGGAGTGATGAGCAGCTACGCCGAGGCCGACGGCGTCGGCGGGCTCACCTACGGCGAGCCGACCTTCCCGCTGCCCGCCGCCCGTACCGAGTACTTCACCACCCGGGGGCAGCAGCGCGAGACGTACTTCGGCCAGGAGGCGGGCCCCGGCGGGGAGCTCTTCCCGCCGGCCGTCACCCAGAGCGGCGTGGTCCCCTGCGACGCCGGCGCGTCCTGCGTCGAGTGGTGGAACGGCGCGGTCACCGGCCCGGGCCTCGCGGCCGGAAAGGACGGCGCCGCCTCGATGGCCCGCACCAGCGACCACTTCATGACGGTCTTCCCGCAGCTGTTCACCGACGCCGCCCCCGGGCACTACGGCTCCCCGCTGCCGCTGCGGATGAACGACACCGTCCAGCTCGAACTGGCCCGCGACGGTCAGCGGATCGGCGCCGCCGACACCCCGGCCGCGACCTTCGCCGTCCCGCCCACCGAAGGCTCCTACCGCCTGACGGCCAAGGCGATCCGCGCCGAGGCCTGGGCGCTCTCCAGCACCGTCGAGGCCGCCTGGACCTTCCGCTCCGGCCCCGTCGCGGCCGGTCCCGGCGGGTCCGTGCGCACCGCACCCCTGCCGATCGGCGTGGTCCGGCTGAGCGCCCCGGTGGACGCCGAGAGCCGGGCCCCGCGTGACCGGCACACGGTCACCGCCAGGGTCGAGCGCCAGAGCGGCGCGCCCGCGCCCGCCACGACGCGGCTCACCGCCGAGGTCTCCTTCGACGGCGGTGCGAGCTGGCAGAACGCCTCCGTGAGCGGAGCCGGCCAGGGTGCGCACAGGATCATCGTCGACCCGCCCGCGCAGGGGGAGGCCGACGTCTCGCTGCGCGTCACCGCCCAGGACGCGGACGGCTCGGCGGTCGAGCAGACGATCCTGCACGCCTACCGTTTGAAGCCCTGACGGGCGGGCGCACGGGCACCGGACAGGAGTGACAGGAGCGAGGAGAGGAAGGAGGAGAGCGCCGTGGCGGGACGGTAGCCGTGGTTCCCCGGGCGCCCCGGTGGGCAGGGAAGGAAGCGAACGGTCGGACGCTATCGGTTCGGCCGGGTGACGAGTCGTCGACGAGGAGGGCCGCATGACCAAGCAGGCGTACGGACGGATCGCGCACCGTCATGTCGAGGTGAACGGCGTTCGGCTGCACGTCGCCGAGCAGGGGGAGGGGCCGCTGGTCCTGCTGCTGCACGGCTTCCCGGAGAGCTGGTACTCCTGGCGGCACCAGTTCGCCCCGCTCGCCGCGGCGGGCTACCGGGTGGTCGCCGTCGACCAGCGCGGCTACGCCCGAAGCGAGCAGCCCGATTCGGTCGACGCCTACACCCTGCTCCACCTGGTCGGCGACGTCACCGGCCTGATCCGGGCGCTGGGGGAGGAGCGCGCGGTGCTCGTCGGCCACGACTGGGGCGCCCCGGTCGCCTGGACCACCGCGACCCTCCGTCCCGACCTGGTGCGCGGCGTCGCCGGACTCAGCGTCCCGCCGCTGCCGACCCTCGGCCTGCCGCCGCTGGCCGAGGCCAGGGAGCGGTTCGGCGAGGGCTTCTACCAGATCTACTTCCAGCGTCCCGGTGTCGCCGACGCCGAACTCGCCCGGGACCCGCACGCGACCTTCCGCCGGATGCTCTACAGCGGCTCCGGCGACAACCCGCGCGGCGCGGAGCCGCGGGCGTGGGTGGTCGGTGAGGGCCAGACGCTGCTGGACGGCACCGTCGACCCGGAGAAGCTGCCCGCCTGGCTGTCGGAGGCGGACATCGAGGCCTTCGTCGCCGACTACGCCGAGCACGGCGAGCGGGCCTTCACCGGCGGCCTCAACTGGTACCGCAACATCGACCGGAACAACGAGCTGCTCGCCGGGCTCGCCGGTCGGCCGGTGGACGTCCCCGCCCTCTACGTCGCCGGGGAGCGGGACATGGTCACGGCCCTGATCCCCGAGGACGGGATGCGGCTGCTGCTGGAACACCTGACGCCCAAGCTGCACCGGAGGGTCACCCTCCCGGGCGTCGGGCACTGGACGCAGCAGGAGAGCCCGGCCGAGGTCACCGCCGCCCTGCTGGACTTCCTCCGGCACCTGGACGGCTGATGGACGGCTGAGACCACCGGAGGGCGGTCCGGTCCGCACCGGCCCGCGTCGGTCCGGTCCGCACCGGCCCGCACCGGCCCGCGTCGGTCCGGTCCGCACCGGCCCGCACCGGACCGCACGACCGGACCGAACCGCCCCACCCGCCGGCCTCAGACCGGCAGCAGCCGGGCGATGAACTCGCCCAGTCGGCGGGCGTTGCGGCAGCAGTGCATCTCGACCACCTGGGCGTAGGCCGGGGCGGCCGAGTCACCGGTGCCCCAGAGGGCGGGCTGCTCCGGGTTGAGCCAGTAGACCCGGCGGGCGCGGGCGGCGATGCGCTGGAGGGCGGCCGTACGGGGATCCCGGTAGTTGTTCCGGGCGTCGCCGAGGATCAGCACACTGGTCCGCGGGCCCACGGCGTCCAGGTGGTGGTCGGCGAACTCGCCGAGCGCCGAGCCGTAGTCGCTGTTGCCGTGGTAGCCCGTCACCTTGGCCTCGGTCAGGATCCGCCGGGCCAGGGCGGCCGGGTCGCCCCCGCCGCGGGTGAGCAGATCGGTCACCTCGGCGGTGCGGTTGACGAAGGCGAACACCCGGACCTTGCTGAACTGCTCGCGCATCGCCTGGACCAGCAGCAGGGTGAAGTCGGAGAAGCCCGCCACCGAGCCGGACACGTCGCAGATCAGGACCAGCTCCGGCCGGGCCGGTCGGCGCAACCGGTGGGCCGGGCGCAGCGGGACGCCACCGGTGGACAGCGAGCGGCGCAGGGTGCGGCGCAGGTCGATGTGGCCGCGCGCCGCCCGGCGCCGGCGCGCGGCCAGCCGGGTGGCCAGCTTGCGGGCCAGCGGGTGGACGGTGCGGCGGAGTTCGGCGAGCTGGTCACGCCCGGCGGCGAGGAAGTCGATCCGGTCGGTGCTGGGCGCGACGGCCCGTTCGGCGACGTGCTCGGTGCCGCGGACTTCGGCGGCCCGGCGGCGGGCCTCGGTGGCGACCATGGCACGGAAGTCCTGGATACGACGGCGGATCTCGTCGGGAAGGAGGTGATCGGCCAGGTCGTCGGGGCCGGGGGCGGCCCGGCCGGCGGCGCCCGCGCGCAGCGCCGCGAGCACCCGGGCCAGCAGGGTTTCCGGGGAGAGCCGGCCGAGGGTCTGGTAGGCGGACCAGCCGTCGCTGCCGGGGCGTCCGGAGCCGCCGGCGGTGCCGTACCGGCCGAAGGCGGCGACCGCCTCGCCCGCGAGCCGGGCCTGGGCGGCCCGGTCGTCGGCGGCGAGCGCGGCCGCGAGCCGGGCCCGGAGGTCCTCGCGCAGGGCGGCCAGGTCCAGGTGAGCCGGGTCCAGCCGGGCCAGGTCCAGGTGAGCCGGGTCCAGCGGGGCGAGGTCAGGCTGGTCCGGCTCCGGCGCCGCCGGATCCCGCAGGGCGGGGTCGGAGGCGTCCGGGCCGGAGGCGCGGCGCACGCTCTCGGGGTCGCCGACGCCGAGCGGGAAGAACAGGTCGAAGGCGGCGTCGAAGACCCCGCGCTGCCCGTCGGAGCGCAGCAGGGCGGCGGCCAGCCCGGCCCTGACCTGCTCGCGGTCGGCGAGGCCGAGGACGTCCAGGACGGCCGCGGCGTCGACCGTCTCGGCGGGCCCGATCCGCAGGCCGTGGCCGCGCAGGGCGCGTACGAAGCCGGTCAGCCGGGCGGCGAGGTCCGCCGCTGGGGCACCCGCCCTCGATGCCGCGCCGCCGCCGTCCGCCGCGCCGCCGTCCGCCGCGCCGCCGTCCGCCGCGCCGCCGACCGCCGTGCCACCGCCTGTCGCGCCACCCGTCGCCGTGGCTCCGTCCGCCGGTTGCGGGGGAACGCTCATGCCACGGTGAGCTTCTGCGTGGCCTTCAGCACGTCGTCCTGGTGCTTGAGGACCACCCCGAGGGTGGCGCGCACGACCGTCTCATCCAGAGTGTCGGCACCGAGGGCGAGCAGGGTGCGGGCCCAGTCGACGGTCTCGGCGACCGAGGGGGCCTTGCGCAGCTCCATTGCCCGCAGCGCGCCGACCACCCGCACCAGCGACTCGGCGAGCGCGGCGTCCAGACCGGGGACGCGCAGCCGGACGATCCGGCGCTCCAGCTCGGCCTCCGGGTAGCCGAGGTGGAGGAACAGGCAGCGCCGGCGCAGCGCCTCGGAGAGCTCCCGGGTGGCATTGGAGGTGAGGAGGACGAACGGGCGGCGGCTCGCCGTGATGGTGCCCAGCTCGGGCACGGTGACCTGGAAGTCGCTGAGCACCTCGAGCAGCAGCGCCTCGACCTCGACGTCGGCCTTGTCCATCTCGTCGATGAGCAGCACGGTCGGCTCGTCGCCGCGGATGGCGGTCAGCAGGGGCCGGGTGAGCAGGAACTCCTCGCCGAAGATGTCGGTACGGGCCTGGTCCCAGCCCTCGTCGCGCCCGGCGGTGATCCGCAGCAGCTGCTTGGCGTGGTTCCACTCGTACAGGGCGCGGGCCTCGTCGATGCCCTCGTAGCACTGCAGCCGCACCAGCCGGGCGCGGCCGGTGGCGGCGACGGCCTTGGCCAGTTCGGTCTTGCCGACGCCGGCCGGCCCCTCGACGAGCAGCGGTTTGCCGAGCCGGTCGGCGAGGAAGACGGTGGTCGCCACGTCGGTGGAGGCCAGGTAGCCGGCCTCGGCCAGCCGGGCGGCCGTGTCGGCCACCGACTCGAAGAACTGCGTGCCCTCGCCGCCCATGCGTGCCCCACATCCCCGTCGTCCGGTGCCTGTTGCCAGCACCCTACCGGTGGGTCACTTCGCTGTCCCGGGCGCGGAGGGGCACGGCAGGACGGGGCACGGCACGGCACGGCCATGCCCGGCCGGCGGTCGGGGACCGCCGGCCGGGCCAACTCAACCGCGCCGCGGGGGCGTCAGTTGACGTAGACGACCGGGCTCCCGGCCACCGAGCTGTCCCGGACCGGGCCGTAGGTGGCGCTGAAGTAGCCGACCGGGAAGCAGGTGCTCGGACCGGAGAACTTCGGCAGCGCCTGGGCGTTGAAGCCGATGGTCTGGCCGACGTTGTTGGTCGTGCCGGCCAGACCGCCGGCGGCGCGGTAGACGCAGGTGATGGTGCCGAGGATGGTCTTCAGCACGACGGTGGTCTGCACCGGTCCGGCCGAGGTCGGGTCGAGCGAGACCGGGTTGCCCGGGGCGTCGCTGACCGAGTTGGTGTACGGGAGGTTGTTGACGGTGATGCTCTGCACGCCGGTCACGCCGATGACGTTGGCGGTGCAGGAGCCGAAGGACTGGGTGTTGAGCGACTCGGTGGCGACCCCCGGGGCGGCCGGGTTGGTCAGGACGGTCGCGGAGAACGCGGAGGTGGCGCACTTGATGCCGGTCGTTCCGGTGGCGCTGGAGTAGAAGTTGGCGGTGGTACCGGCCACCAGGTTGGCGACGAGCACGTCACCGACGGAGACGTTCGGGCCGGCGAGCGAGGTGTGGGTGAGCACGGCGACGGCGTTGGCGGCGGGGGCGGCGGCCTGGGCGGGGGCGACGGTGCCGGCGGCCAGGACCGCGGCGGCGGCGAGGGCCGCGGTTCCGAGGGTACGGCGGATGCGCATGAGGGTGTGCCTCTCCGGGCGAGTCGGGTGGGGGAGCCCGCGCGGTCGGGGTGGGGGTGCGCGCGGCGGCGTCGGCCGCGGGGTGACCACGACGGGATGAAGCGGAACGGGCACCGCGGACGGCGACTCGGCGGGCCCGGCGCCACGGGCCCGCCCGTACGGGCGGCGGTACCGGCGGCACGACGCTGTGCGGCGGGTACGGCACGGCCCGGACCGACCGCGCACGGCCGGCCGGGCCGGAGGCGGTCGGGTACGGCTGAGTACGGCGGGATGGAGCGGAGGTGGAGCAAGGGTGGGGCACGAGGGTACCCGCGGTGCAGGGTGCACGTCGGCGGCTGCCACCGCCGGGCATGCGTTCGCCATACTGAGCAGTCGGAACGCGTGCGGGCTTCCGGCGGCGTCCGCCGCAGATTGGAAACCCGCCAGTGTTGTAAACCGGATGTCACGTCAATGTCAAGAAGAAACACAGGAGTTGGCGATGAACCCGGAAACCCGTCGGCACGCCGAAACCGTCCTGCTGCCCGGCGCCCGCACCGGGCGCGACCCCGCCCGGTCGATCAAGCGCGGCCCGAGCCGGCTGCCGCCGGGGGTGGTCGCCGCGACCCAGCGCGAGCGCCTGCTCGACGGCCTGGTGCTCACCGTGGCGCAGCACGGCTACCAGCGCGCCACGGTGAGTGACATCTGCCGTGCGGCCGGGGTGACCAGGCCGGTCTTCTACGAGCTGTTCACCGGCAAGGAGGACGCCTTCCTCGCCGCCCACCGGCACGGCACCGGGGTGGTGATCCGCCGGATGGCGGCCGCGTTCGCGGCGGCGCCGGACTGGTGCACCGGGATCCGCGAGGCGCTGCGGGCGATGCTCGGTCTGCTGGCCGGGGTGCCGGCCTTCGCGACCATGGCGGTCATCGAGCTGGACGCGGTCGGTCCGGCAGGGCGCCGCGAGCGCGAACAACTCCTCACCCGCTTCCGGGCGTTCTTCGCCGAGGTGCCCGAACTCCCCGGCGGGGTGAAGGCGGAGGCGATGGTGGACGCCGTGGTCGGCGGCGTCTACTGCACCCTCCAGCGTTGCATCGACAACGACCGCACCGCCGAACTCCCTGATCTCCTGCCGACCTTGAGCCTCTTCTGCCTGGCTCCTTTCCTGGGTCCGGCCGAGGCGGCGCGCCGTCTGTCGCTGGACCCGACGCCGTGGGGCGAACCCGCCGGGAGCGGACGATGATCCTTCGTGCGCCCGTATTGACCCGCTTCAATACTGGGCAGTAGCTTCCCAGTTACCCACTGCGGCCGACCGGCCCGCCCCGCTGCCGAGGGGCGGTCCCTCCCGGCCGTGCCGCAGAACGCTGTCCGCGCCAGGACAACGTGCCAGTGACTGCCCGTCCCCATCACCCGAGGGAGCGCACATGGCCACGTCCGAGGACGCCGCCCACACCGAGAGCACCGCCGACACCGCGGAGACGCCCGTGCAGCGCAGAGGCCGGGTCCGGCTGAAGCGCACCGCGTTGATGGCCGTTCCCGCCGTCGCCGCCGGCGCCGTGCTGATGACCCTGACCGCGCAGGGCGTGCTCGCCGCCCAGTTCGCGATCTCCGGCATGCCGTTCACCGTCACCGCCGACAGCCTGGACGGCGTCGGCTTCGAACAGTTCGGCAGCCTGGACCACATGATCGAGGACAGCCCCAACGCCGGGGACACCGGCGGGCAGGTGCTGGTCGCGGTCTCCGCGATCAAGGAGGCCTCGCTCACCAAGCTCTGCCAGAGCGTCGAACTCGGCGGCATCAACCTACTGATCAAGGCCGGTGACGCCGGGACGCCCGTGACCGCCACCGACCTCACCACCGACTCCGACCTGCTCTCCGGCGACGCCGAGTTCAAGAACATCGAGATCGGCGGCGACGCGAGCACGTTCACCAAGGCCGGCGTCAAGGGCCTGCCCGGAGTCTTCGGGCAACAGGCCGACACCGTTCAGATCCGCAACCTGCGGCAGCACAACTACGCCACCACGGCCGGCGCCTTCAAACTGCCCAACCTGCGGCTGAGCTTCAGCTCCGAGGGCTGCTGACGGTGGCCGAGCCCGAGCCGGCGCCCGTGCCGGCCCCGGCGCCAGAGCCGGCCCCCGCGCCCGTGCAGGTGGCCTCCGAACCCGCGCCGGCCACCGGGTCCGAGCCGGTGAACGAGGCCGCGCCGGTGCCGGAGCCGCAGGCCGCCCGGGCCGGAGCGCTCACCGCCGCCCGGGCCCGCCCGGCCTGGCGCGGCTGGCGGGGACGGCGGCCGTTCTGGGGCGGAGTGCTGGTCCTGTTCGGCGGCGCGGAGATCCTCTTCACCCTGCGCGCCCCGCTGCCCGTCGTCCTGCACATCGGGCTCCAGGGGCTGTCCGGCTACCTCGTCCCGACGGTCATGGTGGTCTGCGGCCTGCTGATCCTGTTCAACCCGGCCCAGCGGCTGTTCTATTCGATCGTCGCCGTGCTGGCGTCGCTGGGCAGTTGGCTCACCTCCAACCTGGGCGGCTTCCTGATCGGCATGCTGTTCGGCGTGATCGGCAGCTGCCTCACCTTCGGCTGGATACCGGACCAGCCCCCGCGCCGCCGCCTGCTGCGCCGGGGCCAGGCCCGCCGGAAGGCCGCCGGACCGGCCGGCGTCTGAGGCGGTCACGGCCGGCGCCCGACGCAGACCCCGCGTCCGGCACGGCCGCGACCGCCCCCGTCGGCGAGCACCCCCCGTCGGCGAGCGACTCGCCCGACGGCCGACGGCCGACGGCCGACGCCCGACTCCCGCCGACGGCCGGCCCAGGACCGGCGCCCCGCCCCCGGCGATGGGAGAGCACCGGGGACGGGGCGCCGTACGCGCGCTGTCAGGCCGGGCCGGGCTGGACCAGGCCGGTCCGGACGGGCCCGTCCGGACCGGACGGCCCCGCGTCAGATGGTCGTCGCGTCGATGACGAAGCGGTAGTGCACATCGCTGCGCAGCACGCGCTCGTACGCCTCGTTGATCCGGTCGGCCCGGATCAGTTCGATCTCCGCGCCGATGCCGTGCTCGGCGCAGAAGTCCAGCATCTCCTGGGTCTCCGGCAGCCCGCCGATCATCGAGCCCGCGATCGACCGGCGCCCGGTGAGAAGCGCGTGCGCGCCCACGCCGACCGGCTTCTCCGGCGCTCCGAGCTGGACCAGCGTGCCGTCGGTCCGCAGCAGTCCGAGGTAGGCGCTCAGGTCCAGATCGGCCGAGACGGTGTTGACCACGAGGTCGAAGCGGCCCGCCAGCTCCGTGAACGTCGCCGGGTCGGAGGTGGCCCGGTAGTCGTGGGCGCCGAGCCGCAGTCCGTCCTCGCGCTTGCGCAGCGACTGGCTGAGCACGGTGACCTCGGCCCCCTTGGTCCGGGCGATCTTCACCCCGAGGTGGCCGAGGCCACCGAGGCCGACCACGGCGACCTTGCGGCCGGGCCCGGCGCCCCAGTGGGTGAGCGGGGAGTACAGCGTGATGCCCGCGCAGAGCAGCGGCGCGGCGGTGTCCAGCGGCAGCGCGTCGGGGATGCGCAGGGCGTACTGCTCGTCGACCACCAGCTGGCGGGCGTACCCGCCGTACGTCGGGGCGCCGTCCCGCCCGAGGGCGTTGTAGGTGAAGACGGTGCCGCCCTCGCCCGTGCAGTACTGCTGCAGCCCGGCGCGGCAGTTGTCGCACTCCCTGCAGGAGTCGACGAAGCAGCCGACGCCGACCCGGTCGCCGACCGACCAGCGGGAGACCCCGGCGCCGACCGCCGCGACCACCCCGGCGATCTCGTGGCCCGGGACCATCGGGAAGATCCCCGGGCCCCACTCCTCGCCGACCTGGTGGATGTCCGAGTGGCAGATGCCCGCGTAGCGGACGTCGATGAGGATGTCGTGGGCGCCGAGCGCCCGGCGCGGCACGGTGGTCCGCTCCAGCGGCGCCCCGGGGGCCGGGGCGGCGTAGGCCTCGGTCCGCCCGGCCCCGGCGGTCGAGACGCCGGCCGCGCTCTCGGTGCCGACCTCGGCGTCGACGTCGGTAGCGGCCTCGGCGTCAGCGTCGGTGATCGTGCCGGTGATCGCGTCGGTGATCGTCGTGTTCGTCATGCCTCAAGGCTCGGCGCGCCGTTCACGCCCGGCCAGACCAGTGATCGTCGTAGGTTCCCCGTTCCTACCATCGGCAGTATCACCCTCCGCACCGCCGCCTCCCCGGACTCGGGCCCATACTGCTGGCATGGACCAGCGCACCGAGCTCAGCGAATTCCTGCGGTCCCGCCGGGCGCGGCTGCGGCCCGCCGACGTCGGGCTGCCCGAATACGGCGGCCGACGTCGGGTGCCCGGGCTGCGCCGCGAGGAGCTGGCCCAGCTGGCCGGTGTGAGCACGGCCTACTACGTGCGGCTGGAGCAGGGGCACGGCGAGAACGTCTCGACGGCCGTCCTCGACGCGATCGCCCGCGCCCTGCGCCTGGACTCCGCCGAGCGCGACCACCTGCGCCGGATCACCCAGCCGCTCCGCCGGGGCGCGGGGCGGGCCCGCACGCGGCGTCCGCAGCAGGTGCGGCCCGAACTGCAGCAACTGCTGGACGCGATGGAGGGCGTCCCGGCGTACGTGCTCGGGCGGCGGCTCGACGTGATCGCCTGGAACCGGCTCGGCAACGCCCTGATCGGCGATGTCTCCGCGCTCGCGCCGGAGCAGCGGAACCTGGCCTGGCTGGTCTTCCTGGACCCGGCCGCCCGTGAGCTGTACGTGGACTGGGAGGGCAAGGCGACCGACCTGGTGGGGATGCTCCGCTTCGACGCGGGCCGCGACCCGGACGACCCCCGGCTCGCCTCGCTGATCGGCGAGCTGTCCGTGAAGAGCGAGGACTTCCGCCGGCTGTGGGCCGCGCACGACGTCCGGGACAAGGGCCACGGCCTCAAGGAGCTGCACCACCCGGTGGTCGGCCCGCTGACCCTGCGCTACGAGACCTTCCGCCCTGCGGGGGACCCGGACCAGGTGCTGGTCGCCTACCACGCGGATCCGGGCTCCGCCTCGGCCGAGTGCCTGCGCCTGCTCGCCAGCTGGACGGCCACCGAGCAGCGACCCGGCCCGGCACAGGGGCGGACACCCGCACCCACACCCGCGCCCGCACCCGCACCCGCACCCGCATCCGCGCCGGAGCCCGGACCCGGTCCGTCGACAGGTCGGTAGTCCTCTTCCCGGGGCCCCACCCGGTCCGGTGGTCCCGGTGGACCCGGGACCACCGGCCCTGTCCGGATCCCGCGAGCGGCCGTTTACTGGACCTGTCGCCGATCCGGGCCACCCCCTGCCCGAAATCGGCCCGGAGGCCGTCCGGACGGTGAACAGCCGTCGTCCAGAAGGTTGCTGACAGCTGGTTAGGCTGCGGATCATGGACACGGACACCCCCAGCGGCACCACCGAGTACGACCGGCTGATCGCGCGCCACCACGCCATGCGGCTGCGTCGGCAGATCCTGGCGCCGGCGCCGTCCTTCGCCGCAGCGCCCGCGCTCCCGGGCGGCGCTCCCGGCCCCCGCCCCGGCGCCCAGCCGTCCGCGAAGGCCTACGGCGCCCACGGTGCGTACGGCGCCCACGGCGCCACGGGCACGAGCGGCACGCACGACGCCCCGGCCGCGCACGAGGCCTACGCCCGGGACCACGACGCCGCCGCCGACCAGCGGCTGATCCTCGGCGGTCTCGGCCTGGTCACCCCGTTCGCCGACCTGATCGACCACCTCTACGCGTTCATGTTCCGCCGCCGCCCCTTCCTGCGCGGGCTGTTCCCGGAGTCCATGGAGTTCCAGCAGGTCCACCTGGAGCGGATGTTCGACTACCTGATCGAGCACCTGCACCGGCCCGACCGGCTCGCCGCCACGCTCGGCCAGCTCGGCCGCGACCACCGCAAGCTGGGCGTGCGCCCGGTCCACTACGAGGCCTTCGAGGAGGCGCTCTGCCAGGCGCTGCGGCTCCGGGCGGGCGCGCACTGGACCGACGAACTGGAGGCCGCCTGGGTGCGGATGCTGCGCTTCGCCGTCCGCTCCATGGTGGCGGGCGCGGAGTCGGCGCTCACCGAACCCCCGTACTGGCACGCCACCGTCGTCGGCCACGAGCGCCGCCGCGCCGACCTCGCCGTGCTCCGGGTGCGCACCGGCGAGCCGTACCCGTACCGGGCCGGGCAGTACGGCACCGTCGAGCACCCGATGCTGCCGCACACCTGGCGGCAGTACTCGATGGGCTGCGCGCCGCGCGCCGACAACGAGCTGGAGTTCCACGTCCGCCGCACCGGGCCGGGCGGGGTGAGCGAGGCGCTGGTCGAGCACACCGCCGTCGGCGAGCGGCTGCGGCTCGGCCCGCCGCGCGGCACGCTGATGCCCGAGGACGACACCCGGGACCTCCTGCTGGTGGCCGGCGGTACCGGGCTCGCCCCGATGAAGGCGATCGTCGAGCAGCTGGTGGAGCACCCCGCGCGCGGTCGCCGGGTCCACCTGTTCGTCGGCGCCCGCGCCCGGGCCGACCTCTACGACTGGCCGGCCCTCACCGAACTCGGCGGGCGCAAGCCCTGGTTGGAGCTGATCCCGGTCGCGGACGACACCGCCGACGGTCCGGCGGGCCCGGGCGGGCGGCTGGCCGAGGCGGTCAGCCGGGCCGGTGACTGGTCCGAGCACCTGGCCTGCGTCAGCGGCCCGGCGGGCCTGGTCGACGAGGTCCGCACCCGGCTGGCCGCCTCCGGTCTGCCGTCCACCCGGATCCACCACGACCCGGTGCTCAGCCGCCTCTGAGCCCCGGTCCGCCCGCCCCCGCCACCGGTGGCAGTACGCCCACCGGCAGCAGTACGCCTACCGGTAGCAGTACGAGTCCGAGGAGGCGTCCCCGCCCGCCAGGTGCGTCTGGTGCACCCGCAGCCCCCGGAAGTCCTCACCGTGCGGGAAGAACCGCGGGTCCACGGTGAGCCCGCCCAGCTCCGGGTCGGCGTCCAGCTTGACGATCCACGGCTCGACGCCGTCCGGGTAGAACTGGTCGTCCCACGCCCCGTACAGCGAGTTGGTGAGGTAGAGCCGCCGCCCGTCCCGGCTGATCTCGACCATCTGCGGGGCACCGCTCAACGGGCGGTCCGGCTCGGCCGGGTGCGGGGTGCGCGCCGTCACCCCGCCGAGCCGCACGGATCCGGTGAGGCGGGGGTGGAACGGGTCCGCCACGTCGTACTGCAGCAGCTCGCCGGTGCCCCAGGCGGAGACGTACAGCCAGCGGTCGTCCACCGACAGGTTGATGTCGGTGACCAGCGGCGGCACCGCGCCGAACGGCTGCAGGACGGGCGGCAGGTCCTCGGCCTTCGCCGGCTCGGCGGGGATCTCGATCACCTTGCGCGCGGTGAACGCCTCGCCGTCCCGGTACCAGAGCCAGACCGAGGCCGAGAGGTCCTCCACGTTGGTGACCACCCCGGCGAACCCCCACTCGGCCTGCGGGTCGTGGGCCGGGCGCAGCTCCAGCACCATCTGGTACTGGTCGCCCAGGTCGATCCGCTGCAGGTGCCGCCCCGAGTCCAGCTCCCAGAAGTGCAGCGCGTGCCCGTACTTGCGGCCCAGCAGCAGCTCCGGCACCACGCCGTCCTCGACCATCCACGGGGTGCCCCACTCGCTGGTGACGCCCACGTTGGTGCCCAGGTGCCACCACACGTCGTAGGAGAAGTGCTGCGGGCCGCGCTCGGTCTCCCAGGGGCGCAGCACGTCGAAGGTGGTGTGGTCGAGCAGGGCGACCCCGCCGGGGCCGTCGCCTCCGGCGGCCGCGCCCAGGCAGGACAGGAAGACGCCGTCCGGCCCGCAGTGCAGGGTGTGCGGGCGCGAGTACCCGGCTCGGGCCGCCAGCTCCTCCGCCGCCACCGTCTTCACCAGCCGCGGCCGGACCGGGTCCGGTCGGGTGTCCAGGACGTGCAGCTGCGAGGAGCGCAGGCCCGGCAGCAGCAGGTAGCGCCGCTCGGCGTCGTGGTGGCCGGCGTGCGCGAGCGCGCTGGAGCAGGCGTTCCAGCCGAAGTGGTGCAGCTCGTCGCCCACCCCGGGCATGTCGGTGAAGTTGAGCACGCGCCCGTAGCTCGCCGACGCCGGGTCGGTGTCGACGGTGATCAGCGCGTCCGGCCGCTGCGCCGAGCGGTCGAAGCCCGCCACGTAGGCGAGCTTCTCCGGCGGCGCGGCGATCGCCTCGGCGGGCGTGCGGTAGAGGGAGGGATCGCTGTGTCCGGGCTGCCGGTCGTCGTGCGGGCCGTGTCCATGCGGCATGCTGGCTCCTCAACTCGCCTGTTGGGCAAGGGAAGTGACAGGGGCCCGGGTAGCCTTCCACAGACTCGCGGGCGCACAGCAGGCGCACGGGGAGCGGGCGGGGGGCCGGGGGCGGCGCGCAGACCCTCGCCGGCCTGCGGGCCGTCGCCCCCGCCGCCCACCT
>NZ_JBEPAM010000012.1:0-181014 GCF_040298605.1 Kitasatospora sp. NPDC001527 | reverse complement strand
GGGATGCGCCACCGCCCACTCCCGCAACCGCTCCACCTGCTCCCGCAGCGCCGCACCCGACCGAGCCGACACCACCCACGGCACCACCCCGCCGATCGGCTCGACCGCCGCCGGAACCTCCGCCTCCGACGCCTCCTCCAGCACCACATGCGCATTGGTGCCGCTGATCCCGAACGAGGACACCCCGGCCCGGCGCGGCCGACCGGTCTCCGGCCACTCCGCCGCCTCCGTCAGCAGCTCGACCGCGCCCTCCGACCAGTCCACGTGCGACGAGGGCGCGTCCACGTGCAGCGTCCTCGGCAGCAGGCCGTGGCGCAGCGCCAGCACCATCTTGATCACACCCGCCACACCCGCCGCCGCCTGGGCATGGCCGATGTTCGACTTCACCGAACCGAGCCGAAGCGGCCGCTCCTCGGGACGGCCCTGCCCGTACGTCGCCAGCAGCGCCTGCGCCTCGATCGGGTCGCCCAGCGTCGTGCCCGTGCCGTGCGCCTCCACCACGTCGACGTCCGCCGTGGTCAGGCCCGCGTTGGCGAGCGCCTGCCGGATCACGCGCTGCTGGGCGGGCCCGTTGGGTGCGGACAGCCCGTTGGACGCGCCGTCCTGGTTCACCGCGCTGCCCCGCACCACCGCCAGCACCCGGTGCCCGTGGCGGCGCGCGTCCGAGAGGCGCTCCAGCAGGACCAGGCCGACGCCCTCGCCGGCGCCCATGCCGTCGGCCGCCTCCGAGAACGCCTTGCAGCGGCCGTCCGAGGACAGTCCGCGCTGCCGCGAGAACTCGACGAAGAACTCGGGCGTCGACATGACCGTCACTCCGCCCGCGAGCGCGAGGTCGCACTCCCCCGAGCGCAGCGCGCCCGCCGCCAGGTGCAGCGCGACCAGCGACGACGAGCACGCGGTGTCGATGCTCACCGCCGGGCCCTCCAGCCCCAGCGAGTAGGCGACCCGGCCGGAGGCGATGCTGCTCGCGCTGCCGTAGCCGACGTAGCCCTCGACCTCCTCCGGGACGCGGTCGAGGCGCGAGCCGTAGTCGTTGTCGATGACGCCGGCGAAGATCCCGGTCCGGCTGCCGCGCAGCGAGCCGGGGTCGATGCCGGCCCGTTCCACCGCCTCCCAGGAGGCCTCCAGCAGCAGGCGCTGCTGCGGGTCCATCGCCAGCGCCTCGCGCGGCGAGATCCCGAAGAACTCGGCGTCGAACTCGGCCACGCCCGACAGGAATCCACCGCGGCGGACGTAGCTCTTCCCGGACGCCTCCGGGTCGGGGTCGAAGAGCCCGGCCACGTCCCAGCCGCGATCGCCCGGGAAGGCCCCGATCGCGTCGCCACCGGTGGTGACCAGCTCCCAGAGGTCCTCGGGCGAGGCGACACCGCCCGGGAAGCGGCAGCCCATGCCGACGATCACGACCGGATCACCGTCGGTGCCCGCGCCGGCGGCCGAGGTGGGCGCGGGGACCGCCGCCGACTCGTCCGGTCCGGCGGCGCCGGTCAGCCGTTCCAGCAGGTGGCCGGCGAGCCGGGCCGGGGTCGGGTGGTCGAAGACCAGGGTGGACGGCAGCCGCAGACCCGTGGCGCCGTTCAGGCGGTTGCGCAGCTCGACACCGGTCAGCGAGTCGAAGCCGAGCTCCTTGAAGGCCCGGGTCGCGTGCACCGCTTCGGCCGACCGGTGGCCCAGCGCGCCCGCGGCCTCGGTCCGGACGATCTCCAGCAGCGCCCGCTCGCGGTCGGCGGCCGCCATGGCGGCGATCCGGGCGGCCAGCGGGGCCGCACCGGGCTGCCGGTCGCGGCGGCGGGCCGCCGCGCCCAGCAGGTCGCCGAACAGCGCGGGTGCGTCCGCCGCACGGGCGCGGACGGCCCGGAGGTCCAGGTGCGCGGGCACGAGGGTCGCGCCGGGTTCGGCGAGCGCGAGGTCGAACAGGCTCAGCGCCTCCTCGGCCGGCATCGCGACCGCGCCGGTCCGCGCCCACCGGGCGAGGTCGGCCTCGCTCAGCCGCCCGCCCATGCCCTGGGTGCCGGCCCACAGGCCCCAGGCGAGGGAGATCGCCGGCAGGCCGAGCGCCCGGCGGTGCTGCGCCAGGCCGTCCAGGAAGGCGTTGGCGGCCGCGTAGTTGCCCTGGCCCGGGCCGCCGAAGGTGGTCGCACCGGAGGAGAAGAGCACGAAGGCGGCGAGCTTGGCGTCCCGGGTGAGTTCGTGCAGGTGATACGCCCCGTCGGCCTTCGGGCGCAGCGAGCGGTCCAGGTGACCGGCCGTCAGGGTCTCCACCAGTCCGTCGTCGACGATGCCCGCGGTGTGGACCACGCCGGTCAGCGGGTGCTCGTCGGGCACCCGGGCCAGCGCGGCGGCCAGGGCGTCGCGGTCGGCGAGGTCACAGGCCAGCAGGGTGGCCTCGGCGCCCAGCCCGGCGAGGTCGGCGAGGAGTGCGGCGGCGTCCGGCGCGGCGGTGCCACGGCGGGACAGCAGCAGCAGCCGGCGTACGCCGTGGCCGGTCACCAGGTGCCGTGCGACGAGCGCGCCCAGGCCGCCGGTGGCGCCGGTGACCAGGACGGTGCCCTCCGGGTCGAGCCCGCCGTCGGCGGCCGGCGGCGGGGTCGCGCGGACCAGCCGCGGCACGAGCAACGTCCCCTCGCGGAGGGCCAGTTGCGGCTCCGGGGCGGCCAGTGCAAGCGGCCACCGGGCGAGCGAGGCCTCGTCGCCGTCGAGGTCGAGCAGGGTGAAGCGGCCGGGGTGCTCCGACTGCGCCGAGCGCACCAGGCCCCAGACGGCGGCGGCCGCGACATCGGCGACCGGCTCGTCCGCACGGGCGGCGAGCGCACCCGTCGTCACGACGACCAGGCGGGCACCGTCGAAGCGGTCCCGCGCCAACCAGTCCTGGAGCAGGCCGAGCACCGAGCCCAGCAGCCTGCGGGTCCGGGCGGGGACGTCCTCCCCGGCCTCGGGCGCCACCGGGACGTGCAGCACGACCGTGGCGGGCACGGCCTCGTCGGCCGCGACGACCGCGGCGAGGTCCTCGAACCGGGCGGCCGGGCGGTGTTCCCCGGCCAGGCGGGCGGCCGACCCGGGCGCGTCCGCACCTCCGACCGGGCCGAGCAGGGCCCACGGCGGCACCGTCCCGGAGTCGGGCTCGGCCGCCCGCCACTCCACCCGGAACAGCGCGTCGCGGTGCGACGGACCGGCCGGGCGCAGCTGCTCCGCCGTGACGGGGCGAACGGTGAGCGCCGCCACCGACGCGACGCCCGCCCCCGCGTCGTCCGCCAGGTCCAGCGACACCGCGTCCGCCCCGGTGGGCGACAGCCGGACGCGCAGGCGGGAGGCGCCCGCGGCGGGCCTCGGCCCGGCGGCCGACCGGACGCCGCGCCAGGCGAAGGCCACCCGCGCCCCGGCCGCCGGGCCGGCGGGCCCGGCCGGCCCGGCCTGCTCGCGGGCCGCCGCCCGCGCGGGGAGGGCGGCGTCCAGCAGGGCGGGGTGCAGCGCGAAGCGGTCGGTCTCCGCGTCGGCCTCCACGGGGAGTTCGACCTCGGCGAAGATCTCGTCGCCGCGCCGCCAGGCGGCCCGCAGGCCCTGGAACACCGGGCCGTAGTCGAAGCCGGCGGCGCCCAGCCGCTCGTACGCGCCCTCGGTCGCGACGGGTGCGGCCCCCGGCGGCGGCCAGGCCGTGAGGTCCGGCGCGACGGCGTCGGCCCCCTCGGCGGGGACGACCAGCAGGCCGGTGGCGTGCCGGGTCCAGGGCTGGTCGGCGGGTGCGTGCTCGGGCCGGGAGTGGATGCCGACCGCCCGGGCGCCGGACCCGTCCGGCGCGCCGACGGAGACCTGGAGCTGGACGCCGCCCGTCTCGGGCAGCACCAGCGGTGCGGGTAGCGTGAGTTCCTCGATCTCGCCGTGACCGACCCGGTCTCCGGCCCACAGGGCGAGTTCCACGAACAGCGTGCCGGGGACGATGACCGTGCCGAGCACGGCGTGGTCGGCGAGCCACGGGTGGGTGACGGTGGAGAGCCGTCCGGTCAGGACCGTCCCGGAGCCGTCGGCCAGTTCGACGGCGGCGCCCAGCACCGGGTGGTCGACGGCGAGTTGGCCGCGACCGGCCCCCGAGGATCCCGCGTCGGCAGCCGTCACCCAGTAGCGCTCGCGCTGGAACGGGTAGGTCGGCAGGTCGGCCTGGGGACCGGCGGGGAGCAGGGTGGTCCAGTCGACGGGCAGGCCGGCGACGAAGGCGGCCGACAGCGCCGTCACCAGACGCGCGGGACCACCCTCGTTGCGGCGCAGGGTCTCCAGGACCACGGCGCCCGGGACCTCTTCGAGCTGATCCGCGACCGGGACGACCAGCCCCGGGTGCGGACTGCACTCCACGAACAGCGCGTGTCCCTCCGCGAGGGCCGCGCGCACCGCCGCGTCCAGCCGAACGGTCCCGCGCAGATTGTCGAACCAGTACGAACCCGCCAACTGCTCCGGCTCGTCCACCACTTCGCCCGTGACGGTCGAGAACATCGCCACCCGGCCCGCCAACGGCCGCACGGAGGAGGACAATTCGACGACCTCATCGCGGACCGCGTCCATGTACGCCGAGTGCGAGGCGTAGTCGACCGGAATCCAGCGGGCCCGGACACCCTCGCGCTCACACCCCTCGACCACGGCGGCCAGCGCCCCGGTGTCCCCGGAGAGCACCACGCTCGACGGGCCATTGACCGCCGCCAGCGACAACCGCTCGTCCCCCGCCACCAGTTCGGCCGCCCGCTCCGCGCCCAGGCCGACGGACAGCATCCCGCCACCCGTCACGCCCCTCAGGGCCCGGCTGCGCAGTACCACCACCCGGACGGCGTCCTCCAAGGACAGCAACCCGGCCACATGCGCGGCGGCGATCTCGCCCTGCGAGTGCCCGATCACGGCCGCCGGCCGAACCCCGCACGACTCCCACCACCGCGCCAGACCCACCATCACCGCGAACAGCACCGGCTGCACCACGTCCACCCGCTCCAGCAGCGCACCCGAACCGTCGCGCAGCACCTCCAGCAACGACCAGTCCGTCAGCGGATCCATCACCCCCGCACACTCCTCCACCGAGGCCGCGAACACCGGTGACGCGTCGAGGAGTTCGGCGGCCATCCCCGCCCACTGCGACCCCTGACCCGGGAACACGAACACCGCACCCGAACCCGACACCGCAGCCGACTCACCCCCGGCCACCTCACCAAGCCGGTCCACGAGTTCCGCCAGATCCCGCCCCGACACCACCGCCCGGTGCTCCAGCGCCGCCCGCCCCGAGGCGAGCGTCCGCGCCACCGCCACCGGATCGGCCTCCGGACGATCGGCCAGCCAACCACGCAGCCGCTCCACCTGCCCGCGCAGCGCCGCCTCGGACCCCGCCGACAGCACCCACGGCACGACCCCATCGACATCCGCCGGCGCCTCGGTCCCCGCGTCGGCCGGGGCCTCCTCCAGGATCACGTGCGCATTGGTGCCACTGATCCCGAAGGAGGACACCCCGGCCCGGCGGACCCGCTCCCCGCCCGTCGGCCACGGCACCTCGCCCGTCAGCAGCTCGACCGCGCCCGCCGACCAGTCCACGTGCGACGAGGGCGCGTCGACGTGCAGCGTCCTCGGCAGCACGCCGTGCCGCAGCGCCATCACCATCTTGATCACACCCGCCACACCCGCAGCCGCCTGGGTGTGACCGATGTTCGACTTCACGGAACCGAGCCACAGCGGCTCACCGGCCCGCTCACGCCCGTACGTCGCCTGGAGCGCCTGCGCCTCGATCGGGTCGCCCAGCGGGGTACCCGTCCCGTGCGCCTCCACCACGTCGACATCCGCCGCAGCCAGCCCCCCGCTCGCCAGCGCCGCCCGGATCACCCGCTCCTGCGACGGACCGTTCGGCGCCGTCAGACCGTTGGACGCGCCGTCCTGGTTCACCGCCGAACCGCGCACCACCGCCAGCACCCGGTGCCCGTGGCGCACCGCGTCCGACAGGCGCTCCACCAGCAGCAGGCCCACGCCCTCCGCCGCGCCCATGCCGTCGGCCGACGCGGCGAAGGCCTTGCTCCGCCCGTCCGGTGCCAGGCCGCGCTGGCGGGAGAACTCCACGAAGAAGTCCGGGGTGGACATCGCCGTCACCCCGCCGGCGAGGGCGAGGTCGCACTCCCCGGACCGCAGCGCGTTCGCCGCCAGGTGCAGCGCCACCAGCGAGGACGAGCACGCGGTGTCCACCGTCAGCGCCGGGCCCTCCAGCCCGAACGTGTAGGCGACGCGGCCCGAGGCGACGCTCGTGGCGTTGCCGGTGAGCACGTGCCCTTCGACGCTGGAGGGCATCCCGCCCGTCGCGTAGTCGTGCCCGGCCATTCCGGCGAAGACGCCGGTCCGGCTGCCGCGCAGCGAGCGCGGGTCGATGCCGGCCCGCTCGAAGGTCTCCCACGCCGTCTCCAGCAGCAGGCGCTGCTGCGGGTCCATCGCCAGCGCCTCGCGCGGCGAGATCCCGAAGAACTCGGCGTCGAACTCGGCCACGCCCGACAGGAATCCACCGCGGCGGACGTAGCTCTTCCCGGACGCCTCCGGGTCGGGGTCGAAGAGCCCGGCCACGTCCCAGCCGCGATCGCCCGGGAAGTCCCCGATCGCGTCGCCGCCTGCGGCGACCAGCTCCCAGAGGTCCTCCGGCGAGGCGACACCGCCCGGGAAGCGGCAGCCCATGCCGACGATCGCCACCGGCTCGTCGGCGCGGACCGCCGTGCTCGCGGCGGGCGGCGCCCCGGCGGACACGGTGCCGCCCTGGGCGGCCGCGGCGAGGAAGCCCGCGAGCCGGGCCGGGGTCGGGTGGTCGAAGACCAGGGTGGACGGCAGCCGCAGACCCGTGGCGCCGTTGAGCCGGTTGCGCAGCTCGACACCGGTCAGCGAGTCGAAGCCGAGCTCCTTGAAGGCCGTCTCGGGGCGCACGCTCTCCGCCGAGTCGTGGCCGAGCACCACGGCCGCCTCCGTCCGCACCAGGCGCAGCGCGAGGTCGACGCGCTCCTCGGCCGAGGCGCCGGCCAGCCGGCGGGCCCACGGCAGGGCGCCGTCGGTGGCCGCCGCGCGGCGCGGGGACGCCGGACCGGCGAGCGCCCGCAGCAGCGGCGGCACGGGGCCGGTGGTGGCGCGCAGCGCGGCGAGGTCCAGCCGCGCCGGGACGAGGGCCGCCTCGGGGCGCTGCCACGCGGCGTCGAACAGGGCGAGCCCCTGCGGCGTCGAGAAGGGCAGCAGCCCGCCGCGGGCGAGCCGCTTCAGGTCGGCGGCGGCGAGGTGTTCGGTCAGTCCGGTGCGCTCGGCCCACAGGCCCCAGGCCAGGGAGGTGGCCGGCAGGCCCCGGGCGCGGCGGTGGTGCGCGAGGGCGTCGAGGTAGGCGTTGGCCGCGGCGTAGGCGGACTGGCCGGGGGTGCCGAGGACGCCGGCGGCCGAGGAGTACAGCACGAAGGCGGACAGTCCGGCGTCCCGGGTGAGGTCGTGCAGGTTGGCGGCGGCCACGGCCTTGGCGTCCAGGACGCGGTCGACCTGCTCCGGCGTCAGCGCGTCGACCAGCCCGTCGTCGAGCACGCCGGCCGCGTGGACGACGGCGGTGAGCGGGTGCTCGGCGGGGATCGCGGCGAGCACCCCGGCGAGGGCCTCGCGGTCGGCCGCGTCGCAGGCCTCGATCCGCACCTCGGCGCCCCGCTCGACGAGTTCGGCGGCCAGGTCGGCCGCGCCGGGGGCCTCCGCGCCGCGCCGGCCGAGCAGCAGCAGGTGCCGGACGCCGTGCCGGGTGACCAGGTGGTGGGCGAGGTGGCGGCCGAGGGTGCCGGTGCCGCCGGTGATCAGCACCGTCCCGTCGGCGGCGAGCGGCTGGGGCAGGGTCAGCGCGACCTTGCCGATGTGCCGGGCGCGGCTGACGAAGCGCACCGCCTCGCGGGCGTGGCGCAGGTCGAAGGTGCGGACGGGCAGCGGTCGCAGGGCGCCCGCCTCGAAGAGCGCCACGAGTTCGGCGAACAGTTCGGCGATCCGGTCCGGGCCGGCGTCGATCAGGTCGAACGCCCGGTAGCGGACGTCCGGGCGGTCGGCCGCGACGGCCTCCTGTCCGCGCACGTCCGTCTTGCCCATCTCGACGAACCGGCCGCCGTCCGCGAGCAGCCGCAGCGAGGCGTCCACGAACTCCCCGGCGAGCGAGTTCAGGACGACGTCGACGCCCCGGCCGCCGGCGGCCTCGGCGAAGTGCCGCTCGAAGGCGGTGTCGCGGGAGGAGGCGATCCGGTCCTCGGGCACGCCGAGTCCGCGCACGACCGGCCACTTGGCGGGGCTCGCGGTGGCGAGGACCGTGGCGCCCCAGTGCCGGGCGAGCTGGACGGCGGCCATGCCGACGCCGCCCGCCGCCGCGTGGACGAGGACGGTCTCGCCGGGCCGCAGCCCGCCGAGGTCGCGCAGCCCGTACAGCGCGGTCAGGAAGACCACCGGCACGGAGGCCGCCCGGGCGTACGACCAGCCGGCGGGCAGGCGGGCCAGCAGGCGGTGGTCGGTGACGGCCAGCGGGCCGAAGGCGCCGTCGAACAGGCCCATCACCCGGTCGCCCGGCGCGAGCGTGGTGACGCCCGGTCCGACCTCGGTCACGACGCCCGCCGCCTCGGCGCCGACGACCGCGCGGCCGGGGTACATGCCGAGCGCGATCAGCGCGTCGCGGAAGTTCACGCCGGCCGCGCGCACCGCGACCCTGACCTGCCCGGCGGCGAGCGGTTCGGCCACGGCCGGGTGATCGACGACGGCGAGGGCGTCGATGGTGTGCCGCGGGCCGGACTCGACGCGCCAGTGCGCGGGCCCGTCCGGCAGCACGAGCGCCCGGTCGGCGCCGGCGCGGACCAGCCGCGGGGTCAGCACGGTGCCGTCCCGGACGATCGCCTGGGCCTCACCGGACGCCAGGACGGCGCGCAGCAGGTCCACGGGGAGCGGGGGGCCGGCCCGGTGCGGGTCGTGGTCGAGGTCGACGAGGACGAAGCGGTCCGGGTGCTCGGTCTGGGCGCTGCGGACGAGGCCCCAGACCGCCGCGTGCGCCGGCTCGGGGACGTCCTCGGAGGGGTCGGAGGCGATCGCGCCCCGGGTGACGACCACCAGCCGGGCGGCGGTGAGGCGTTCCTCGGCGAGCCAGCCGCGGAGGGCGCCGAGGACGGTGTGGACGGCGGCCCGGACGGCTTCGGGCCCGGTGCCGTCCGCCGGCGGGCAGGGCAGGACGGCGACGTCGGTCCCGGCCTCGGCGGCCGCGGCCGGGTCGGAGTGGGCGGCGAGGCCGTGCTCCGGGAGGGCCCGCAGGTCCGGAGAGGGCGTGCCGAGCAGCGTCCAGCGCTGCTGCGGGTCGGGCCCGGACTCGGGCAGGGCCACCTCCGTCCAGTCCACCCGGTGCAGCCAGGCCGGGTCGGCGGCGGCCGGACCGGCGAGCCGCCCGGGAGCCAGTGGCCGCAGCACGAGCGACTCCGCGCGTACCACGGGCGAGCCGCCGCGGTCGGTGGCCAGCAGCGACACCGACTCGCCGCCGGTGCGGCGCAGCCGCACCCGCAGGGCGGTGACGGGCTCGGCGGTCGGCTCCCTGGTCACCCCCGCCCAGGCGAAGGGCAGCAGGGTGCTGCCCGAGGCCTCCACCGCGTCCAGCGCGGTGAGGTGCAGGGCGGCGTCCAGGAGCGCGGGGTGCAGGTGGTGGCCGTGCGCGTCCGGTGCTTCCGGTTCGCCCGATCCGCCCGATCCGCCCGATCCGCCCGGGAGTTCGACCTCGGCGAACAGGTCGTCGCCGTGCCGCCAGGCGGCCCGCAGGCCCTGGAAGGCGGGGCCGTAGTCGTAGCCGAACTCCGCCAGGCGCTCGTAGAGGGTGTCGGTGTCGACGGCCTCGGCCTGCGGGGGCGGCCACGGGAGGAGGTCGTCGGCGACCGCCTGAGGCGGGGTGGAGGAGAGGCTGCCGGTTGCGTGCCGGGTCCAGGGCTCGTCCTCGGGGGCGCCCTCGGGCCGGGAGTGGACGGCAAGGGCCCGGACACCGGTCGCGTCGGGCGCGGCGAGTGCCACGTGCAGCCGCACTGCGGCCTGTTCGGCCAGCACGAGCGGCTCGTGCAGGGTGAGTTCGTCGACCACCGGGCAGCCGGCCTCGGCTCCGGCCCAGACCGCGAGGTCGAGAAGGGCGGTGCCCGGGACGAGGACGGTGCCGTGCACGGCGTGGTCGGCGAGCCAGGGGTGGGCGGGCACGGACAGCCGGCCGGTGAACGACATCCCGCCGTCCTCCGGCGAGCGGACGGCGGCGCCCAGCAGCGGGTGGCCGGCCGCCACGAGACCGAGGTCGTGCGCGGCGCCCGCGACGGGCGGGGCGTCGAGCCAGTAGCGGCGGTGCTGGAAGGCGTAGGTCGGCAGGTCGGCCTGGGGACCGGTGGGGAGCAGGGTGGTCCAGTCGACCGGCAGGCCGGCGACGAAGGCGGCCGACAGCGCCGTCACCAGACGCGCGGGACCACCCTCGTTGCGGCGCAGGGTCTCCAGGACCACGGCGCCCGGGACCTCTTCGAGCTGATCCGCGACCGGGACGACCAGCCCCGGGTGCGGACTGCACTCCACGAACAGCGCGTGTCCCTCCGCGAGGGCCGCGCGCACCGCCGCGTCCAGCCGGACGGTCCCGCGCAGATTGTCGAACCAGTACGAACCCGCCAACTGCTCCGGTTCGTCCACCACTTCGCCCGTGACGGTCGAGAACATCGCCACTCGGCCAGCCAACGGCCGAACCGAGGACGACAGTTCGACGACCTCATCGCGGACCGCGTCCATGTACGCCGAATGCGAGGCGTAGTCGACCGGAATCCACCGCGTCCGGACACCCTCGCGCTCACACCCCTCGACCACGGCCGTCAGCGCCTCGACATCCCCGGACAGCACCACGCTCGACGGCCCGTTCACCGCCGCCAGCGACAACCGCTCATCCCCAGCGACAAGTTCGGCCGCCCGCTCCGCGCCCAGACCGACGGACAGCATCCCGCCACCCGTCACCCCACGCAGCGCCTGCGAACGCAGCACCACCACCCGGACCGCGTCCTCCAGGGACAACAGCCCCGCCACATGCGCGGCGGCGATCTCACCCTGCGAATGGCCGATCACGGCCGCCGGCCGAACCCCGCACGACTCCCACCACCGCGCCAGACCCACCATCACCGCGAACAGCACCGGCTGCACCACGTCCACCCGCTCCAGCAGCGCACCCGAACCGTCCCGCAACACCTCCAGCAACGACCAGTCCGTCAGCGGATCCATCACCCCCGCACACTCCTCCACCGAGGCCGCGAACACCGCGCTGGAGAGCAGCAGTTCGGCCGCCATCCCCGCCCACTGCGACCCCTGCCCCGGGAAAACGAACACCGCGCCCGAACCCGTTACCGCAGCCGACTCACCCCCGGCCACCTCACCAAGGCGGTCGACGAGTTCCGCCAGATCCCGCCCCGACACCACCGCCCGGTGCTCCAGCGCCGCCCGCCCCGAGGCGAGCGTCCGCGCCACCGCCACCGGATCGGCCTCCGGACGATCGGCCAGCCAGCCACGCAGCCGCTCCACCTGCCCGCGCAGGGCCTCAGCCGATCGCGCCGAAAGCGCCCACGGCACCACCGCACCCGTCCCTGCGGCCGTCACCGGCTCCGCCGGAACACCCGCACGGTCAACGGAAGCGGGCTGCTCGATGATCACATGGGCGTTGGTGCCGCTGATCCCGAACGAGGACACCCCGGCCCGGCGCGGCCGCCCCGTCTCCGGCCACTCCACCGCCTCCGCCAGCAACTCGACCGCGCCCGCCGACCAGTCCACATGCGGCGACGGCGCGTCCACGTGCAGTGACTTCGGCAGCACGCCGTGCCGCAGCGCCATCACCATCTTGATCACACCCGCCACACCCGCAGCCGCCTGGGTGTGACCGATGTTCGACTTCACCGAGCCCAGCCGCAGCGGCCGTTCGGCCGACCGGTCCTGACCGTAGGTGGCCAGCAGCGCCTGCGCCTCGATCGGGTCACCCAGCGTCGTCCCCGTGCCGTGCGCCTCCACCACGTCGACATCCGCCGTGGTCAGGCCCGCGCCGGCGAGCGCCTGCCGGATCACCCGCTCCTGCGACGGCCCGTTCGGCGCCGTCAGCCCGTTGCTCGCGCCGTCCTGGTTCACCGCCGAACCCCGCAGCACCGCCAGCACCCGGTGCCCGTGGCGGCGCGCGTCCGACAGCCGCTCGACAACGAGCAGGCCGACGCCCTCGCCCCAGCCGGTCCCGTCCGCCGCCGCCGCGAACGGCTTGCACCGCCCGTCCGCCGCCAGCCCGCGCTGACGGGCGAACTCCACGAACACGTGCGGCGTCGACATGACCGTCACCCCGCCCGCGAGCGCGAGGTCGCACTCCCCGGTCCGCAGCGCGTTCGCCGCCAGGTGCAGCGCGACCAGCGACGAGGAGCACGCCGTGTCGATGCTCACCGCCGGGCCCTCCAGCCCCAGCGAGTAGGCGACCCGGCCCGAGACGACGCTCCCGACGCTGCCCGCGAGCAGCAGACCCTCGTAGCCGTCCGGGGCCCGGTGCAGCCGGGAGGCGTAGTCGTGGTGCATGACGCCGGTGAAGACGCCGGTCCGGGAGCCGCGCAGCCCGGCGGGGTCGATGCCCGCGTGCTCCAGCGCTTCCCAGGAGGTCTCCAGCAGCAGGCGCTGCTGCGGGTCCATCGCGCGTGCCTCGCGCGGCGAGATCCCGAAGAACTCGGCGTCGAAGTCGCCGGAGTCGTACAGGAAGGCGCCGTGCCGGGTGTACACCGTGCCGGGGCGGGACGGGTCCGGGTCGTACAGGGCGTCGACGTCCCAGCCCCGGTCGGCCGGGAAGCCACCCACCGCGTCGGTCTCCTGCGCGACGAGGCGCCACAGGTCCTCGGGCCCGGCGACGCCGCCGGGGTAGCGGCAGCCCATGCCGACGATCACGATCGGCTCGTCGTCGACCGGGACGGCCGCGGCCGTCGGAGCGACCGCCGCCGGGGCGCCCACCGCCTCCCTGGTCAGCCGTGCCGCGAGGGCGGTGGCGCTGGGGTGGTCGAACACCACGGTGGCGGGCAGCCGCAGGCCGGTGAGCGTGTTGATCCGGTTGCGCAGTTCCAGCGCGGTGAGCGAGTCGAAGCCCAGTTCGCGGAAGGCGCGTTGGACGTCGATGGTGTCCGCTTCGCCGTGGCCGAGCACGGTCGCGGTCTGGCTGCGGACGAGGTCGAGTGCGGCGCGGGCGCGGCGGTCCTCGGGCAGTGCGGCCAGTCGGCGCGCCCAGGAGGACGCCTCCCCGGCGCCGCCGGGCTCCGCGGCGCCCGGCGCCGCCCCGGCCACGCGCTGCAACGGGGCGCGGACCAGTCCGCGGAGCACGGGCGGCACGGTGCCGGCCGCCGCGAGGTCGCGCAGGGCCGCGCGGTCGAGGCGGGCGGTGACGGCGTACGGCAGGTCGCTCCGCAGCGCCGCGTCGAACAGTGCGAGCCCGTCCTCGGTGGACAGCAGGCCGATGCCGCCGCGTGCGAGCCGGGCGAGGTCGGCGGCGGCGAGGTGGCGGGTCATCCCGCTGCCCTCGGCCCACAGGCCCCAGGCGAGGGAGATCGCCGGCAGCCCGGCCGCGCGGCGGTGCCCGGCCAGGGCGTCGAGGAAGGCGTTCGCGGCCGTGTAGGCGCCCTGGCCGGCGGTGCCGGTGACCGAGGTGACGGAGGAGAAGAGGACGAACGCGTCGAGGTCCTGCTCCCGGGTCAGCTCGTGCAGGTGCCAGGCGGCGTCCGCCTTGGGGCGCAGGACGGCGGCCAGGCGTTCGGGGGCGAGGGTCTCCACCGTGCCGTCGTCGAGGACGCCGGCGGCGTGCACGACGACGCCCAGCGGGTGGGCGGCCGGGAGGCCGGCGATCAGCGCCGCGAGTTCCTCGCGGCGGGCGGCGTCGCACGCGGCGATCGTCACCCGCGCGCCGAGCGCGGCGAGTTCGGCCCGCAGCGGCTCGGCGCCGTCGGCCTGCTGCCCGGCCCGGCTGACCAGTAGCAGGTGGCGCAGGCCGTGCTCGGTGACCAGCCGGCGGGCGATCAGCGCGCCGAGGGTGCCGGTGCCGCCGGTGATCAGCGCCGTGCGGTCCGGATCGAGCGGGCGCCCGCCGAGCCGAGCCGCGTCCGGGGCCGGGAGGAGCCGGGGGCGGTGCGGGATCCCGTCGCGCAGGGCCAGTTGGGGCTCGTCGGCGGCGAGGGCGGCCCGCAGGGCGCGGCCGGAGCGCGCGGGGTCGTCGAGGTCGATCAGGGCGAGGCGGCCCGGGTGCTCGGACTGCGCGGTGCGCAGCAGGCCCCAGACCGGGGACTGGCCGAGGCCCGGTACGGCGTCCCCGCCCCGGACGGCGACCGCGCCCCGGGTGACGACGACCAGCCGGGCGCCGTCCGGGCGGTCCCCGGCCAGCCAGGCCCGGACGGTGTCCAGGGCCCAGCGGGCGGCGGCGTGCGCGGCCTCGGCCGTGCCGTCGCCGGACCCGGCCGGGACGACGGGCGCGGCGGCGACCACCACGGCGGGCGCCGGATGCCCGGCGGCGGTGTGGGCGTCGAGCCCGGCGAGGTCCGGGAACGTGGCGCGCGGGTCGAGACCGAGGTCGTCGGCGCCGAGGACCACGCAGTCCGGACCCTCCGTGGCGGCGGGGGCGGACAGTTCCGTCCACCGCAGTTCGAACAGCGCGTCGCGCGGGGTGGCCCCGGCCGGTGCGAGCCGGTCGGCGGGCAGTTCGCGCAGGCTGAGTCCGCCGACCGTGAGCACGGGCGCCCCGGTGGGGTCCTCGACGGCGAGGGCGGTGGTGCCGTCCGGCGCGGGCGACAGCCGGACGCGCAGCGCGGTCGCGCCGGTGGCGTGCAGCCGCACGTCGGTGAAGGAGAACGGGATGCGCGGGGCCGCACCGGCCGCCGCACCGGCGGCGTCGGCGTCGGCCAGCAGCAGCGGGTGGAGCGCGGCATCGAGCAGGGCGGGATGGACGCCGTGCGCGGCATCGCCCCGGCCGGCTTCGGCGGGCAGGCGGACCTCGGCGTACAGGTGGTCTCCCGCGTGCCAGGCGGCGGTGAGGCCCTGGAACCACGGGCCGTAGCCGTAGCCGAGCCGGTCGAGACGCTCGTAGGCCTCGGCGAGGTCAACCGGCTCGCCGCCCGGTGGCGGCCAACTCCCTTCCACCGCAACCGCGATGCGATCCCCGGCGGCCGTCAGCGCACCGGAGGCGTGCCGCGTCCAGGGCCGCTCCGCGGACTCCTCGCCCGGTTCGCCCTCGGGCACGGACGGCCGGGAGTCCACGGTGACGGCGTGCCGGCCCGCCGGGTCGGCGGGGGCGACGGCCACCCGCAGCTGCGTGCGCCCGGTGTCGGGCAGGACCAGCGGGGCCTCCAGGGTGAGCTCCTCGACGCCCGGGCAGCCGGCGAGCGCGCCCGCCCGGAGCACGAGGTCGAGGAAGGCCGTGCCGGGCAGCACGACCGTGCCGGTGACCGCGTGGTCGGGCAGCCAGGGCAGGGTGTCCGCGGAGAGCCGGCCGGTGACCAGGGTGGTGCCGTCCGGGGCCGTGGTGACGGCGCCGAGCAGCGGGTGGTCGACGGCGTCGAGGCCGAGGTCGGCGGGGCGGGACTGCGCGGACCCGGCGGTCAGCCAGTAGCGGCGGCGCTGGAAGGCGTAGGTGGGCAGGTCGACGTGCCGGCCGCGGTGGTCGCCGGGGATCAGCGCGTCGGGGTCGGGCTCCGCCCCGTGGACCATCGCCTCGGTGACGGCGGTGAGGAACTGTCCGAGGCCGCCGTGGTCGCGCCGCAGGGTGCCGATGGCCGTGCCGCCGGGGCCCTCCGTGCCGCAGGCGTCCAGCGTCTCCTGGGTGCCGATCTTGAGGACGGGGTGCGGGCTCGCCTCGACGAACAGCCGGTGGCCGTCCGCGTGCAGGGCGCGCACGGCGGGCTCGAAGCGGACCTCCTGGCGCAGGTTGCGGTACCAGTAGTCGGCGTCGAGCGTGGTGGTGTCGGTCAGCGGCCCACCGGTGACGGTCGAGTAGAAGGCGATCCGCGCGGCGCGGGGCGTGAGGTCGGCGAGCGCGGCGAGCAGCGGTTCGCGCAGCGGTTCGACGTGCGCCGAGTGCGAGGCGTAGTCCACCGGGATCCGGCGGGCGCGCACGCCGGTCCGCTCGCAGTGGGCGAGGAGGGCGTCGAGGGCGGCGGCGTCCCCGGAGACGACGGTGGTGGCGGGGCCGTTGCGGGCGGCGATGCCGATCCTGCCGTCCCAGGGCGCGAGGAGTGCGCCGGTCTCCCCGGCGGGCAGCGGCACGGAGACCATGCCGCCGGTGCCGGCCAGGTCGACCAGGGCGCGGCTGCGCAGGGCGACCACCTTGGCCGCGTCGTCCAGGGTGAGCGCGCCCGCGACGTACGCGGCGGCGATCTCGCCCTGCGAGTGGCCGACGACGGCGCTCGGTTCGACGCCGGCGGCCCGCCACAGTCCGGCCAGCGCGACCATGACGGCGAACAGCACGGGCTGGACGACGTCGACCCGGGACAGGTCGGGCGCGCCCGGCCGGCCGCGCAGGACGTCGTGCAGCGACCAGTCGGTCCAGCGGGCCAGCGCCGCCGCGCAGGCGTCCAGCTCGGCCGCGAACACCGGTGAGGCGTCGAGGAGTTCGACGGCCATGTCGGCCCATTGCGAGCCCTGCCCGGGGAACACCAGGGCGGTCGCGCCGCGGGCGGTGGACTGGGCCCGGACGAGGTTGTCGGCCGGCTCGCCCTGGGCGAGCGCGGTCAGCCCGCGCAGCGCGTCGGCCCGCGTGCGGGCGAGGACGACGGCGGTGTGGTCGAACCTGGTCCGGCTGCGCAGCAGGGCGTGGGCGAGCGCGTTCCGGGCGGCCCCACCGGCCGGCGCGGTCGTTCCCGCTTCGGCGGCGGCCAGGTGCCGGGCCAGCCGGCCGGCCTGGTCGCGCAGCGCGGCCTCGGTGCGGCCGGAGACGGTGAGCGGCACGGGCAGGTCCGGGTACCCGCCGCCCTCGGTCTCCGGCGCCTGCCCGGTTTCCGCCGGCGCCTGCTCGACGATGACGTGCGCGTTGGTGCCGCTGATGCCGAACGAGGAGACGCCGGCCCGCCGGGGGCGTTCGGGACCGGCGGGCGAGGGCCACGGGGTCGCGGTCGCCGGCACGGTGACCGCGCCGTCCGCCCAGCGCACCTTCGGCGAGGGCTCGCGCAGGTGCAGCACGCCGGGCACCAGCCCGTGCCGCATCGCGAGAACGGTCTTGATCAGCCCGGCGACCCCGGCCGCGGCCTGGGTGTGGCCGATGTTGGACTTCACCGAGCCGAGCAGCAGGGGGTGTTCGGGAGCGCGGTCGGCGCCGTAGACGGCGAGCAGGGCGTGTGCCTCGACCGGGTCGCCGAGAGCGGTGCCGGTGCCGTGCGCCTCGACCACGTCGACGTCCGCGGGCACCAGGCCGGCGGAGCCCAGCGCCTGCCGGATCACCCGCTGCTGGGCCGACCCGTTGGGGGCGCTGAGGCCGTTGCTGGCACCGTCCTGGTTGACGGCCGAGCCGACCACCAGGGCGAGCACCGGGTGGCCGTGGCGCCGGGCGTCCGACAGCCGCTCCAGCAGGACGACGCCGACGCCCTCGGCCCACGCCGTGCCGTCGGCGTCGGCGGAGAACGGCTTGCAGCGGCCGTCCGGGGCGAGGCCGCGCTGCCGGGCGAACTCGACGAACATCCCGGGCTCGGCCATCACGGTGGCACCGCCCGCGAGGGCCAGCGTGCACTCGCCGTTGCGCAGGGCCTGGGCGGCCAGGTGCACGGCGACGAGCGAGGAGGAGCAGGCGGTGTCCACGGTCACGGCGGGGCCTTCGAGGCCGAGCTCGTAGGCGATCCGGCCGGAGGCGACGCTCGGGGTGGTGCCGGTGAGCAGGTAGCCGTCCAGGCCGTCGACGGGCTGGTGCATGCGCGGGCCGTAGTCCTGCGCCGTGGCGCCGACGAACACCCCGACGCGGTCGCCGCGCAGCCCGGCGGGGTCGAGCCCGGCGCGCTCCAGGGTCTCCCAGGAGGTCTCCAGCAGCAGGCGCTGCTGCGGGTCCATCGCGAGGGCCTCGCGCGGGCTGATGCCGAAGAACTCGGCGTCGAACTCCCCCGCGCCGTCGAGGAATCCGCCCTCGCGCACATACGTGCTCCCGAGCCCGTCCGGGGAGGTCCGGTGCAGCCGGTCGAGGTCCCAGCCGCGGTCCCGGGGGAAGGCTCCGATGGCGTCCACGCCCTCGGCGGCCAGGCGCCACAGCTGCTCGGGGGTGCGGGCGCCGCCGGGGAAGCGGCACCCCATGGCGACGACGGCGATCGGGTCGCCGTCCCGGTCGGCCGCCGGGGACGGCTCGGCCCGCTCGGCCCGCCGCTCCGGCGCGGGCAGTGCCAGGGCCCGGGAGCGCAGGTGGCGGGCGAGGTCGGCGGGCGTCGGGTGGTCGTAGCCGGCGCTCGCGGGCAGGTCGAGGCCGGTCGCGGCGGACAGCCGCTGGAGGAGCTCGACGGTGGCGAGCGAGTCGAGTCCCGACTCACGGTAGGCGAGGTCCGCGCGGACGGTGTCCCTGGTGGCGTGGCCGAGCACGGCGGCCGCGTGCGAGCGGACCAGGTCCAACACCACGCGCGCCTGGTCGGCCTCCGGCAGCCCGGCGATCCGGCGGGCGAGCGGCGAGGCCTGCGGCGCCCGGGGTGCCCGCGCTGCCTGCGCCTCGGGAGCGGCGTTCTCAGGAGCGGCATCCTCGGGCGCGACGTCCTCGGGCGCGGCGGCGCGCAGCCAGTGCGGCGTGCGCCGGAACGCGTAGGTGGGCAGCTCGACCCGCCGCCGCGCCCGGGCCTCGAACAGCGCGGTCCAGTCGAGCGCGGCGCCCAGGGTGTGCAGCCGGGCGGCGGTCTCGGCCAGGGCGTCCGCCTCCGGCCGGCCGGCCCGCAGGGTGGCGACGGTCGCGAAGGCCTCGCCGCCCTCGGGCACCGGGCACTCCCGGGCCAGCGCGGACAGGCTGCCGTCCGGCCCGAGTTCGACCAGGACGGTCGCGCCGGCCTCGCGCAGCCGGTCGACGCCGTCGCCGAAGCGCACCGCCCCGCGCACCTGGCGCACCCAGTAGTCGGGCGAGCACAGCTCCTCCTCGGACGCCGTGCGGCCGGTCAGGTTGGACACCACGGGCGTCGTCGGCGGACGGAAGGTCAGCCCCCGCGCGACCCGCGCGAAGGCGTCGAGCATCGGCTCCATCCGCGCCGAGTGGAAGGCGTGGCCGACCCGCAGCCGCCGGACCTTGTGGCCCTGCGCCCGCCACCGCTCCCCGAGAGCGAGGACGGCCTCCTCGTCGCCGGAGACGACGGTGGCCGCCGGCCCGTTCACGGCCGCGACCGCGACCCGGTCCCCCAGGTCCGCGAGCGCCTCGATGACCTCGGCCTCGGCCAGGCGGACCGCCAGCATCGCGCCACCGGCGGGCAGTTGCTGCATCAGCCGGCCCCGGGCGGCCACCAGGGCGCAGGCGTCGGGCAGGTCGAGGACGCCGGCCACGTGCGCGGCCGTGAGTTCACCGATCGAGTGGCCGAGCAGCAGGTCGGGGACGACGCCCCAGCGCGCCAGCAGCCGGTGCAGCGCCACCCCGAGGGCGAAGAGCGCGGGCTGGGTGAACTCGGTGCGGTGGACGAGTTCCGCCTCCGGGCTGCCCTCGGGCGCGAACAGCACCTCGCGCAGCGGGCGCGGCAGGTGCGGGTCGAGGTGCCGGCAGACCTCCTCGAAGGCGGCGGCGAACTCGGGGAAACGGTCGTACGGTTCGCTGCCCATACCGGGGCGCTGGCTGCCCTGGCCGGCGAACAGGAAGGCGGTGCGGCCGGGCCTGACCTCACCGCTCACCACACCGGGGGCCGCGCCCGCGGTGCGCAGCGCGTCGAGGCCGGCCAGCAGCCCCGCGCGGTCGGGGGCGAGGACGACGGCGCGGGCGGCGAGGTGGCTCCGGGTGGTGGCGGCCGACCAGCCGAGGTGCGCCGGCTCGACCTCGGGGTGCCGCAGCAGGTGTGCGTGCAGGCGGTCGGCCTGGGCGCGCACCGCCTCGGGCGTCGTCCCGGAGAGCGGGACGAGGACAGGGGCCCCGGGGTTCGCGGCCGGCTCGGCAGGACCGTCGGCCGCTGCCGCCGAGGCCTGCTCGCTTCCACCGGCCGGCCCTTCCGCCAGCACCACGTGGCAGTTGGTGCCGCCCATGCCGAAGGAGCTCACCCCGGCGACCAGCCGCTGCCCGGGCCTCGGCCAGGCACCCGTCGTGTCCTGGACACGCAGGCCGAGCTCCCCCAGCGGGATGCGGGGGTTCGGGGTCTCGTAGTTGAGGCTGCGCGGCAGCTCCCGGTGGCGGATCGCCAGGACCGTCTTGACCAGCCCGACGATTCCGGCCGCGCCCTCCAGGTGCCCGAGGTTGGTCTTCACCGAGCCGACCCGCAGCGGCGCGCCGGCCGGGCGGCCGGTGCCGAGCGCGGCGCCGAGGGCGGCCGCCTCCACCGGGTCGCCCACGGGGGTTCCGGTGCCGTGCAGTTCGACGTACTGCACGTCGGCCGGGCGGAATCCGGCCCGGCGGTGGGCCGCGCGGATCACCTGCTCCTGCGCCGCGGCCTCGGGCGAGGTGAGCGCCGCGCCGCCGCCGTCGTGGTTCATCGCGCTGCCCGCCACCACGCAGTACACGGTGTCGCCGTCGGCGAGCGCGCGGGCCAGCGGCTTGAGCACGACGACCGCGCCGCCCTCGCCGCGCACGTAGCCGTTGGCGCGCGCGTCGAAGGTGAAGCACCGGCCGTCCGGGGAGAGTCCGCCCAGTTTGCCCGCCTCGCCCGGGCCGTCGGGGACGAGGTCGAGGTTGACGCCGCCGGCCAGGGCGAGTTCGGACTCCCCGCGCCGCAGGCTCTCGCAGGCCGTGTGCACCGCGACCAGCGAGGACGCCTGGGCCGCGTCGACCGTCATGCTGGGGCCGCGCAGGCCGAGCGCGTAGGAGACCCGGTTGGCGATCATGCTGCGGTGCAGGCCGGTCACCTGGCGCGCACCGGCCGCGATGCCCGCGCGGCGCAGCAGCACCGCGTAGTCGTCCCAGATCGCCCCGGCGAACACGCCGACCGGGCCGCCGCTCAGCCCGTGCGGCGGGACGCCCGCGTGTTCCAGGGCCTCCCAGCACAGTTCGAGCATGAGCCGCTGCTGCGGGTCCATGAGCGCCGCCTCGCCCGGACCGATGCCGAAGAACTCCGGGTCGAAGCCGCTGACCTCGTCCAGGTAGCCACCGCGCCGGGGCCGCTCCGCGCGGTCGGCGGCAACCGTGACACCGGGGCGTTCCGGCGGTGTCGCGGCGCGCCGGCCGTCGGGGAATTCACGGACGGAATCGACGCCGGTGCGCAGGAGTTCCCAGAACCGGTCCGGGGTGCTTGCTCCCGCCACGCGGCAGGCGAAACCGACGATCGCGACAGCATCCGAATCGGCCATACCGTTCCATCACGTCCAGAGTCGATTTGCGGGCGAGCGCGGGCAGGCAGAACTCTGAATCGGGCCATCGACGATCCGCAAGCGTCTGGTTTCGGCCAGCCGGACGCCGTGGAAGGAGACTGACGTCACTCCCGGCCACCCGATGCTCTCCCACACCAAGGCCTGGAACTGCAGAAATGCGATCACCTGATGAGTGCACCGGTCCGGATCCCGCCGCCCCGAACATCGGACTCATGCGTCCGATTCCGATGTGAAGGAAACATCCCGGTAACGAACTTTCGTTCGGTGCCAATTCACCGCAGTCACTCCCGTCACTCGGCGAGGCAATCCCGAGCCGACCGGAATCCCGAATTCCCCTACCCTCGAACATTCGACCGGACATCGAAGCCGAACGGCTTTCCGGCCGACCGCGAGCCCATCGGACCCACGACTTCGGACCGGGAATGTTCCCGGGCACACGGTCGACCCCCACCGGGGATCGCCCGAGCACCTCGGCGACGTCGTTCGTGGCGGCCCGGTGCCGTCGCGCCCGCGTCGACCGTCCGCGGACCGTTCGTCGACCGCACCGCGCCATAGTGGTGGCCGTCACCCGGGGAACGCGCCCGGGACGCCGCCCGCCGGCTTCCCGAGCACCGGAATCCCGGGAAAACCCGACGAAAGGTGTGCACGCCCATGCCCATCGGACTCGCCCTCCCCCAGTACGGCGCCTTCGCCGACCCCGCCCTGACCGCCCGGGTCGCCGCCGAGGCCGAAGCCGCCGGCTACGACCACCTCTGGACGGGCGACCGCATCCTGGTCCCCAACGACCCGCAGAACCACTACCCCGGCGGGGACGGCACGGTCCCGGACGGATTCCGCACCTTCCTCGACCCCCTGACCCTGCTGACGGTGGCCGCCGGCGCCACCCGCCGGGCGCGGCTGGGCACCAGCACGCTCAACGCCCTCTGGCAGCCGCCGGCGCTGCTCGCCCGCACCCTGACCAGCGTCGACCGGGTCAGCGGCGGCCGGCTGGACGTCGGCATCGGGCTCGGCTGGTCCAAGGACGAGTACCAGGCGGTCGGCGTCCCCTGGGAGGGCAAGGCGGCCCGGCTGGAGGAGACCCTGGACGTGCTGGAGGCGCTCTGGGCGGGTGGCGAGGACGTCCGGCACACCGGCGCGCTGTGGACCGTCCCGCCGTCGACGGTGCTGGCCCTCCCGGTCCAGCGGCCGCGCCCGCCCGTCCTGCTCGGCGGGTTCAGCGCGGCCGCACTGGAGCGGGTCGGACGGCGCGCCGACGGCTGGCTCGGCGTCGGCCTGCCGGTTCCCGCGCTGCACGGGATCCGGGATCGCCTCCACGGCGCCGCCCGCGCCGCCGGGCGGGACCCGCGGGCGCTGCGTCTGATCCTGCGGGCCAACCCGGTGATCACCGCCACGCCCGTACCCGCGGAGCAGGTCCCGCGGCGCGGCACGATCGGGCAGATCGCCGACTACTTCGCCGACGCGATGCGGCAGCTGGGCGCCGAGCCGCTGCTCGACCTGCACCACACCGCGCGTTCCGCGGACGAGTTCCTCGCCCTCGCCCTGGAGTTCCGCGCCGCCCTCGCCGGGTGACCCTCCTCCCGGCCGCCCGCGGTGCGGGTGGCCGGGAGGAGGCGGCGTCAGAGGGCCGTCCGGCACGACCGGCGCGGTGCCCACCCGGTGCGCGAGAAGCCGGTCCGGCCTGGTCGGTGCACGAAAGGGCAGAACGCCGGGCCCCGGCGTATGGATGCCGTCAGGGCACACGGGACGGCGGATTTCCCCGATCTATCGTCCTTCTCCGTCGAGACGAAACCGGTCTCCGATTCGAGAAGGAAGACGATTCCGAGATGAAACCGCTGTCCCGCCTGAAACGCGCCTTCGCCTGCGGGCTCGCCGCGGTCGCCGTGCTGTCCGGACCGGCCGTGCAGGCCCAGGCCGCACCGGCCGCCGCCGGCATGCCCGTGGACAAGACCTGTGGGACCCCGGCCGTGCCCGGTGGCGGCAACTGCATGACCTCGCTGATCACCTCGGCCTTCGACACGATCAAGCTCATGCGCAGCGCCGCCAACGCGAACAAGCTGGACAACGCGCAGTTCACCCAGAACACGGCGTCGAAGCTGAGCGAGAAGTTCCCGGGATTCAACGTCATGGTGTTCAAGACGGTGGGCACCGACCTGTACGACACCGAGTGGTTCACGAACGAGCACAAGGCCGACATGAAGGGCGTGCTGCTCGACACCACCTACAAGCTCAACCACTTCATGGACAAGGAGCAGAAGGAGCCCTCCGGCTACGACAAGTTCCGGATCTGGGTGTTCCAGGGCGAGTCGACGTTCCGCAACCGGGGCGACGGCGGCTACATGAACTGGGCGTTCGTCGGCAACGACGGCGACAGCGTCAAGAAGGAGCCGTGGACCTGCCGGTCCGGCACCGCGCGGCCCTACAAGTGCGACGGCGACGTGCGCACCATCCACTTCCCCGCCCGCTCCGGCTACGGCAGCAGGACCGGCAGCCTGACCCCGGACTCCGCGGCCCCGGGCTACCACGCCTGCCTGGACGTCAGCGGCAACGGCACCGCGAACGGCACCCCCGTGCAGCTGTGGGAGTGCAACGGCGGCGACGCCCAGAAGTGGACGTACAACGGCTACAAGCTCCGCGCGGCCAACGGCAAGTGCCTCGACCTCGCGGACAACAGGGCCGCGAACGGGAACAGGCTCCAGATCTGGGACTGCCTGGAGATCCCCGGCCAGCGCTGGCACATGTCGCCCAGCGGCGGGCTGCGGCACCTGACGGACCTGGACGACCGTTCCAGGGACGTCTGCGTCGACGACTTCGACGGCCGCACCGCCAACGGCAGCAAGGTCACCGCCTGGGCCTGCGGCTCCGAGGACAAGCGGGACGCGCCCAACCAGAACTGGGCCTGGGGCGGCACCCCGCCGACCACCGACCCGGGCACGCCCGGCAACGGCGCCGACGTCACCCTCAAGCTCGACAACGGGCTCGGCGCCCTCCCGGTCGGCGGTTCGGCCGGCGCGTCCGTCGTCCCCGGGATCCGGGGCGGCAACGAGTCCAAGTGGAAGCTCACCTCCGTGGGCGGCGGCCGCTACCGGATCACCAGCTCCTACGGGCTGGAGCTCACCGAGAGCGGCGGCTACCTGGCCGAACTCCAGCCGTGGAGCAACTCCTCCAAGCAGAAGTGGGAGCTCTACGCGGTCGGCAACGGCCGCTACCAGATCCGGATCTCCGACGACGACTGCCTCGCCCACGACTCCGACTTCAAGCAGCTCGGCGTGTGGACGTGCAAGCGCGGATGGCAGCAGGAGTGGGTGCTCGAATCCGCCTCCGGCGGCGTCGTCGTCCCGGGCGAGCCCGGCACCCCGACGAAGCCGACCGACCCCACGAAGCCCCCGACGGGCGGCGGCACCGGCGGTGGCAGCACCACCGTCCCGACCGAGCGGCCGCTGTTCCTGAAGCTCGACAACGGCCTCGGCGCGACGGCCCCGACCGAGACCGCGAGCTGGGGCGCGCCGGTGCTGGGCGGGATCCTCGGCTACAAGGGCTCCACCTGGACGATCAAGCCCCTGGGCGGCGACCGCTACCGGATCGTCAACGACCTCGGCTACAACCTCACCGAGAACCCCGAGACCTACGTCGCCGAGCAGCAGGCCTGGGGCAACACCTCCAACCAGAAGTGGCAGTTCGTCGGCGTCGGCAACGGCAGGTACCGGATCCAGATCTCCGACGACGACTGCCTCACCCTCGACTCCGACCACAAGCAGCTCGGCGTGTGGACCTGCGAGGGCGGCTGGAAGCAGGAGTGGTCCCTCCAGCTCCGCTGACGGACGGCGCCCGCCCCGGACCGGACGGCCCGGATCCCCGTGATCCGGCCACCGTCCCGGGGCGGGCGCCGGTGCCGCCTCAGGTGGGTTCGGGGGCCGGCTGGAGGTAGCCGGCGGGGGCTTCGGGGACGGGGCCGAGGGCCTGGTCGGTGGGTCGGGGAGGGGTCGTGGCGTAGGCCGTCCAGGTGGTGGGGCCGGCGTGTTCCCGCCAGGTCCAGGTCCGGGCGCCATGGGCGAGGTCGAGGCCGGGCCGGGGCATGGTGAGGATGCCCGGTTGCTGCATGGGGGCGAGCACCGGGCCGAGCGGGAGGGCCGGGAGCAGGGCGGCGAGGGCCCGGTCGGTGACCGCCTCGGGTCAGCTCAGGGACACCCCGGCGGAAGTTTCCTCCGCTCCCGGGTGCCCGGCGGCGGTCTCGACGGCGAAGGCGTGCAGGAGGTCGTGCAGCCGGTAGTGCTCGGGCCGGTCCTGGGTCAGCAGGTTCTCGTCGACCAGCGCCTCCAGTGCCTCGCGCGCGGAGGCCGGATCGAGGGCGGCGAGGTCGGCGGCGGAACGGGCGGTGTAGTCGCGGCCCGGGTGGACGGCGAGCAGCCGGAAGAACCGCCGGGCCGCTTCCGGCAGGCCCTGGTAGGAGAGGTCGAAGGCGGTGCGGAGCGAGCGGTCGCCCGCCACGATCGCCCGGATGCCGCCGTGTTCGAGGTGTTCGGCGAGGTCGGACAGGCCCCAGGCGGGGCGGGCGCGCAGCCGGGAGGCGGCGAGGGCGAGGGCGAGCGGGAGGCGGCCGCAGAGCCCGGCGATGCGCTCCGCAGCCTCCGGGGCGGCGGCGATCCGGTCGGGCCCGGCGGTGGCGGCCAGCAGGGCGACGGCCTCCGGCGGGCTGAGCGGGTCGAGCGGCAGGGCGTTCGCGCCGTCCAGGCCGGCCAGCCGGCGGCGGCTGGTGACCAGGACCAGGCAGCCCGGCCCGGCCGGAACCAGCGGGCGGACCTGCGGTTCGTCGGCGGCGTTGTCGAGCAGCAGCAGCGCCTCGCGACCGTGCAGGCGGTCGCGGAACAGCGCGGCGCGGGCGTCCAGCCCGGCCGGGACGCGGGACCCGTCCACGCCGAGGGCGCCCAGCAGCCCGTCCAGCACGTCGGACGGGTCGAGCGGGCGGTGGTCCGGGTCGAAGCCGCGCAGGTTGACGTAGAGCTGGAGCTGGCTGAACCGGCCGGCCCGGGCGAGTTCGTGGGCCGCGCGGACGGCGAGCCGGGTCTTGCCGACGCCGGCCATCCCCTCGATCGCGGTGACCTGGACGGTGGCGGGGGACCCGGCCGGCCCGGTGGCCGCGTCCAGCAGCGCGGCGAGTTCGGCGCTCCGCCCGGTGAAGGTGGCCAGGTCGGCGGGGAGTTGGCGGAGCACGGTGACCGGGACGGGCGGGGAGCGGCGGGTCGGTTCGGCGGACGCGGCGGGGGCGGGCGCCCGGCGGGCGCCCGGAGGGGGCGTGGCGCCGCCCGACCCGAGCACCCGCTGGTGCACGGCGGCGATCTGCGGACCGGGTTCGATGCCGAGATCGGCGGCGAGTGCCGCGCGCATCCGGCGGTAGACCTCGAGTGCCTCGGCGCGCCGCCCGGCGGCCGCCAGGGCCTCGATCAGCAGCGCGTGCACGCCCTCCCGGTGCGGCTCCTCGGCGGCCAGCCGCCGCAGGACCCGGATCGCCTCGGCGGTGCGGCCGAGCCGCAGGTCGGCGCAGGCGGCGAGTTCAGTGAGCTCGACGCGGGCCTCCAGCCAGCCCGGCACCTCGTCCCGGTGCAGCGGATCCGAGGGTACGTCGGACAGCGGCGCTCCGCGCCACAGTTCCAGGGCGGCGGTGGCCGAGCGGGAGACGGTCTGCCAGTCCTCGCTCCGGGCGGCGCCGCGGGCGGATTCGCTCTGCGCGGTGAAGATGGTGGCGTCCAGCTCGGTCTGCGGGTCCACCCCGATCCGGTAGCCGGATCCGGTGGTCTCGACCCGCTCGGCCGCCTCCCCCAGCAGCCGGCGCAGCCGCAGTACGTGGCTGCGCAGGGTGGTGGTGGCGGCGCGCGGTGGCTGGTTGCTCCAGACCGCGTCGGCCAGTTCGGTCACGCCCACCGTCTGGTTGGGGCGGCACAGCAGGCTCGCCAACAGGATCCGGACCCGCGACGGCACCATGACCGCGGCTCCCGCGACGCGTATCTCAAGAGGCCCCAGGAGGCCGAACCAGATCGCTCCAGCCACCATATCTCCCCAGAAACTGCACGGTTATGACTGAGATTGAAGCCATCTTGAACACTTCCCGTCAAGAACCGACGCATCAGGAGCCTCTTTTGAACGGAACTTGCACGCGGCTTCCATCCGGCTTGAACGGGTCTCCGCCAGGCTGTCGGCGTTGATCGCGTCAAAGATCGTCCGCCGCTTGCCGATTGGTGATGATCCCCGTTGCTTGATCTGGAAGAGATAACCGCGAGATTCCAGGCGATCGCCGACTACGCCCGCACCGGCAGGGTCAACCACCGCTGGCTGGGCGCCCTGCCCGGCCAGGTGGCGACCCTGGCCCGGGAGTGGGAGCTGGAGATCGGCGCCGATGTCGAGACCGACTTCACCTCGGGGGTCTCCTCCGTGGTGCTGGCCTGCACCGGACCGCGCGGCGCGGCGAGCCTGAAGCTCGCCGCCGACTCCTACGCGCTGGCCGAGGAGGTCGCGATGCTCCATCAGTTCGCGCCCAGCGGGCGGGTGCCGGAGGTGCTCGCCACCGCCCGCGGCGCCGCCCTGCTGGAGGCCGTGCACCCCGGGACTCCGGTGGAGGACCTGCCCGAACAGCCCGCACCGGCCGACTACGCCCGCTTCCTCACCGAGCTGCACGAGGCCGGTGACCCGGACGCCTCGCCGCGCCGGATCACCGACTGGCTGGAGCTGATGTACGGCTGGACCGAGCGCGGCGGCCTGGACTGCACCGCCTCCCGCCGGATCTGCGCCGAACTGCTCGCCGACCCGGCCGACCGGGTGCTGCTCCACGGTGACCTGCACCTGGGCAACGTCCTGGCCAGCGACACCCGGGGCCTGGTCGCCCGCAGCCCGATCGCCTGCGCCGGCGAGCGCTGCTTCGACGCCGCCGACTACGTCCTGGAGGGCCGGGACCGGGCCACCATGGTGTGGCGGCGCGACGAACTCGCCCGCGAGGCGGGGCTGGACGTCGACCGGCTGGACGCCTGGTGCCGGGCGATGGCCCCGCTCGGCGCGTCCCGCTCCCCCAGCCCCGAGCGGGCCTCCGAGCTGCTCGCGTTCGGGCGCGGTGAGTACTGACGTGAGCGGCAACGACACGGTGCCCGCCGGCCGGCTCGCCCGGCTGATCCCCGCCGACCCGCTGCGCCGCCGCCTGCTGGCCATCCGCTTCGCCGGAGCCACCGGCAAGGGCGTCTTCATCAGCGGCAGCGTCGTCTACTTCACCCTGCACGTCGGGCTCTCCGCCGGCCAGGTCGGCATCGGCCTGTCCGCCGCGGGCTTCGCGGGGCTGGTCTCCTCGGTCCTGTTCGGCATGATCGCTGACCGGATGCCCAAACGGACCCTGCTGTGCGCGCTGTTCGCGGCGGTCGCGCTCGGGTTCGGCCTGTACTCGGTGGTCTCCGACGCGGCGGGGTTCTACGTCCTGGTGGTCCTGATCGCCTTCCTCGACTACGGCACCGGCCCCACCGAGAGCGCCATGGTCGCCACCCTCGTCCCCGACGGGGAGCGGGTCCGGCTGAACGCCATGATGCGGTCGATGTTCAACATCGGCTTCAGCGTCGGCATCGGGATCGCGGCGCTCGCCGCGCTCAGCTCGCGACTGCTGGTGCTGATCCCGGTCGGCTCGGCGGTGCTGCTCGGCTCCGCGGCCGCCCTGGCGACCCGGCTGCCGGCCGGCGCGCCCAGCCCCGCCGCCCGCCGCCCCCGCCCGTTCGGCGCGATCCGCGACCTGCGCTACCTGAGCGTCGTCGGTCTCTCCGCGCTGCTCGCCTCGCACATCAGCCTGCTCATGGTGGTCCTGCCGCTGTGGACGATCAACCGGACCGAGGTGCGGCCCTTCCTGGTCCCGCTGCTGCTGGTGATCAACACCGGGTTCGTGATCCTCTTCCAGGTCCGGGCCAGCAAGGGCGCCGAGACGCTGACCGGCGCCGCCGCCACCGGCCGCAAGGCCGGCCTGTGGATCGCGGCCGGCTGCCTCGCCGTGTCGCTGACCGCCGTCTGGCACCACACCGCGCTCGCGGTGGCCGCGATCGTCGCCACCGTGCTGGCCCTGTCGGTGGCCGAGGTGATGCAGTCCGCGTCCGCCTGGGGCCTGGCCCTCGGCCTCGCCCCCAAACACGCCGAGGGCGAGTACCTGGGCGCCTTCGACCTGCACGTGGCGACCCAGAACGTGGCCGGCCCGGTGCTCTTCTCCGGCCTGGTCATCGCCCAGGGCTTCTGGGGCTGGGCGGCGATCGCCGCGCTGGTGGCCGGCGCCGCACTGCTGATCGGGCCGGCCGCCCGGCGCAGCGCCAAGGCGATGGCGGGCCTCGCCGCCGCGCGGGACACCCCCGTGGAGACGGAGGAACCGGTATGACCCGCACCGCACGCGCCTCCTTCGCCCAGGAGCGCTTCTACTTCCTCAACGAACTCCAGCCGGGCAACCCCGCCTACGTGGTGGCGTTCGCGCTGCGCATGGAGGGCGGCCTCGACCGCGCGGCGCTGAGCGGCGCGCTGCGCCGGGTGGCCGCCAAGCACGAGGTCCTGCGGACCGGATTCGCGGTGCGCGACGGCGAGCTGGTCCAGCGGGTGATCGAGGACACGGAGCCGGAGATCGCCCTGCACGACGGCGGCCCCGCCGACCGCGCCGGGCAGGACGCGCAGTTGCGCGAGCTGGTGGCCGCCGAGGCCGCCCGCCCGTTCGACCTGGCCGGCGGCCGGGTGCTGCGCGCCCACCTCGTCTCCTGGGACCGGGACCAGCACGCCCTGGTGGTGCTGGTGCACCACATCGCCTGCGACGGCTGGGCGGTCGGCCTGCTGCTGGACGACCTGGCCGAGGAGTACGGCACCGGCGCGGGCGCACCGGCCGGCCCCAGCTACCTGGACTACGCCGAGGCGCAGCGCGCGCTCTGGTCGAAGAACACCCGCCGCCTGGAGAACTGGCGCCGGCTGCTCTCCGGCGCTCCCCAGCTGACCCTGCACACCGATCACCCCCGGCCGAGCGTGCTGAGCTTCGCCGGCGCGGTGCTGCGCCGGCCGCTCGACCCGGATCTGGTCGCCCGGCTCACCGCCTGGGCGAAGGAGCGCGGCACCACCCTGTTCGGTGTGGCGCTCACCGCGTACGCCAAGCTGCTGGCCGGCTACACCCGCCAGCAGGAGGTGGTGATCGGCGTTCCGGTGGCCAACCGGCTGGACGAGGCCGAGGAGCGGCTGGTCGGCTGCCTGGTCAACACCCTGCCGATCCGGGTCGACCTGTCCGGCGACCCGGACTTCGCCGAGCTGACCACCCGCACCTGGCGCACCGCGCTGACCGCGCTCGGCCACCAGGACGTGCCGTTCGAGCAGATCGTGCAGGCCGTCGGGGAGGAGCGGCAGCTCAGCCACGCCCCGCTGTTCCAGACCATGCTGACGGTGCAGAACTTCACCTTCACCGTGCCGGAGTTCGCCGGGTTGCGGACCGCCGAGGTGGACGTGGAGATCGAGGCCGCCAAGTTCGACCTCGCGCTGACCGTGGACGTCTCGACCGGGGCGCCGTTCCTGCGCGCCGAGTTCTCCACCGAGCTGTTCGAACGGGCCACCGCCGAGCGGCTGCTGGAGCAGTACCACACCCTGCTGGCGGCGGTGGTCGGTGACGGTGAGCCCGGCCTGGTCTCGCCGCAGGAGCACCACCGGCTCACCGCCGGGTGGAACCCGCCGGTTCCCGAGCGGCCCGCCGGGCACCCCTCCGTGCTGGACGCGTTCCGCGGCCATGCCGCCCGCACCCCGGACGCCGTGGCGCTGGTGCACCGGGACGCCCGGGTGACGTACGGCGAGCTGGACGGCTGGTCCGACCGGATCGCCGCCGGGCTGGCCGCCAACGGCCTCGCCCGGGGCGAGCGGGTGGGCCTGCTGCTCGGCCGCTCGCCGGCCGTGGTCGCCGCGATCCTCGGTGTGTGGAAGGCCGGCGGGGTGTACGTGCCGCTCGACCCCGAGTACCCGAGGCAGCGACTGGAACTGATCCTGGCCGGCGCCACGCCCGCCACCCTGCTGGTCGAACCGGACACCCTCGAACTGGCCCGCGGCCTGGCCGGGGAGCGGGCCCTGCTGGACGCCCGCACACTGGACGGCCCGGGACCCGCGCCCGCGGCACGGCCCGAGCCGGACGACCTCGCCTACCTCATCTTCACCTCCGGATCCACCGGCGTCCCCAAGGGCGTGATGGTCCGTCACCGTGGCCTGAACGCGCTCTGCGACCCGACCCCGGCCGGCCTGGAGACCGGCCCCGGCGACCGCTGGCTGGGCGCCCACTCCTTCTCCTTCGACGTCTCGGTCTGGGAGATGTGGGGCGCGCTCTCCTCCGGCGCCCGCCTGGTCATCGCCGACCAGGCCGACCTGGTCGACCCGCCGCGGCTGGCCCGGCTGGTGCACGACGAGCGGGTGACGGTGCTCAGCCTCACTCCCGGCGCCCTGTACCGGCTGCTGCCGCCGTTCTTCGACACGCTCGGCCGGGGCACCTCCCCGGTGCGGTACGTGGTACTGGCGGGAGAGGCGCTCAGCTGGTCCCGGCTGGCCCTGCTGGTCGACCCGCAGCGGCTGCCCGCGGTCTTCGTCAACATGTACGGGATCACCGAGGGCACCATCCACGTCACCATCGCCCAGGTCCCGGCCGCCGGGCTCGGCGGGGTGCGGGAGGGCGACATCGGGGTGCCGCTGCCCTCCGCCCGCTGCTACGTCCTGGACGCCCGCAAGCGGCCGACCGGGGTCAACGTGCCCGGCGAGCTGTACGTCGGCGGCGATCTGGTCGCCGCCGGGTACCTCGGCAGGCCCGAGCTGACCGCGGAGCGCTTCGGCACCGACCCGTACGCCCCCGGCACCCTGTACCGCACCGGCGACCTCGCCAAGTGGGCACCCGACGGCCGGCTGGTCTACCTCGGCCGGGAGGACGACCAGGTCAAGGTCCGCGGCTACCGGGTGGAACTCGCCGACGTGGAGGCCGCGTTCCTGCGCCAACCCGGGGTGCGGTCCTGCGTGGCCGCCGCCGAGGCCGACGAACTGATCGCCTTCGTGGTCGCCGACCCCGGCCTCGGCGGCGAGCGCGAGCTGCGCACCCTGGTCCGCGAGGAACTGCCCGGGTACATGGTGCCCTCGCGGATCGTCCCGGTAGAGCGGATCCCGCTGAACGCCAACGGCAAGGTCGACACCCGCCGGCTGCTCGCCGAGCGCACCGCCCCGGCGGCCGTGCCCGCCCCGGCGCGGCCCGGCGGCGACTCGCTGACCGAGCGGATCCGGGCGCTGTGGGCCGAGGTCCTGCGACGGCCCGACCTGGAGCCGGGCGACAACTTCTTCGACGTGGGCGGGCACAGCTTCGCCCTGATCACGGTGCAGCAGCGGATGGCGGAGATCGGCCTGGAGATCTCGGTGACCGACCTCTTCCGCTTCGGCACGGCGGCGGCCTGCGCCGCGCACTTCCGGCCGGCGCCGACCGCGCCGGCCGCCGACCAACGGCTCGCACAACGCCGGCAGGGCCGCCAACAGCTCGCCCGCCGGCGGCGACTGAGCAGAGGGGACGAGCATGCCTGACGACCTGGGAGAGGACCGGATCGCCATCATCGGGATGGGGATCCGGCTGCCCGGCGCCGGACGGGACCTGGACCGCTTCTGGCACAACATCGAGAACGGCGTGGAGGCGATGAGCTTCTTCGACCGCGAGCAGCTGAGCAGCTGGGGCTACCCGGACGAGGTGATCGACCACCCCGACTTCGTCCCGGCCCGCTCGGTGCTGGACGACTACGACTGCTTCGACGGCCGGCTGTTCGGCTACTCGCCGCAGGACAGCGTCCTGATGGACCCGCAGCAGCGGGTGCTGCTGGAGTGCGCCTGGAGCGCCCTGGAGCACGCCGGCTACCCGCCGATCGCCCCGGACGGCAACCGGATCGCCGTGCACGTCGGCACCGGCCTGAACGTCTACCTGCTGGACGTCCTGTGGCCCAACGCCCGCGCGGTGAAGTCCGCCGGCGGCCTGCAGATCCTGATCTCCAGCGACAAGGACTTCGCCGCCACCCGGATCGCCTACAAGCTCAACCTGCAGGGCACCGCGTTCACCGTGCAGACCGCCTGCTCCACCTCGCTGGTCGCGGTCCACCTCGCGGTGCAGAGCCTGCTCACCCACGAGGCCGACATCGCGCTGGCCGGCGCCGCCTCGGTGGCGCCGCCCACCCGGCGCGGCCACTTCCACGAGCCCGGCGGGATCTTCTCCCCCGACGGACGCTGCCGGACCTTCGACAGCCAGGCCCAGGGCACGGTGGACGCCGACGGCGGCGCCATCCTGGTGCTCAAGCGCCTGGAGGACGCGATCCGGGACAACGACACCGTCCACGCGGTGATCGCCGGCACCGCCGCCGTCAACGACGGCGCCCGCAAGGCGGGCTTCACCGCCCCCGGACCGGAGGGCCAGGCCACCGCGATCCGCTCCGCGCTGGCCGTCGCCGGACTCGAACCGGACGCCATCGGCCTGGTCGAGGCGCACGGCACCGGCACCGTCCTGGGCGACCCCATCGAGGTCTCCGCGCTGCGCGGCGTCTTCGACACCGACCGCCCGGACCGGCAGCCCGTCGCACTCGGCGCCCTCAAGTCGATCATGGGCCACCTGGACACCGCGGCCGGGGTGGTCGGCGTGGTCAAGACCGTCCTCGCCCTGAAGAACCGCACCATCCCGCCGGTCGCCCGGTTCACCGAGGCCAACCCCGCGCTGGGGCTCGACAAGTCGGTGCTGTACGTGCCCACCGAGGCGCACGAGTGGCCGGCCATCGACGGGGTGCGCCGGGCCGGCGTCAGCTCGTTCGGCATCGGCGGCACCAACACCCACGTCGTGCTGGAGGAGGCGCCGCCCGTCCGCGACACCGGGCGCAAGCGCCGGGAGGGCAGCGAGCTGCTGCTGGTCTCCGCCAAGACCGAGGAGGCCGCCACCCAGAGCCTCGCCCGGGTGAACGCGCACCTGGCCGGCGTGCCGGCCGCGGACCTTCCCGACCTCGGCTTCACCCTGCGCACCGGCCGGGCCGAGCTGCCCTGGCGCGGCTGCCTGATCCGCACGCCCGACGAGGAGTTCAAGCCGCTGCGGCCGGTCCGCCGGGCCACCGCGCAGCACGCCGAGCGCGGCGTCGGCTACTTCCTCACCGGCGGCGGACGCCTGCCCGGAAGCCCGCACACGTACAACCTGGACCCGCACTTCCGGCAGCTCGTCGACCGGGGCTACGCCGAACTGCGCACCGCGGGCGGCGAACCGGACCTGGAGACCCGGGAGCTGGCCGGCCGCTTCGCCCTCGCCCAGGCCTGGATCGACGCGCTCCGGCGGCGCGGCGTACGCCCGTCCGCCCTGGTCGGCCAGGGCGTCGGCGCCCTCGCCGCGGCCTGCGCCGCGGGGGTGCTGGGCTTCGGCGACGCGATCGGCCTGACCCTCGGCCGGCCCGCCGACGGCCTGCGCTGCGCCGAGCCGGACGTCCCGCTGTACGCCCCGGACGGCACCCCGGTCAGTACCGCGCAGGCCACCGACCCCGGCTACTGGGCGGCCCGGCTGCACGAGGAGCACGACCGGAGCTTCGCGCCGCCCGCCGCCGGACCGGACCCGGCCGCGTGGCTGGAGATCTCCACCCAGGTGCTGCCGCACGTCGACGTCGAGGCACCGCCGCTGTCCAACGGCTACGACCGGCTGCTCGCCTCGGTCGGCCTGCTCTGGGAGATGGGCATCGGCGGCCCCTGGGACCCCGCGCTCGACGAGGGCCTGCGCCGGGTCCCCGCCCCCGGCTACCCCTTCGCCCCGACCCGCCACTACCTCGACATTCCCCCCACGGCCAAGGAGAGGCACCTGTGATGAGTGAGCACCTGGACATGGCATGGGCCGCGGAGTTCGAACAGGTCTGGATGGAGGTCCTGGGCGTGGACACCGTCGACCAGGACGACGACTTCTTCGACCTCGGCGGGCACTCGCTCAGCGCCCTTCGGCTGTCCACCCTGGTCCGCCAGGAGCTCGGCCTCGCCGTCGAGCTCAACCACGTCCTGGAGAACCCGCGCTACGGCGACCTGCTGGCCGTCGCCGCGAAGACCGGGCCGGACCGGGTCGCCCAGGGCGGCCGGGCATGACCCTGCCCGCCGGCCCGCTCGCCGAGTGGACCCCGCTGGTCTCCGACCTCCTCGGCCTCGCGGCCGGGGAGGTCGGGGCCCGCGCCCCGCGGGAGTCCTTCACCGCGCTGGGCGGCACCTCGCTGCAGGCGATCGCGCTCACCGCGGGCGGCCAGCGCGAACTGGCCAAGGACGTCGAGGTCGCCCGGCTGCTCGGCGCGCTCCCGCTGGCCGAGGCCCTGGCCGGGGCGCGGGACTACGTCCGCACCGAGCCCGCGCCGCGCGAGGTGTCCGCCGAGGCACTCGACCGGGAGCTGCTGCCCGGTCAGAAGGCCATGCTGGCCGCCCATCTGGCCGGCCGCGACCAGTCGTACCACCTGATGTTCACGCTGCAGCCGCCGGGCGGGCTGGATCCCGCCCGCACCGAGGCCGCCCTGCGCGCGCTCACCGCCCGGCACGAGTCGCTGCGCACCCTGTTCGGCGAGCACGGCCAGGGCGCCCGCCGGACCGTGCTGCCTCCCGGGAGCACCCCGCGGCTGCTGCACCAGCGCCTGCCCGCCGGCACGGACCCGGTCCGGGCCGTCCACGAGCTGTACGGGCGGCGCGCCGCGGAGCTGCTGCGCCCCTTCGAGGAGCCGCCGGTGGTGTTCGTCCGCACCGACGCGGGCGAACGGACCCTGCTCACCGTGCTGGTGCACCACGCGCTGGCCGACGGCTGGAGCATCGGCGTGCTGTGGCGCGAGTTCGCCCGCCTCTACGAGGACGGGCCCGCCGCGCTGCCCGCCGCCGCGCCCTCCCCCGAGTGGACCGCCACCCGGCTCGCCGCCAAGGACGCCGCCGGGGAACTCGCCGCCGCCACCGGCCGGGTGACCGCCCGGCTGGCCGGCGCCCCGCTGGTCGCCACCCTGCCCACCGACCGCCCCCGCGCGGAGGAGGCCGACGGGCGCGGCGAACGGCTGGTGTTCGAGCTGGAGCCCGCCGTCGGCGAGGCCGTGGAGGGGCTCGCCCGGCAGGCCCGGACCACCGTCACCTCCGTCCTGCTCGCCGCCTGGGCCCTGGCCGCCGCCCGGCGCGCCCGCACCTCGGACCTGCTGCTCGGCGTGGCCGCCTCGGGCCGGTTCGAGGCCGGCATGGCCGACGTCGTCGGCCTGTGCACCCGGATCGTCCCGGTCCGCTGCCGGATCGACGACGGGCAGACGGCCGCCGCCTACGTGAGCGCCACCGCGGCCGCGCTCGCCGAGGCCGTCAGCGACGCCGACCTGCCCTTCGCCCGGGTGGTCGACGCGCTCGCCGGGGAGGTCGACGCGGCCCGGAACCCGGTCGCCCAGCTCGGCTTCGCCGCCCACCACGACCTGGTCCCGGACCGCTTCGGCACCGCGACGGGGGAATGGCGGGTGCACGAGGGCCACTGCCACGGCTCGGTCTTCGACGCCCTGCTGTTCGTCCAGGACTGGTCGCGGCGGCCCAGGCTGGCCGTGGAGTACGCGAGTTCGGCGCAGGACGCGGCCGACATCGGCGAGCTCACCGAGTCCTTCCGGACCGTTCTCGCCGAACTCGCCGCCCGGCCCGCCGCCCCGCTCGGCGAGGTCACCGGGCTCTCGGCCGGACAGCGGCTCAGGCTCCGACAGCTCGGCCTGGGTGACGAGTTCACCGGCGGCGACGACCTGTGGAGCCGGTTCGAGCGGCAGGCCGAGCGGCAGCCCGACGCCGTCGCCGTCGACGACCCGTACACCGGAACCGTTCTGACGTACCGTCAACTGCACTCCCGCGCCCTCGCCCAGGCCGAGCGGCTGCGCGCCCTCGGGGTCCGCCCCGGCGACCGGGTGGTGCTGGAGGTGCCCCGTTCGGCCGCCGAGGCCGTCGCCGTGCTCGGTGTCCTCAGCCTGCCCGCCGGCTACGTCGCCGTCGACCCCGGCGTCCCCGCCGAGCGCCGCACCCGCATCGCCGAGGCCGTCGCCCCGGCCGCCCGCATCGGCGGCGCCGCGGACGACCCGGCCCTCGCCGCCGTCCCCCGGTGCCCGGTGCCCGACCTCACGGCTGGCACCGGGCCCTCCCCCGTCCGGACCGCGGTACCGGCCGGGCCCGGCGCGACCGCGTACGTCTCCTTCACCTCCGGCACCACCGGCGAGCCCAAGGGCATCGTGGTCCCGCACCGGGCGGTGCTGCGGCTGGCCGACGACGGGCGGTTGTTCGCCGGCCCGGCCGGAGCGCGGATGCTGCGGCTCTCCCCGCTGGCGTTCGACGCCTCCACCCTGGAGCTGCTGGTGCCGCTCGCCGCCGGCGGCACGGTGGTCGTCCACCCGCCCGAGGAGCCCACCCCCGGCGGCCTGGCCGCCTTCCTCCCCACCGGCCGCGTCACCCACGCCTGGCTCACCTCCGGCCTGTTCCACCTGGTCGCCGACCACCGGCCGGAGGCGTTCGCGGGCCTGCGCCAGCTGTTCACCGGCGGCGGCGTCGTCTCGCCCGACCACGTCCGCCGGGTGCTGCGCCAGTGCGGCCGGCTGCGCGTCACCAACGGCTACGGCCCCACCGAGAACACCACCTTCACCACCGTCTGCCACGCCGACGGCGCCCACGAGGTGCCCGACCCGTTCCCGATCGGCACCCCGGTGCACGGCACCGGCGTACGGATCACCGACGAGACCGGCCGCCTCGTGCCGCCCGGCGCCGTCGGCGAACTGCGCACCACCGGCGCCGGCCTCGCCGACGGCTACCTCGGCGATCCGGAGCGCACCGCCGCGGCGTTCACCGAAGGCTCCGGCGAGCGCGAGTACCGCACCGGTGACCTGGTCCGCTGGGGCGCCGACGGACGGCTGCGCTTCCTCGGCCGCGCCGACCGCCAGGTGAAGATCGCCGGCCACCGGATCGAACCGGTCGACGTGGAACGCCGGATCCGCGAGCAGCCCGGCGTCCTGGACGCCGTGGTGTTCGTGGCGGCCGAGCGGCTGTGCGCGGCCGTCAAGGCACCCGCCGACCTGCTCGCCGGGATCCGCACCGCCGTCGAACCCGGGCTCGCCCCGTACGAGCGCCCGCAGCGCTGGCTCGCCCTCGACGCCTTCCCGCTGGACCGCAACGGCAAGGTCGACCTGCGCGCCCTCGGCGCCCTGACCGCACCCTCCGCCCCGGCCCCCTCCCCCGCCACCGCCTCCCCGTCCGCGCCCGCCGCCGACCTGGAGGAGCTGATCTCGGAGATCTGGGCCGGAGTCCTCGGCACCGACGACTTCGACACCGACGAGGGCTTCTTCGACGTCGGCGGCGACTCCCTGGGCGTCGCCCTGGTCCGCCGCCGGCTCCAGGAGCAGCTGGGCGGCCGCCCGATCCCGCTGACCGACCTCTACCGCTTCCCCACCGTGCAGGCCCTGGCCGCACACCTGCGCACGACGACCACGGGAGTACCGAGATGAGCCAGGAGATCGCCGTCGTCGGCATGGCCGGCCGGTTCCCCGGCGCCGCCGACCTGGACGCCTACTGGTCGAACCTGGTGGCCGGCCGGATCACCGTCAGCCGGCTCGGCCGCGCCGAGCTGCTCGCGGCCGGCGTCCCCGCCGCGCGGCTGGACGACCCCGGCTACGTCCCGGTGCGCGGCACCGTCGCCGACCCGGAGCTGTTCGACGCCGCCTTCTTCGGCATCCCTCCCCGCGAGGCGGACCTGATGGACCCGCAGCACCGGCTGCTGCTGCAGGCCGCCTGGGAGGCCCTGGAGTCCGGCGGCCTGCTCACCGACGCTCCGCCCGGCCGGGTCGGCGTGTTCGCCGGCGCCGGCTTCAACTACTACCTCCAGCAGCACGTGCTGGCCGACCCGGCCGTGCTGGAGGCGGACGGGCTGCTCTCCGTGGTCCTCACCAACGAGAAGGACCACCTGGCGACCAGGATCGCGTACCGGCTGGGCCTCGGCGGCCCGGCGATCACCGTCCAGAGCGCCTGTTCCACCTCGCTGACCGCCGTCCACCTGGCCTGCCAGAGCCTGCGCACCGGCGACTGCGACGTGGCCCTGGCCGGCGGCGCCTACCTCGCCCTGCCCCAGGAGTCCGGCTACCAGTACGAGCCCAAGGGCATCATGTCGCCGGACGGGACCTGCCGGCCCTTCGACGCCACCGCCAACGGGACCGTGCCCGGCAGCGGCGTCGGCGTGGTCGCGCTCAAACGCGCCGAGGACGCCCGCCGTGACGGCGACCTGATCCACGCCCTGATCTCCGGCTCCGCGATCAACAACGACGGCGCCGCCAAGGTCGGCTACACCGCGCCGGGCGTGGCCGGCCAGGTCGACGTGCTGACCCGCGCCTACGCCGCGGCCGGCGTCGACCCGGCGACCGTCGGCTACCTGGAGGCGCACGGCACCGCCACCGAGGTCGGCGACGCGATCGAACTCGCGGCGCTGCACGAGGTGTTCAAACCCGGCGAAGCCCACTGCTCGCTCGGCTCGGTCAAGGCGAACATCGGTCACCTGTCCGCCGCCGCCGGTGTGGCCGGGCTGATCAAGGCCGTGCTCGCGCTGCGCGCCCGGCGGCTCCCGCCGCTCGCCGGAGTGACCCGGCCGCGTGAGGAACTGCTGGACCCGGCAGGCCCGTTCACCGTGGACACGGTCGCCCGCGACTGGCCCGCCCCACCCGGGCAGCCCCGCCGCGCCGCCGTCAGCTCCTTCGGCATCGGCGGCACCAACGTCCACCTCGTCCTCACCGAGGCGCCGCCCGCCGAACCGGCGCCGCCGGCCGAGGGCCCCGAGCTGCTGGTGGTCTCCGCCCGCACCGAGGACGCCCTGCGAACCGCCGCCGAACGGCTCGCCGCCCACCTGGCCGAGCGGCCCGGCCTGCCGCTGCGCGACGCCGCCACCACCACCCGCGAACACCGCCGGCACTTCCCGCACCGCCTCGCCGTGGTCGCCGGGGACCCGGCCGCGGCCGCGCACGCGCTGACCCGCGCTCCCCACCGCACCGCGCTGCGCCGGCCCGAGGTGGTCCTGCTCTTCCCCGGGCAGGGCGCCGAGGCCCCCGGCATGGCCGCCTGGCCGTACCACCGCTTCCCGGGATTCGCCGCCGACCTCGACCGGGGCGCCGACCACGTCCACGCCCTCCTCGGCGTCGACCTGCGCGAACTGCTGCTCGGCGACGACCCGCACGGGCTGGTCCACCGCACGGACCTCACCCAGCCCGCACTGGTCCTGCACGAGTACGCGCTCGGCCGGCTGCTGCTGTCCCTCGGGGTGAAGCCCGCCGCGCTGATCGGCCACTCGGTCGGCGAGTTCGCCGCCGCCGCGCTCGCCGGGGAACTCACCCCCGACGAGATGCTGCGGCTGGTGGTCGAACGCGGGGCGCTGATGCAGCGCGCCCCCGAGGGCCGGATGGTCGTCGTCCTCGCCGCCGAACCCGAGGTCCGCCGTCTCCTCGCGGACCTCGGCGACCTGGACGTGGCCTCGCTCAACGCCCCCGAGGTCGTGGTGGTCTCCGGCCCGGCCGCGCCGGGCGACCGGCGGCGCGAACGGCTCCGGGCCGAGGGCGTGCAGCACCGGCCACTGCCCGCCCGGCGCGCCTTCCACTCCCGGATGATGGCCGACGCCGCCTCCGCCCTCGGCGCCGCGGCCGCGGGCGTCCCGGCCCGCCCCGTCACCGTCCCGGTGGTCAGCAGCGTCGACGGCAGCCTGCTGCCCGCGGGCGGCGTCCGCCCGGCCGGCTACTGGGCCGAGCAGCTGCGCCGTCCGGTCCGCTACCAGGACGCGGTGGAGGCCGTCGCGGACCGCTCCCGGCTGGTCCTGGTCGAGGTCGGCCCCGGCAGCGGACTGATCGGCAGCGCCCGGCAGATCCCCGCCGCCCGGCACGCCGCCATGGTCGCCCTGCAACCCCGGCGCGCCGACCTGCTGGGCGGCCTCGGACAGCTCTGGGCGCACGGCGTCGAGCTGGACTGGCCCGCCGTCCGGGCCGGCGCCCCCGCCGCCCGGACCGTCCTGCCCACCCACCCCTTCGCCGCCACCCGGCACTGGCTCGACGCCACCGCACCCGCCGTCCCCGCCGCCGTCCAGGTCGCCGACGCCGTCGCGGACGCGGACGGCGCCGCGGACGGTGCCGCGGACACGCCGCTCGGACGGGTCCTCGCCATCTGGCGGACCCTGCTGGGCGTCCCCGACATCGGCGCCGACTCCGACTTCTTCGCCCTCGGCGGCGAGTCCCTGCTCTTCATCCGGATGATCTCCCAGGTCCAGCGCGCACTCGACGCCCCGATCGACATCGCCGCCCTCGCCGAGTCCCCGACCCCGCGCGCGATCGCCGACCAGGCGGTGGCCGACCAGGCGGTGGCCGGATGAGCGGGCGCGCCGACCTGCCGACCCTGCTCGGCTTCAACCCCGACCCGACCCCCGCCCCGCGCACCCCCGTCCACGAGACGATCTGCCGTCAGGCCGCCCGGACACCCGACGCGATCGCCCTGCGGTACGGGGACGACACCCTCACCTACCGCCGGCTCCTCGACGACGCCGCCGCGCTGGCCGACCGCCTCACCGCCCGGGGCATCGGCCCCGGCGCGGTGGTCGGCCTGTCCGCCCGCCGCGGCCCCGCGCTGGTCACCGCCGTCCTCGGCATCCTGCTCGCCGGCGCCGCGTACGTCCCGCTGGACCCGCGGCACCCGCCGGTCCGGCTCCGCGCCATGCTGGACTCCACCCGGGCGGCCCTGCTGCTCACCGACGCCGACGCGCCGCCGCTGCCGGACGGGCACCCGGTCCCGGTCCTCCCGCTCACCGGCGCACCGGCCGCCACCGCACCGGTCCCGCTCGACTGGCGGCACTACCGCGCGGAGCCCGCCGTCGTCGACGGCCTGTGCTGCGTCATCTTCACCTCCGGCTCCACCGGCGAGCCCAAGGGCGTCGAACTGACCCACGCCGCCCTCGCCAACCGGCTCGCCGGGATGCTCGACCGGCACCGGCTAGGGCCCGCCGACGTCCTCCTGCAGAAGACCCCGTACACCTTCGACGTCTCCATCTGGGAACTCCTGCTCGCCTTCCTGGCGGGCGGCAGCCTGGCGGTCGCGCCACCGGACGCCCACCGCGACCCGCAGGCCCTGGTCGAGCTGATCCGGCGGCACGGGGTCACCATGGTCCACTTCGTGCCGTCGATGCTCGCGCTGTTCGTCACCGAGCCGGGGGCAGAGCGCTGCACCACCCTCCACACGGTGCTGTGCGGCGGCGAGGCCCTTCCGCCCCAGCTCGCCAACACCCTGACCGCCGCCCTGCCGAAGGCCGCCGTGCACAACATGTACGGACCGGCCGAGGCCACCGTCGACGTCACCGGCTGGCACTGCCGCCCGCACGAGGACGGGGACCTGGTGCCGATCGGCCGCCCGCTCTCCAACGTCCGCGCCTACGTCGTCGACGAGTCCGGCGGCCTCGCCCCCGTCGGCGTCCCCGGTGAACTCCTGCTCGCCGGTCCCTCGCTCGCCCGCGGCTACGCGGGCCGCCCGGACCTCACCACCGAGCGCTTCGTCGAACTGACGATCGCCGGCCGCACCGAGCGGGTCTACCGCACCGGGGACCTCGCCCGCTGGTCGCCCGGCGGCCACCTCGACTACCTCGGCCGGATCGACACCCAGGTCAAGATCCGCGGCCAGCGCGTCGAGCTCGGCGAGATCGAGGCCACCCTGCGCCGCCACCCCCGGGTCCGCAACGCCGTCGCGGTCCTGCGCGACGGCCGGACCCTGATCGCCTACGCCGTCCCCGCCGACGGCGCGCCCGACAAGCTCGACGAGGCCAGCCTGCGCGGCCACCTCGCCGACCACCTGCCCGAGCACATGGTGCCCGCCCGCGTCGTCCCGCTCGCCGAGATCCCCACCACCGCCCACGGCAAGGCCGACCGTTCCGCCCACCCCCCACCACCCCGCCGCCGCCGCGCCCGGTAGACACGGCGGGACCCCGGCACGGCCGGGGTCCTGCCGCCGTCGCCGTCGCCCGGGATCCCCGCCACCCGATGGCTGGCAGAAAAGTACCCCGGAACGTCAATCGGGACACTGGGACGGGACCGCGCGGACGACGAGGCTTGCCCCATGACGACCGAGCACTCACGGACGGCGCAGGCAGCGGACACGACCGGGCGCACGAGCGGACAGCCGCCCGGCTACGTGTGGTGCGCCGTACACGACGCGCCCACACGCGAACTCTTCCCCGGCATCCGGCTGCGACCGCTGTGGAGCGGCCCGGACGGAGCGAAGGCGCACGTGCTGGAAATGGATCCGCACACGCGCTGGGAGGGCGTCGACGTCCACGATCCGGGCCCGGAGGAGGTCTTCGTGGTCTCCGGCGTCTTCAACGACGGCGAACGCGACTACCCCGCGGGATCGTTCATCCACGCCCCCGCCGGCTCCTCCCACATCCCGCAGACGACGGCGGGCTGCACCCTCTTCGTCTTCTACCCCGAGGGCTAGCCTGGACCCCAGGCCCTCGGATCGGCCACCCCGGCCGTCAGCTCTCCCGCCGCGCGGCGGCCTTGGCGTCGATCTCGGCGATCAGGTTCTCGACGAGGGTCTTGATCTCGTCGCGGATCGGGCGGACGGCCTCGACGCCCTGGCCGGCCGGGTCCTCCAGCGTCCAGTCGAGGTACGTCGTGCCGGGGAAGTACGGGCAGGCGTCGCCACAGCCCATGGTGATGACGTAGTCGGACGCCTGGACGGCCTCGGCGGTGAGGATCTTCGGCTTCTGCTCCGAGATGTCGATGCCGATCTCGGCCATGGCGGCGACGGCGGACGGGTTGACCTGGTCGCCGGGCATGGAGCCGGCGGAGCGGACCTCGACGCGGCCGCCCGCGAGGTGGCCGAGGAAGCCGGCGGCCATCTGGGAGCGGCCGGCGTTGTGGACGCAGACGAACAGCACGGAGGCTACGGGGGAGGTGGTCATCTCGCTCTTCCTCGGAGACGGGGTGCCGCACGACCTGGATTCGGCGGTCGGCCCGGAGCGGCCGACGACATCGGCAAACGTATCACCACACGATGATGTCAGTCGACAGTGATATGTAAAGCGGGCAATGGGCGGGCGCAGCGGCCACGACCGGCGCCGACGTCGTCGCCATAGGATTCAGGACATGGACAGGATCACGCTGCCGCACGCAGAACCCATACCGGTGACGACGCGGCGAACCCGCTGGCAGGAGGCCGGGCAGAGCGGGAGCTTCGGCAAGCGGTTCGCGGAACTCATCTCCGCCGGCGAGGACGTCGACGGCGAGGCCCGCCTCGCCGACACGCTCCTGCCGCGCGGCGCCCGGGTGCTGGACGCCGGCGCCGGCATGGGCCGGGTCACCGCGGCACTCCTGCGGCGAGGGCACGACGTGGTCGCGATCGAGCCCGACGGGGCCCTGGTCCGGCAGGCCCGGCAGACCTACCCCGGGCTGCCGATCGAGGAACGGGACATCCTCGACCTCGGCCCCGACGACGGCCCGTTCGACCTGGTCGTCTGCGTGGGCAACGTGATCGTCTACCTGGCCGAGGGCACGGAGCGCAGGGCACTGGGCGCGATGCGCGACGTGCTCGGCGAGAACGGTCGGATCCTGGTCGGCTTCCACCTGCAGGACCCGCCGCCGCACGCCCGGACCTGCACCCCGGCGGAGTTCGAGGCGGACCTGACCGCCGCCGGCCTGCGCGTCGACCTGCGGGCGGGCACCTACCAGCTGCACCCCGCGAACGACGCCTACGGCGTCTGGATCCTGAGCCGCGCCTAGGAGGTCTTCAACCCCGGCCTGCCGGGCGGACGACGGGGCTTGAAGACGGCCCCTGGTGCTGCGACCGGGATGGTTCACCACGGTCGGGCGACGGTTCACGGGACGAGCGCGGTCCGCGAGGCAACTGGTATGAATGGTGCATGCAGGAAGAGACCGCGCAGTCCGCGATCGACACGTTCATCTCGGCGTTCAACGCCTCGGACGACAGCTATGTCACTGCGCTGCTCTCCCAGGCCCTCACCTCGGACGTGGTCTTCTGGGGGCCGTTGGGCCGCACCGAGGGGATCGAGGCGGTCGAGCGGTTCGTGCTGGACATCCGGCGCCATCCCGCGGGGACCGGCACGATGGCGCGCTGTTCGGCGGTGGACATGCCGGACGAGTGGGCCCGGTACCAGTGGATCTTCACGACGCCGGATGGAGGCCCCCGCCTGTCGGGAACGGACGTCGTCCATCTGCGGCGGAACCTCATCGACCAGGTCATCGTCTTCGCGGGGGAGATCGAGCCGTCCGCCTCCTGAGTCCTTCGGCTGCCGGCGACCTACCACCGCACCCATGGCGCCACCTACTTCCACGGCTGCCGCCCGGTCGGCGACGACACCCTGTGGGACATCAACCGCCCACGCAAGGGCACCGCGAACACCGTGGCCGCCCAGCAACCCGGCGAACGCATGTGGTCGGATCACTAGGGACCCATGCCGGTCGGGGGCCCATGCCGAGAGCCGGCAATGGATACACACAGTCACATCGGGCGCGGAATGCGGCCGTTCGGAAGGCGCGACGGCTTGTGCCGCAATCCGGTCAGACGGGGCGGGCAAGTGGCCGCCGTGGCCGAGCGTGCTCGTCCGCTTGTGCCCTGGGGGCGCGCCGGAAGCGGAATCCGGAGCGCGGCCGCGACCGCCGGAGCATCCCCGTTCCGCCCCCGTTCGGTGCGCGGCGCCACCGGACGTCGCGCCGGCCGTGCGCGGCAGTCGGGCATCCGATCCGGTCGCACCACCGGAGTGACGGACCCTCGGGCACAGTCGACAGCCCGGGCCATGAAGGTGATTCGCCAGGTGCGGATCACGCTCCACCTGGCCGATGCCGTCGGCAGGTGCATGCCGATGTGCGTGGTGGCCTGGGTCCTCGTGCTGCTGCTGCTCCCGATGCGGCCGCTGCTCTTCGTCGGCTCGGTCCAGATCCTCGCCTTCCAGCTGGCCGCCCAGACGGGGTACGCCCCGCGGGTGCCGCCGGCCCCGGTGATCCGCCACCGACTCCCGGTCGACCCGGCCGTCCGGCCGGCGGGCTTGGAACCGCCGTCGACATCGACTAGCGTATCACCGCATGGTGATGTCAGCAGAGAGTGATGCGACCAGCGCGGTGGACGTGCTGAAAGCCGTGGCCGACCCGCTGAGGATGCGCATCCTCACGCTGCTCGCCCGCGAGGCGCTGTGCACGACCCACCTGGTCGAGGAGACCGGCGCCCGGCAGACCAACCTGTCCAACCACCTCAAGATCCTGCGTGAGGCCGGACTGGTCGACACCGAGCCCTGCGGCCGGTTCACCTACTACAAGCTCCGCCCCGACGCCCTGGACAGCCTTGCCGGTTTCCTCGGCGACCTCGCCTCCACCGCCCGCGCCACCGCGTGCGCCGACACGAAAAGGGCCTGCCCGTGACCTCGGCCGAGACCACCGCACCCCCCGGACCGCCCGAGTCCGGACCGGTCGGCAGGCTCTCCTTCCTGGACCGGTTCCTCGCGGTGTGGATCCTGATCGCCATGGCCCTGGGCATCGGCCTCGGCCGCCTGGTCCCCGGCCTGAACGACACCCTCGCCGAGGTCGAGGTCGGGGGCGTGTCCCTGCCCATCGCCGTCGGCCTGCTGATCATGATGTACCCGGTGCTCGCGAAGGTCCGCTACGACCGGCTGCACACCGTCACCGGCGACCGGAAGCTGATGGCCTCGTCCCTGGTGATCAACTGGGTGCTCGGCCCCGCCGTGATGTTCGCACTGGCGTGGATCTTCCTGCCCGACCTTCCCGAGTACCGCACCGGCCTGATCATCGTCGGACTCGCCCGCTGCATCGCCATGGTCATCATCTGGAACGACCTCGCCTGCGGCGACCGCGAGGCCGCCGCCGTCCTGGTCGCCCTCAACTCCGTGTTCCAGGTCGTCGCGTTCGGCCTGCTCGGCTGGTTCTACCTCGACATCCTGCCCGGCTGGCTCGGCCTCGCCCAGGACGACCTGCACTTCTCCGTCACGAAGATCGTCGTCAACGTGCTGATCTTCCTCGGCATCCCGCTCGTCGCCGGCTTCCTCACCCGCCGCCTCGGCGAGAAGAGGCTCGGCCGCGAGACCTACGAGCAGAGGTTCCTGCCGGGGATCGGCCCCTGGGCGCTGTACGGGCTGCTGTTCACGATCGTGATCCTCTTCGCCCTCCAGGGCAGGACCATCACCGACCGGCCCGGCGACGTCGCCCGCATCGCCCTTCCGCTGCTCGCCTACTTCGCGATCATGTGGTTCGGCACCTTCGCCCTCGGCAGGGCCATCGGCCTCGCCTACGACCGCACCGCCACCCTGGCGTTCACGGCCGCCGGCAACAACTTCGAGCTCGCCATCGCCGTCGCCATCGCCACCTTCGGCGTCACCTCCGGCCAGGCCCTGTCCGGCGTCGTCGGCCCCCTCATCGAGGTCCCCGTCCTCATCGGCCTCGTCCACGTCTCGCTCGCCCGGCGCGAGAGGTTCACCGCCCCCGGCACCGGCCCGGCGGAGCAGTCCTGATGGACCGCCCCGCCCGCTGCCGACCCGGCCGCCCGCTCCCGGCGGGAGCCGACCGGTGACGGCCGCCGAACACCGCGTCCAGGTCCTCGTGATCGGCGGCGGCCAGGCGGGGCTCGCCGCCGGCTACCACCTGCGGCGCGCCAGGCTCGACTTCGCGATCCTGGACGCCGCCCCGGCGCCCGGTGGCGCGTGGCAGCACTACTGGGAAAGCCTCCGGCTGTTCTCCCCCGCCGCCTATTCCTCACTCCCCGGCCGCCCGATGCCGGGTCAGGCCGGCACCGAGTGGCCGGACGCCGAGCACGTCGCCGAGTACCTGGCGGAGTACGAGAAGCGCTACGAACTCCCCGTCCACCGCCCGGTCGGCGTCGCCTCGGTGACGAACGCCGGCGACGGCGGCCTGCTCGTCCGCACCGACGAGGGCGATTGGCACGCCCGCGCGCTGGTCAGCGCCACCGGCTCGTGGACCCGCCCCTTCGTCCCCGCCGTCCCGGGCCGGGAACTGTTCACCGGGCGCCAACTCCACACCACCGGCTACCACCGGGCCACCGACTTCACCGGGCGGAGGGTCGTCGTCGTGGGCGGCGGCAACTCCGGCGCCCAGATCGCCGCCGATCTCGTCGGACACGCGGCCGCCGTCCGCTGGGTCACCCGCCGCCCCGCCCGCCTGCTGCCCGACGAGATCGACGGCCGCGCCCTGTTCGAGATCGCCACCCGCCGCGTCCAGGACGGCGGCCCGCGCATCTCCGACCTCGGCGACATCGTCGCCACCGAACCGGTCCGCGCCGCCCGCCGCGCCGGACTCCTCACCGACCACCGCATGTTCACCGCCCTCACCCCCGCCGGCCCGCGCTGGGCGGACGGCGAACCGTGGCCGGCCGACGCCATCGTCTGGTGCACCGGCTTCCGCCCCGCCCTCGCCCACCTCGCCCCACTGGCCCTGCGCACCGGGGCACGCGGCCGGATCGCCACCACCGGCACCCGGGCCGTCTCCGACCCGCGCATCCACCTCCTCGGCTACGGCGACTGGACCGGCCCCGCGTCCGCCACCCTCATCGGCGTCGGACGCACCGCCCGCCAGGCCGTCGCGGAGATCACCGGCCTCCTGAACTGACCGGACGCCGGGGCGGCGGGCGCCGGAAGGACGCGGTCGAGGGAACCGCCCCGCGACCCCCGTGCAGTCAGACGACGGCCGGGCTGCGGCGCTCGATCAGGACGGTGTCGCGCCAGGTGCCGTGGTGGCGGGCGATGCGCTCGCGGGTACCGATCACCCGGAAGCCCGCCCTGGCGTGGACGGCGAGGCTGGCCGCGTTCTCGGGGAAGACACCGGACTGGATCGTCCATATCCCGGCCGCCTCCGTCGAAGCGATCAGCGCCTCCAGGAGCATGCGGGCGACACCGCGCCCCCGGGCGTCGGGGTGGACGTAGACGGAGTGCTCGACCACCCCGGCGTACGCGCAGCGGTCGGAGACCGCACCGACCGCCACCCAGCCGAGCACCCGGCCGGCCCCGTCGAGGGCGACGAAGCGGTGATCCGTCAGCCTGGCCCCGTCGAAGTGCTCCCAGCTGGGTGCCCTGGTCTCGAACGTGGCGTTCCCGCCGTCGATGCCGGCCTGGTAGATCCCGAGGACCTGCTCCGCGTGGACCGCGGCCATCGGCGCGACGGTGACGGCGGGAGTGGACATGTGCGACTGCTCCTGGGGATCGGGGGGTGGCCGGGTCAGCGGGCGACGCCGCTCAGCATGCCGGCCATGGCGGCCAGCACGGAGGGCTCGACGCGGTAGTAGACCCAGGTCCCGCGCCGCTCGGAGGTGAGCAGGCCGGCCTCGCGCAGCTTCTTGAGGTGGTGGGAGACCGTGGGCTGGGAGACACCGACGTCCTGGATGTCGCACACGCACGCCTCCCCGCCCTCGTGCGAGGCGACCCGGGAGAACAGCCGCAGCCGCACCGGGTCGCCGAGCGCCTTGAACATCGCCGCCATCCGCACCGCGTCCTCCTCGGACAGCGACGCGTCGGTCAGCGGCGGGCAGCACGGCACGACGGCCTCGGGCTCAAGGACGGGCAGCGCCTTCGTGTTCGACATGCATCTATGTTGACATACGTCAAATCAAGCGCCGATCCCCACGGCCATTGATTCGATGAATGTCTATGTTGATATTCATCGAAGCAGCTGCGATGCTGGAGCCGCAGCACCTCATCGACCCATATCGAAGCAAAGGAGATCCCCGTGAACGCCTCCGCCACCGGGCAGCCCCTCCCCGTCGTCGTGGTCGGCGCCGGGCCGATCGGTCTGGCCGCCGCCGCCCGCCTGCTGGAGCGCGGCATCGAGCCGCTGGTCCTGGAGGCGGGCCCGTCGGCCGGCACGGCGGTGCGCGGGTGGGCGCACGTGCGGCTCTTCTCGCCGTGGGCGGAGGTCGTCGACCCGGCCGCCGAGAAGCTGCTCGCCCCGACCGGCTGGATCCGCCCCGAGGGCGCCGCCTACCCGTCCGGCGGCGACTGGGTGGAGCGCTACCTCCAGCCGCTCGCCGACACCCTCGGTGAGCGCGTCCGGTACGGAGCGGCGGTGACCGGGATCGCGCGTGCCGGACGGGACCGGATCGTCGACTCCGGTCGCGAGGAGCAGCCCTTCACCGTCCACGTCGAGTTCACGGACGGCCGGGAGGAGCGTGTCCTGGCCCGCGCGGTGGTGGACGCCTCGGGCACCTGGTCCACCCCGAACCCGCTGGGCGCGAACGGCCTGCCCGCCCTCGGCGAGCGCGCGGCCGGCGACCGGATCTCCTACCGCATCCCGGACCTCCGGGACCCGGCCGTCCGCGCCCGGTTCGCGGGCGGGCGCACCGCGGTCGTCGGCACCGGCGCCTCCGCCTTCACCGCCCTCGCCCAGCTGGCGGACCTGGCCGAGGAGGCGGACGGCACGCACGCCGTGTGGGTGCTCCGGCGCGGCATCACCGGCAGCACGTACGGCGGCGGCGAGGCCGACGAGCTCCCCGCCCGCGGCGCGCTCGGCCTGCGCGCCAGGGCCGCCGTCGAGAACGGCCACGCCACCGCGCTCACCGGCTTCCGCACCGCCGCCGTCGAGGCGCGGCGCGAGCAGCTGGTGCTGGTCGCCGAGGACGGACGCCGCAGCGAGCCCGTCGACCGGGTCGTCGTCCTCACCGGCCTGCGCCCCGACCTCTCCTTCCTCTCCGAGGTCCGCCTCGGCCTCGACGAGCGCCTCCAGGCCCCGACCGCCCTCGCCCCGCTGATCGACCCCAACCAGCACTCCTGCGGCACCGTCTACCCGCACGGCGCGAACGAGCTCGCCCACCCGGAGAAGGACGTCTACCTCGTCGGCATGAAGAGCTACGGCCGCGCCCCGACGTTCCTCGCCATGACCGGCTACGAGCAGGTCCGCTCCGTCGCCGCCGCCCTCGCCGGGGACCACGAGGCCGCCGCCCGGGTCGAACTCACCCTCCCCGAGACCGGGGTGTGCGGCGGCGCCGGCCTCTTCGACGAGCCGGACGCCGCCCAGGGCGGCGGAGGCTGCTGCTCGACGGCGCCGGCCGGGCCGCAGCTGATCGCCCTGGGCACCACCGCGCCCGGTTCCTCGTGCTCCCCCGCCGGCGGCGGATGCTGACCACCCCCGCGAGCACCGTCCGGTCCCGGACGGCTCGACGCCGCCCGCGCCGGGCGGGAAGACGCGCCCCGCGCGGGCCCGCTGTCAGCGGAGGGCGCCGGCGCGGGGGCCGCGCCCGGGGAGCTCCACGACCTGGGTGCCTGCCGCGTGGAGGAACTGCACGACGGCGCCGGCGGTGGTGCGGTCCAGGGAGAAGACCCAGGGACCGGGTACCAGGACGGTGCCGACCTGCCCCTTGGAGGCCCGGGCGAGCAGGAGGCGCAGCCGGGGACGCAGCTCGTTGGAGGAGGCGCCGTTGTCCAGGTAGAGCTCGGGGACTCCGAGGGCGAGGCGGTGGGCGTAGTCCTCCAGAGCCCATCGGTGCGCGTCCATGTTCCAGTGGTCGTACGGGTAACAGCGCAGGTAGACCGCGGCGCTCCGGGTCCGGACGGGGTGGTCGTGGCTGATGGTCATCGTCGCTCCTTGCCGAGCGCGCGGGGGGTGGCACAGACTCCGGGCGGTGCCGTCGGCGGCTGCGCGCCGTGGCCGCGAATTCGTCCGGGGGCGGGATCGACCACGGCCGGATGTCACGCGGTGGCATCGGGTGAGGACTGCGACGGGGGTGTCCGCGTCCTCGGGAGGTGGCCTCCATCATGGGCCGATCAATCGGATATGTCTATACCAATCGACCGGACGTCCTACGGGAGCCTGGACCGGCTCCGGTTCCGGCCGCCGGTGGCAAGCCGTGTCATGCGGGACGGCCGGCGGTTTCGTGGTGCCGAGGGGTCCGGACGAGGGTGGCGGCGGCTTCGAGCAGGCCGGTGATCGTCACGAGCAGGCCGGCGCGGGGCTGCTTCCGACGGGCACCAGGCCCTCGGCGCCATGGCATCGAGAGCGCCGGCCTGCTCTACCGCAGCAGGAAGTCGAAGACCGCCTGGCGTCCGGCCGGGTTCTCGGCCCGGTTCTGCACCGAGTGGGCGGCCCCGGGGACGATCACGGTCCGCGGGTGGTGCGCGAACTCGTTGTACTCGTCCATCAGTTCGTACGGTGTGGCGAGGTCGCGGTCGCCGCCGAGCAGCAGGACCGGCACGTCGGGCAGCTTGAGGTGGTCCGGCGGCGTCGGCGGGACCGGTCGGCGCGGCCAGTCGAGGCAGACCAGGAGGCTGCCGAGGCCGGTCGCGGTCCGCGGGTGCGTGTCATGTTCGTCCTCCCGGTCGCGCCGCGCCCGTGCCGGCGCGGTCACGGAAGCAGCGTGCGCCACAGGGCGGGGCGGCGGCGCGCGTACCGGGCGGGACGCGGCCGGGAACCACCCGACGGAACCCACGGAAGGACCACCCGTACCCGCTCTTCGCGATCCCGCGGAGGCGGCGGGCCGGGCGGAACGGATGTGGATCACCGTGCCGCCCGTGGCGGGCCGTCAACTCCGGTGAATCCGGCCCAGATCGGTGAGTGGCTCGGTTAGGGTGTGGCTGCGCTTCGGTGCTGTGGTGGACGCGGCCGTCACGGACGGGGAAGGGGGCGGGGTGCTTCCGAACACGGTTCAGCAGTTGGCCATCCTTCTGGCTCTGGTACTGCCCGGGATCTTCTACCAGGCCGTCGCCGACCGGCTGCGCGGGCCGCAGGCCTCCGAGCAGGAGCCGCAGAACCGGGCCCTGCGGGCGATCGCCATCAGCGGGCTCCTCGACGCCGTCTACGCGGTGGTCGCGGGGCCCTGGCTGGCCCGGCTGCTGAGCAGGGGCGACGGTGGGCCGCTCGCCGGGGTGCTGCGGCATCCGCGGCAGGCCGGGTTCGTGGTGCTGCTGCTGGTCGTCGTGGTGCCGTCCGGCCTGGCCTGGGGCGCGGCGGCGGTGCGCCGCCGGCGCGAACGGGCGCACTACGAGCCGACTCCGACGGCCTGGGACTTCCTGTTCGTCGACCGCGATCCCTGCTTCGTGCGGATCCGGCTCAAGGGCGGTCTGTGGGTGGGCGGCTGGCTGGGTTCACGGTCGGCGGTGTCCGCATTCCCGCAGCAGCAGGACATCTACCTGGAATCGCAGTGGCGGCTCGGCAGCGACGGGACCTTCCTCGGCCGGGTGGCAGGTACCGCCGGGGTCTACGTCAAGGGCAGTGAGGTGGAGGTGCTGGAACTGCTGGCACCGCCCGACACGGAGCGGGCACCGGTACCGGTGACGCGGAGGGAGCAGGGTGATGGCAGCGGCACGGGACGGCCGGAGCGGTCCGCGCGAGCGCGGCGGTGACGACCAGTCGGTGGAGAGCCTGATCGAGGAGTACCGCGACCGGCGGATCCTGCGGATCGGCAAGGGCTCGGCCGAGCCCGAGCAGGGCCCCGAGGGCGCCTCGGGCACGGCGCAGAGCGAGGCCGAGCCGTCCGCGGCGCCCGAGGCCGGTGGTCCGGAGGCGTCCTGACGGAGCGCACCGCCGGCCCGCCCCGCACGCCCCGCACGCCCCGCACGTCCCGCACGGCTCGGACGGTCTCAGGGCCCGACGTGGACGTGCGCCGCCCAGAGGTGCGGTGCGGGCAGCAGGCGTTCGCGCAGCGACCGGACGGCGTGGTGCAGGGCGGCCGCCGGATCGAACGGCCCCTCGCTCGCGGTGTCCTCGCGCAGCGCGGCGTAGAAGTCCCCGGTGAGCTGACGTGCGATCTTGTCGGAGACGGTCCACAGCGTGCCGATGACGTGGGTGAAGCCGGCCAGCTGGAAGGACGGCGCCAGGTGCACCGCCTCGTCCGGCAGGGCGAGCCCGCCCTGGGAGGTCGAGCAGGCCGAGAGGAAGGCGAGTTCGGCGTCGACCGGGCGCCGTGCGGAGATGTCGAGGGCGCTGAGCCTGCCGTCGTGCAGGATCAGGCCGCTGTTCGACGGGCTGTCCGGGGCGCTGACGCCGTGGCAGGTGAAGTGCACCCAGGAGTGGCGGTACAGCTCGCGGTGCACCGCCTCCACCGAGGCGTGCTCGCCGTCCAGCCGCAGGCCGCCGGGGAACAGCTCGGCCACCAGGGCGGCCTCGGGTTCGGCGCCGGGAAGCGGGGGGCCGCCGGGCGTCCGCGCGAGTGAGACCACCAGCGGGGCCGGGCGGTGCCGGGGCGGGCCGGCGGCCCGGCGGCCGGCCCGCAGCAGGGACCGCACCGTCGGCGTGTAGGAGGACACGACGCGGTCCATGACCCAGGTGCCGGGGATTCTCCGGCCCTTCCCGGCGGCGTGCAGCGGCAGGAACGCCAGCCGGCCCGTCGGGCACCACCACAGCCTCGGCCAGGTCTCCCCGTCGAGCGGGGTCCCGCGCAGCCGGAGCCGTTCCAGGACGGGCCCGGCCACGCTGTCCCACAGCCATTCCAGGACGGTGCTGTGCAGGTTCATCATCTCCTTGGCCCGCGCCACGCCCTCGTCCCCGTAGGAGACGTCGATCCACCGCTCGGTGAACGCCTGCGCGGCGGCCGCCACTTCGGCCGGGGTGAGGTCCGGCAGCGGCAGGACGTCGATGCGCGGCCCGCCGCCGGCCGGCGCGGCCAGGAGGAGGGCGTGCGAGCCGTACTCGCTGACGTTGACCACCACCACCGGGCCCCGCTCCGCCACCGCGAGCAGCTGACGGGTGGTCGGCGGACGCAGGAAGTCGTCGAGATCGGGCAGGGCGCGGATCTCCTCCAGGAGGTGGTCCCAGCGACGGGACAGGGCGTGGCGCTCCTCGATGTCGCGCAGCGCGGCCGCGGTTCCGGCCGCGCCGGCGGCCCCCTGGACGAAGAAGGCGTCGGGCGCCTCGGTGCCCGTGAGATGCAGTTCGGCCGCGTGGTCCCGGCTCAGCCGGTCCCGGATCCGCTCGAACTCCTCGGCGCGGGCCGGGTCGAGCGCCCGCAGGCGGGACAGGTCGCCCTGGTTCTCCAGCCCCTGGGCGAGCAGCACGCCCCGGCCCTGTTCGAGCAGGGCGAGGGCCCGTTCGGGATCGCCGGCCCGGATCGCGAGGGCCGCGGCGGAGCTGGCCAGCCCCCGGCCGGAACTCAGCCGGTCCTCCTGGTCGAGCCGGTCCAGGTGGCGCGGGGCCACGCGGGGCAGCAGGCCGACCGCGTAGGCGAAGCCCTCCAGGGCCTGCGCCTCCCGGCCGGTGCGCGCGGCGATGTCGCCCCACAGACGTGCCGCCTGGAGGCGGGTGTGCGGCGGGAAGGCCGGGTCCTCGGCGGTGAGCCGGATCAGCCGGACCGCTTCGGCCAGGTCGACCCGCTCCCCGAGCGCGGCGCGCCGCAGCTGCGCCGTCGCCAGCACGCGGCGGGCCAGGGCACGGGTCGGGTCGGCGTCCTGCTGGTCGCCGGCGAGGGCCTCGCGGGCGGCTGCGGCGGCCCGGCGCAGCATCGTCCGCGCGTCGCTCTCGGGGAGCAGTTCCGAGGTGCCGAGGCCGGCGTAGGCCAGGCGTGCCAGCGCCAGGGTCCGCAGCGGGTGGGGGGAGGCGAGTTCCCCGACCAGTTCCTCCAACCGGCGGCAGGCCGCGGCCGAGGCCACTGCGTCCGAGGCCACCCGGGCCTGCTGGAACTGCATCATGGCCAGGTTGAGCGCGGCGCGTTCCCGGGCCGCCGACATGCCCAGGCGCTGGTCGGCGGCCTCGCTCAGCAGGGCGAGCGCCTGGTCGCGCAGCGCGGTCTCCCCGGTGGTCGTCGACAGGGTGAACAGCGCCATGCCGAGGTTGTTCAGCGCCAGCGGGCGCTGCGCCGAGGCCGGGCCGGTGTGCTCCAGGGCGGCGCGGAACACGGCCGCGGCCTGGACCTCCCAGCTGCGATCGCCCGTTCGCCCCGCCCGGTCGAGGAGGGCGGCCCCGAGGTTGGTGAGGACCAGGCCCCGGTCCCCGTATCCCGCCGGAGCGGTGGCGAGCGCGGTCTTGAGGGTGTCGAGTGCGGCGTCCATCTGCTCGTCCGAGCCGGAATCCGCGGCCAGGGTCCATTCGAGGTAGCCCAGACCGGCTTGGACGGAGGCGCGTTCCGGGTGGTGCTCGGGCAGGTGCTCCAGCGCGGCACGGCAGGTGTCGATCGCCTCGGTGCGCAGCTGCCCGTCCGGCCGGAAGCCGTACAGGTTGCCGAGGCAGGTGGAGAGCCCGATGAGGGCGTGCGGGTGGGGTTCGGGGGCCACCAGGGCGATGGCCTCGCGATGACGGTCGACGGCGCGCTCCAGGTGTTCCGGGTCCCCGACGAGGTGGAAGCGCAGGCGCAGGTTGTGGCCGAGGCTGACCAGGCACTCGGCCCGGTCCGACCGGCTCCCTCCGGATCCGGCCAGGGCCTCGCGCAGCAGGCCCTGGGCCCGGTCGAGTGCGGCGGTGTCCGAACGCAGCCAGGCGGACGTGTCGAGCGCGTCCGCAAGACTGCTGACCATGGCCAGTCGCCGGGGGTGGTCCGCGGGAGCCGTGGCCAGTGCCTGGCCGAGCCGGTCCACCGCCTGGTCGAGCGCGTCCTCCTCGCCGCCGAGGCCGAAGAGACCCATCAGGGCGGCGCCGAGCTGGAACCGGTGGTCCGCGCGGTCGGCGGCGGCGAGGCCCCCGTCGGCCGCGGTGACCGCGCTCAGCACCTTCACACCCTCCCGGTAGCCGGCCGGGTCACCGGTGTCGGTCGCGCGCCCGACCCAGTGGAGGCCGAGCCGGAGCATGAGATCGAGCCGCTGGGGGTCTTCCGGGGGCAGCAGCGTGAGCGCGTGGTTCATGAACCCGACGCCCTGCTGCCGGGCCGCCTCGTCGTCCGGGCCGGCCCGGACGACGAGCGCTCTTCCCGCGGCGAAGCGCACGTGCGCCTCGAACGCGCGCCCGGGGGACGGCAGGCCGAGGCACGCCCGGTAGTGGTCCAGCGCCTCGGCCGCGCGGTCGCTCCGTCCGTCCGTCTCCGCGGAGTCGAGGAGGCGGTCGCCCAGCCGGCGCAGCGCCTGCGCGCGGTCGGCCGAGGGCTGCGGCAGCTCCCGCAGGAGCCGGCGCAGCAGCGCGATCGGCTCGGCCGACGGGTCCGCGGCGTTCTCGGCCCCGGCTCGCAGGCCCAGCAGTTCCACGAGGACGGTGCCCCGTTCCTGGCGGAGCGACGGCGGGTCCGAGGGGGTGGCCTCGAAACCCTCGGTGGCCCGGGTGACGGCCTCCGCCAGGTCCTCCGGGCGCTGGCCGGCCAGGTAGCGCCCGGTCAGGGCGCCGGAGAGCAGCATCCGGGTGTCGGCGAACCGTGGTGTCCCGGCCGGGGCCAGTTCGGCCGCCTCCCGGGCCGCGGCGACTGCCAGGGCGGCGGATCCGGCGGCGTCGTCCGCGTCGGGGAACCTGGACAGGACGAGGCTCAGGTTGCAGAGGTACTGGAGCCGCAGGGCCGCGTCGGGCGCGGCCCGGACGGCCTGCCGGCTCAGGGCGACGCCTTCGGCCCGCAACCCGGGCCGCTCCTCCACCGCGCCCTGGGCGATCAGCACCATGCCCAGGCAGGAGAGCCGCTCCGCGTGCCCGGCGCGGTCGGTGAACTCCGCGGAGGGGCGGTCCGCGGCGAGCACGGCCTCGCGCAGCAGCGCCGCCGCCTCCGGCAGGACGGCATGCTCGCCGGCCAGCACCGCGGCATCGGCCAGCGACACCCCCAGCTCGACGCGGAACGCCGCCAGGTTGGGGTCGTCCGGCGGGCACAGGGCCAGCCCGGCGCGCACCTCGGACACGGCTTCCCCGATCACCCCGTCGGCCGTCGTGACGCGGGACCAGAACCGCAGCACCGTGCCCAGGTTGGAGTGTCGGCGGGCCTGTTCGCCGGCCGTGCCCGGCGCCGCCGCGACCGCGGCGCGGCTGGCGTCCACGGCTTCGGCGAGCGACGCGGCGTCGGCACGGTCGAAGTGGTCGTGCAGCAGGGCGATGCCGAGGCCCGACAGGACCGAGCCGAGCAGCGGGCCGTCCGGCGGGCACGCGGCCGCCGCGTGGCGGAGCAGCACGGCCGCCTGGGCGGGCGCGCCGGGGTGCCGCCAGCGCTGGAACGCCGTCACCATGGCCGCCGCCGCGGCGTGCGCGTGCTCGACACCCACCTCGCGGGCGTCCTCGGTCTCCCCGTCGGCCAGGGCCAGCAGGGGCGCGAGCGCGGGCGGGATCAGGTCCGGGTCCGGCAGGTGGCGTCGGACCAGGAGCAGGCACCACAGGCCCTCGCCCAGCACCGCCGGGTCGCCCCGGCCGCCGGCCTCGAAGGCGAACAGGTCGCTGTAGCCGAGCACGAAGACGTGCTCGATCGGGGTGTCCTCGGCGGGTGGCACCCAGGCGGCCCGCAGCACGGCCGTCGCCGCGCGTGCCTCGGTCGTCGCGAACCACGCCCCCGCCGCCGGGTCGGCCGTCGCCGAACCGAGCCGGGCGGAGAGCAGGTCGCAGGCCTCGTCCGGGTTCACAGCCGACCGCCCTCGTCGGGGATGTCCTCCGCCAGCAGCACCACCAGGTCCTCCCGGCTCGGCGTCCCCTGCCCGGCGAGGCGGGTGGCCTGCCGTTCGACCATCTTCTCCAGCAGCGTCCGCGCGTCCCGGGCGTTCGCGGGGTCGCCCCGCAGCTCCCGGAGGGTGAAGCGCTCGGTGAGCCGGTCCGTGACGCCCGGGGCGAGGCGATAGGCGTGGCGCTCGGCCTCGCGGGCCACGATCTCGGTGAGCTCGGCGGGGTCGTAGGGATCGAACTCCAGGATGCGGGAGAAGCGCGAGCGCAGACCGGGATTGGAGTCCAGGAAGGCCCGCATCTCCTCGGTGTAGCCCGCCGCGATGACCACGACGTCGTCCCGGTGGTCCTCCATCAGCTTGGTGAGGACGTCGATGGCCTCCTGGCCGAAGTCACTGTTCGCGCCGAACCGCCGCGCCAGGCTGTACGCCTCGTCGATGAACAGCACGCCGCCGTCCGCCCGTTCGAACGCCCGGCGGGTCTTCTGCGCGGTGTGCCCGAGGTACTCGCCGACGAGATCGCCGCGCGCGACCTCCACCAGGTGGCCCTTCTTCAAGGCCCCGAGCGCGGCGAGGATCTGGCCGTACAGGCGGGCCACCGTGGTCTTCCCCGTGCCCGGCGGGCCGGAGAAGACCAGGTGGTGGGCCCTGGGCGGCGGGGGGAGGTCGGCGTCGGAGCGCCAGCGGGCCAGCCGGAGCAGGTCGACCTGGACGGTGACCTGGCGTTTGGCCTCCGCCAGCCCGATCATGCGCTGCAGTTCGGTGATCGGTCCCGCCTCGGGCTCCAGGATGTCCGCCGCGGTGGCCCCGGTGCGGACGTTCTCCACCAGCACCCGGGTGTTGACCGCCACCGCCTCGCCCGCGCAGCCGGTGACCTCGCAGTCCGTCACGCTGCCGTACACGTCGTCGTCCAGGCGCAGGCCGTCGCCGCCGGCGCCGTGCACCCGCACCCCGGTGAGGATCACCCGGCTGGCGTTGCGCGCCCAGACGCCGTTGCTCCGGCTGCCGGAGACCTCCAGCCGGTCGATCTCCACGCTGGTGTTGGAGATGGCCAGCAGCCCGGTCTCGCCCGGCTTCGACAGCGTGCAGTCCAGGGCCGTCAGCCGGCTGTCGTCCCGGCAGTTCAGGCCGTACAGGCCGGCCCGCTCCACCGTGACGTGCTCGGCGGTGAGGCGTGCGGCGTCCTGCAGCACCAGCCCGGAGGACGTGACGTCGGCGATGACGGCGCCGACCAGCCGGACCGTCACGCCGGTGCCGCGCCCGCGCACCCCGTACTGGCAGCGCTCCAGGCGCAGTTCGGCCAGCTCCACCACCGAGCCCTCCTGGACGTCGACCGCGCTCTCGGACTGGTCGTGGACCCGCAGCCGGGTGAAGTCGCCGCGCGCCTTGTGCACCGCGACCCCGGTGCCGCCGAAGGCCACGGCGCAGTCGTCGACGACCGGGACGCCGCCGGACGCGACCCGGATGCCGTGCTGGCCGGCGTTCTCGATCCGGCACTTCTCCAGCCTTCCCCGCCCCTGGTCCTCGACCAGCACCCCGTCGGCCCGGCAGTGGGCGAACAGGCAGTCCCGGACCTTGGGGTCGGCGCCCCGCGCGACGTACAGGCCGGTCGTGGCACCGCTGACCGTGGTGTCCTGGACGGTGCCGTGCGCCTGGCGGTCGTAGGTGATGCCGCAGGCGTGGACCTCGTCGATCCGGGAACCCAGGACCTGTACGGCGGAGTGGTCACCGGCGGCGACGGCGGTGTCGCCGGTGCCGCGGAACTCGCAGCCGCGGATCTCCGCCGTGGAACCGGTCACCTCGATGCCGCGGCCCCGGCTGTCGGTCACCGTGCAGTCGGTGATCTCGGCCTTGGCGCGGTCCTTCAGCACCAGCGCGTGGTCCCGGGCCGAGTTGAACCGGGTGCGCTCCAAGGTGCCGGTCGCGCCGACGAGTTCGGTCCGGCCCGCGTTGATCTCGCAGTCCCGCACGATCAGTTCGGAGCCCTGGGAGGCGAGCAGCGCGTACTCGCCCGGCCCGTCGATCCGGCAGCCGCGCAGTTCGAGACGGCCGGTGGTGGCGATGGTGGTCGCGCCGCGGCCCTGGACGGTGAGGGAGTCGAGCGTGACGTGACCCTCGCACTGCAGGGCGGACTGCTCGGGCGTCTCGACGACCACCGGCTCCTGGCCCGGCACCCCGGCCAGTTCGACGGTGCCGGACAGCACCAGCGGGCCCGCCTCCCGGTAGCGGCCCGGTTCGATCAGCAGGCGCAGCGGCCGGTCCCCCGGCGCGGAGCGCAGCGCCGAGGCCAGGGTCCGGTGGGCCGCCCCGCGGCCCGGTCCGACGCGGACCGTGACGGCCTCGCCGGTGACGGCGCCGCCCCGCCCGGTGTGGTCGGCCAGCGGGTTGGCCTCGTACGGGGCCAGCGCGTCCGCCAACTGCGCGGGGAACACCGTGAGTCCGTGCAGGTACCCGAGCACGGGCGAGTGCAGCGGCAGTAGGTCGACGGACAGCCCGTCGGCGCGCAGCGGCCAGTGCGGCAGCGGCGCCGGGCGGTCCGTCCCCGCGTTGAGCCGGGCGCGTACCGAGGTCACCCGAACCGTCTGACCGGCGTGGGAGACGCTCCGCTCCGCCGTCTCCAGGGCGGCGATCCCGGACCACGGCACGGTCCGCTCCCGGCCGCCGACACCCACCACGACGCCCCGGGTCTCCACCCGCAGCTGGCAGGACCGGGACAGGCCGAGCACCAGCCATCTGGTACCCACCGACCCGAGCAGGACCAGCGCGACGGCCGCCAGGGCCGGCTGCCCCAGGACGGGCGCTCCGGAGGAGCGCAGGGCCAGGAAGGCGGCGACCACGGCCACCAGCAGCAGGACGCCCTGCAGTCGCACCAGCACGCGGGCGGGCCAGGACAGCAGCGCGCCGGACGCGAACACCGGGGCCCCGCCGGGGCCGCCCGGCAGCCGGGACGTGCCGCCCCACCGCTCCGCCGCCCGTGGTGCGAACGCCTCGTCGAGGCGTTCCAGGGGCACCGCCAGCGGGGCCAGGTCGACGAGGACGCCCTGCCACGGCGCCGACCAGCGCGGCGAGCCGTGCTTCGGCAACGCCGACGGGCCGTCCTCCGACGTGCGCACCAGCAGCGAACCCCGGTAGTACGGAGCCGCGTAGGCGGCGGATCCCCGCGCCGGCAGCACACACAGGCCGGCGACCGCGTCCCACGGCAGCCGGACCTTCCGCCGGCCGGCCCGGAGTTCGAGGTAGGCGGGATCGACCACCACCGTGGCGGGTGCCCAGGCCAGAGCCGCCTGCCGGACCAGGACCACCGCCCACACCACGGCCGCCACGCCGTCGACCACCGCCGTCAGCGGTCGCGTCGCCGACTCGCCGAACAGCGCCGGCACGCACCCGACCAGCGCGGCGGCGGCGAACACCGCGGCCGCCGCCCGCCGGCGGCGGTACTGCCGCGACGGCCGTAGCCGAACCTGCCCGTTCTCCCCGACACCCGCCCGCACCATCGCGCCCCCCAGGAACCGCCGACCGTCTGTTCCCATCAAATCAGCCAACTCCCGGCCCGCGTCGCCGGTTCAGGCATTCCGGGCCCGGCGCTGGGGCGGCGCACGGGGCGGCGGAGCCGGGAGCCGCGGGCCGGGCCGTTCCGGGTGATGAGGCTGTCGGGACGGCCGGGGCCGGGCATCCGGTCCGGAATCCGGGTTCACGATCCGGTTTCCGCGGGTAGGCGGGTGAGCACCATGCGTAGTCGGCGGTGGCAGGAGGAACAGGTATGAGCGGTCGGTCGGCAGGGACGGCGGACGACGGCGGCGCGCAGTCCGCGCCCCCGTACGAGGAGGCCGATGTCATCTTCCACGGCGGGGAGATCGTGACGGCGGCCGCCGACTCCCAGGAGTCCGACCCGCGCCCCGAGGCGGTGGCCGTCAAGGACGGTGTCATCGTCCACGTCGGTGACCACCGGGAGGCCGTCGAGCGCTGGCAGGGGCCGCGGACACAGGTGCGCGACCTCGCCGGCCGCGCGCTGCTGCCCGGGTTCATCGACGCCCACGGCCACCTGGGCGGGATCGGGCTGCAGGCCACCCTCGCCAATCTGCTGGCCGATCCCGACGGCGACGTCACCGACATCGCCTCGCTCCAGGAGAAGCTGCGCGCGTGGGCGAGGAGCCCGGTCGGCGCGTTCTCCCAGTGGATCATCGGCTTCGGCTACGACGACGCGATGCTCGCCGAGGGCCGCCACCCCACCCGCGAGGACCTGGACAAGGTGTCCACCACCCGCCCGGTGCTGGCCATCCACCAGTCCTTCCACCTCGGGGCGGTGAACAGCCGCGGCCTGAAGGAGCTGGGCTACACCAGGGCCACCGCGGACCCGGACGGCGGTGTCATCCGCCGCCAGCCCGGCCCCGTGGCCCGGCCGTTCGGCGAGCCGAACGGCGTGCTGGAGGAGACGGCCTTCGGTCCGGCCTCCGAGAAGGCCACCGCGGGCCTGCCGTTGACCGCGCTGGCCGCCCTCTTCAGCAAGGGCGTCGCCTCGGCCGCGAGCTTCGGCTTCACGACCGTCCAGGAGGGCGGCGCCACGCTGAAGAACCTGAAGGCCCTGCGGGACGCCGCCGCGCTCGTGCCGTTCAAGATCGACGTCGTGGCCTACGCCCGGGCCGACGAGGCGACCGCCTCACCGGAGCCGGACCCGGTCGGCGCGAGCCGGGAGTACAAGCGGGGCGTGCGGGCGGCCGGGGTGAAGATGTACCTGGACGGCTCCCCCCAGGGCCGGACCGCCTGGCTCACCAAGCCCTACGAGGAGCGGCCGGAGGGCACGCCCGAGGGCTACCGCGGCTACCCCGCCATCGAGGACCCCAAGGTCGTGCTCGACCAGGTGCGCACCGCGTACGCCAGGGGCTGGCAGGTGCTCGCCCACGTCAACGGGGACGCCGCGATCGACCAGTTCACCGAGGCGGTCCAGGCCGCCGCCGCCGAGGACGAGGAGGCCGGCCCCGTCGACCGGCGGACGGTGGCGATCCACGCCCAGACCGCCCGCGAGGACCAGATCGACGCCTTCGCCCGCCTGGGCGTCATCCCGTCGTTCTTCTCCATGCACACCTTCTACTGGGGGGACTGGTACCGCAAGACCGTCCTCGGCGAGGAGCGGGCCGCCACCATCTCCCCCGCCCGCTGGGCCGTCGACCGGCAGATGATCTACACCTCCCACCACGACGCCCCGGTGGCCCTGCCCAACTCGATCGCCATCCTCTCCAGCCAGGTCACCCGCCGCACCCGCACCGACCGGGTCGTGCTCGGCCCCGAGCAGCGCGTGTCGGCCCTCGACGCGGTCAAGTCCATCACCATCCACGCCGCCCACCAGTACTTCGAGCAGGACCGCAAGGGCAGCATCGAGGTCGGCAAGCTCGCCGATCTGGTGATCCTCTCCGCGAACCCGCTGACGGTCCCGCCGGAGGAGATCAAGGACATCAAGGTCGCCGAGACCATCAAGAAGGGAACCACCATCCACTCCGCCACCGGTGCGAACGCCGACGACCCCGGCTCCGCCGGGCTCGAAGTGCCCACCGACTACCAGTGGCACGGCTGCTGCTGACCGCGCGGCCCGTCCCGCCGGGTCCGGCCCCCACCCGGCGGGACGGACGACCACCCCACCGCGATGACCGAGAGGAGGTGCCGGGCGGCGGGGTGTCAGCGCGGCTCGGAGCGGAAGGCCCGGCGGTAGGCGCCCGGTGTGGTGCCCACGGTGTCCAGGAAGCGCCGGCGGAGATTGGTGGCCGAGGACAGGCCGACCCGGCGGGCGACGGCGTCCACCGGGAGGTCCGAGGACTCCAGCAGCTCCCGGGCGGCGGTGATCCGCCGGGCGAGCAGCCACCGTCCCGGGCTGGTGCCGACCTGTTCGGCGAAACGGCGGGCCAGGGTACGGGTGGAGCAGCCGGCGCGGGCGGCGAGGTCCTCGACGGCCAGGGGTTCGGCGAGCCGCCCGCCCGCCCACTCCAGGAGCGGTGCGAGCGAGCCCTCGATCTGCGCGGGGCGGGGCGGCGCGGAGTACTGGAGCTGCCCGCCCTCGCGGTGCGGCGGCATGACCATGTTCCGGGCCACGTGCGCGGCGTACCCGGCCCCCTGGTCGGCGCGCACCAGGTGCAGGCACAGGTCGATCCCGGCCCCGGCGCCCGCGCTGGTGGCCACGTCGCCGTGGTCCACGTACAGCACGTCCGGATCGAGGCGCACGGCCGGGAACCGCGCGGCGAAGTCGCCCGCGAGCGCCCAGTGCGTGGTCGCCGAGCGGCCGTCCAGCAGGCCCGCGTGGGCCAGGGCGAAGGCTCCGGAGCAGATGCTGATCACGCGCGCTCCGCGCCGGTGCGCACGGCGCAGCGCGCCCGCGACGGCGGGCGAAGGGGCCTCGCCGACGGGCAGCCACCCCGGGACGACCACGGTGTCCGCCCGTTCGAGAGCCTCCAGGCCCGCGGTGACGAGCATCGCGTATCCGGCGCGGGTGGCGACCGGGCCCGGGTGCTCGGCGCACACGCCGAACTCGTACCGGACCGGAAGCCCGCGCCGCTCGATCCCGAACACCTCAGCCGCGCAGGCGAGTTCGAAGGTCGACTGCGGCGCGTGGACGAGAGCCGCCACACGATGCATGGCAGAAAAATACCCCAGGGCGTCGATCGGGACACGGGGCGGGACCGCGGTCCGCGGCCCCGTGCCGGTCAGGACCGCGTCGCGGCCGCTCCGGCCCTCACCCCCCGGCCGGGCAGGGCGCGGTCGGCCGCGGCCTGCACGGTGTCGAGGTCCTCGGGGATCTCGGCCCCGGCGACGGCGTCCGGCAGCTCGTCCTCCATGTACCGCAGGGGGCGGTAGCGCAGGCCCAGGACGCCCCAGACGACCAGCAGCACCCCACAGGTGACGAGGAGCAGGCCGGTGCCCCGGCCGGGCCCGAGGCCGACCACGCGTCCCGCGGTTCCCGCCAGCACCCCACCCGGGTTCAGCAGGCCCGCGAAGTACTCGGCGAGGGGTGGGGCGCTGAGGAAGGCCAGCGGGGTCATCGCGACGGCGAGCATCTGGTTGGTGGCGAGCACCCGGCCCTGGAGGTCCGGGCCGACCTTGAGCTGGATGATGGCCAGCCAGTGCGCGTTGAGGATGCTCATGGACGCCCACCAGACGAGTGCGCCCACGGCCGCCAGCGTCACCGACGGACGCAGGCCGACCAGGACGACGCCCAGGCCGACGCCGCTCACGAACCCGGTCATGCCGGTCGCCCGCCGCGCGGTGCCGCCCCAGAGCGCCACGATCAGGCTGCCCGCCACCGCCCCCGCGCCACCGACCGCGGTGACCACGCCCACCGCCGTGGTGCCGCTGAAGGCGAGCAGGCCCGGGACCGTCAGCGTCACCGCGAGCGTGCCCAGGTAGTTCTCCACCATGAAGAACACGATCATGACCAGCAGCGGGCGCCGCCGGGCCAGGAACCGCCAGCCGCCGACGACGGTCCGGGCGAAGGACTCCTCCTGCCGGCGGAAGAGCCGGTCGGGCAGGCGCACCCACAGCAGCGCGGCCAGGCCGACGAGGAACGACGCGACGTCCGCCGCCACCACCCAGGGCAGGCCGACCAGCCCGATCAGCGCGCCGCCGGCCAGCGGGGCGATCAGCGTCCCCAGGCCGGCACCGAGATTGGCCAGCCCGTTGGCCTGCACCAGGTAGGGCTTGGGGACCAACTGGGCGACGGCCGCCAGGTAGGCCGGTCGCCGGAACGCGGTCACCAGCGACATGACGCCCACGATCAGACCGACCTGCCGCAGCGCCAGGCCGCCGCTCCACAGCGCGGCCACCAGGGACACCGTGGCGGCCGCGGAGACGGCGTCACAGGTGAGCATGACCCGGCGGCGGTCGATCCGGTCCGCCACGGCGCCGCCCAGCGGCCCCGCGACGATCGCCGGGAGCATGGCGAGCATGCTGATCAGCGCGTAGTCGAAGACCCGCCCGCTGCGCTGGTAGGCCCAGACGCCGAGGGCGAAGGAGGTCAGCGCACTGCCGATCAGGGAGACCGTCTGGCCCGCGGCGAGGAGGTAGAAGTCCCTGAGGTCACGCCGCGCCCCCCGGCCGACCACCGTGACCTCGGCAAGCGGCTCCGGCGGCCGGCCGCCGGCCCAGGCTCCGAGCCGCTCGCCGACCAGCGCCGCGAGCTGGCCGGCCTGGTGCTTGAGGAAGTAGTGGCCCGCTCTGGGGAGGGTGGCCAGCTCCACCCGGTCGGCGAAGGCTCCCCACTCCGCGAACCGCTCCTCGTAGAGCTCCGTGGACCGGTCGCCTTCGCCGATCACGCAGAGCACCGGGGCCCGTAGCCGGCGGGTGTCCGGCCGGGTCAGTTCACCGGTGAACCAGCCCTGCGCCTGGTCCACGTCGTGCCGCAGGGCGCGCAGCATGGTCCGCCGTGCCGCCTCGGCCGCTTCCCCGTCGCCCTCGCCGTCGTCCATGCCGCCGAGGGTGCGCAGGAAGTCCCGGTAGGCCCGGTCCGACGTCCAGCGGGTGGCCGGGAACCTGCGGCGCAGCCAGGTCGACAGACGCCCCGGCAGCCGCGCGCCGGGAAGGCTCCCGCCGACCAGCAGGCCGGTCACCGGGACGCCCCCGGCCTCCAGACGCAGCGCCAGTTCGGTGGCGGCGGCGGAGCCGACACAGTGGCCGTACACCGCCACCGGGCCTGGCCGGCCCCCCGGACCGGGGAGCGCGGCGGCCACCTCGGCCAGTTCGGCGACGACCCGGTCGATCAGCACGGTCAGCGGGAGCAGCGGCTCGTCCGGCCGGGCCGGATCGTGTCCCGGCAGTTCCACGGCCAGTACGGCCGCGCCGGGGATCGCGGTGGCCAGTTCGGTGGCGAGCGGGCCGTAGGAGGCCGCGGAACCGCCGCCGTAGGGGAGGCAGACCACGGTGACGGTCGGGAGCCGGCCGGGCGGGGGACCCGCCAGCCGGTGCAGCAGGCGGCGCTCGCCGTCGGGCCCGGCCGCCCCGGCCGCGTCGAGGAACGCGGCCAGCTCGCGGACGGTCGGCCGGGTGAACAGGTCGATCACCCGGAGCGCCGGGTCGATCGCCCGGACCGCGCGCACCGCCCGGAAGGAGTCGCCGCCCAGGGCGAAGAAGTCGTCGTCGATGCCGATGCCGTCGGCCGCGCCCGGTTCGAGGACCTGTGCCCAGGCCCGGGCGACGCGCAGCTCGGTCGGCGTGCCCGGGGCGACGTGCCCGGGGCCCGCCGCCGGCTCGGGTACGGGCAGGGCCGACCGGTCCACCTTGCCGTTGGGGTTGAGCGGCAGCGCGGGGAGCACGACGATCGCCGAGGGCACCATGTGGTCGGGCAGCCGCCCGCGCAGGGCCGTGCGCACGCGGGCGACGTCGACGGCGGACGCGGGCGCCGCGGGAGTCACCCAGGCGGCGAGCCTCCGGGCGTGGGCCTCGCCGACCGGCAGCACCACCGCCTCGGCGAGCTCGGGCAGGTCACGCAGCGCGGCGGCCACCTCGCCCGGCTCCACCCGGTAGCCGCGGATCTTGACCTGGTCGTCGATCCGGCCGAGGAACCCGAACAGGCCGTCCGCGGTCAGCCGGACCCGGTCCCCGGAGCGGTAGCACCGCGCGGTGCCGGTCACCGGATCGGGGACGAAGCGCTCGTCGGTCAGGTCGGGCCTGCCGTAGTAGCCGCGCGCCACGCTCGGCCCGCCGATCCACAGCTCGCCGGGCACCCCTGCGGGCAGCGGCCGGCCCTCGGAGTCGACCACGTAGCAGTCCACGCCGGCCAGCGGCCGGCCGATCGGCACCGTCCCCGCACGCCGGGCCGGCGGGATCTCCTCCACGGCGCAGCCGAGCACGGACACCGTGGTCTCGGTGGGGCCGTAGTGCACCTGCACGGCCAGCTCGGGCCGCGCGGTCCGGATCCGGGCCACCAGGTCCCAGGAGCACGCCTCTCCCGCGAGGACGAGCAGCCTGCGGGGCAGCACGCGGCGGAGATCCCCGTGGGCGGCGAGCAGTTCCAGGTGGCTCGGCACCATCTTGACCGCGTCGACCGGGTGCGCCTCCAGGTACTCCCCGTACGCCTCCGGGTCGGTCGCCACCTCACGGTCCACCAGGTGGACCGTGCCGCCGGTGGCCAGCGCCCCGAACAGGTTGGTCAGGCCGAGGTCCGCCGCATGGGTCGACACCAGGGCGAACGAGCCCCCCGCGACACCGCGGTCGGCCAGTCGCTCCGTCACCGCGTGCAGGTAGTGGACGATCTGCCGGTGTTCGACGGTGACGCCCTTGGGGCGGCCGGTCGAGCCCGAGGTGAAGATCAGGTAGGCCGGTGCGGCCGGATCGGCGGCCACGCCCGGTGCTCCGCGGGGCTGTTCCGGTGCCGGACCGGGAGCGGACGGGTCGTCGAGGACCAGCGGCTCCGGGCCGGTGCCCGCGGTGTCCGGACCGGACGCCGGGAGGCGCTGCGCGAACTCCCGCTCCGTGAGGACGACTCGCGCGCCCGCCGTCGACAGGATGTCGGCCAGCCGGTCGTCCGGGTACGCCGGGTCGAGCGGCAGGTAGACCGCGCCGGCCTTGAGGGTGGCGAGCAGGGCGACCACCAGGGGTGTCCGGCGGTCGGCGAGGACGGCGACCGGGTCCTGAGGTCCGACCCCGGCCGCGAGCAGCCGGTGCGCGAGCCGGTTCGCCCGCCGGTCCAGCTGTCCGTAGGTGAGTTCACCGTCCGGGCCCACGACCGCCGTCGCGCCGGGCCGTTCGGCCGCCCAGCGCTCGACCAGGGCGTGCAGCGGCCGGGTGAGGTCGAACTCCCGGCGCGGCCCAGCGAGCAGCGGTCCGGCCACCGGCTCCAGCGCCACCTCGCGCACGGGGCGGTCGAGATCGGACAGCACGCCGTCCAGCAGGGCCGCGTACCACTCGGTGATCCGCTGCGCGGTGTGCCGCTCGAAGAGGTCGGTGCGGTAGATCAGCGACCCCTCGTAGGTGTCGCCGGTGCCGATCGAGGAGGTGTCGCTCGACGACGTGCCGATCGAGGAGGTGGCCGTGAACGCCAGGTTCAGGTCGAACTTGGCCGTCGTCGCCGGCGGTGCGAAGACCCTCGCCGCCAGGCCCGGGAAGCGCGGCGCGACCGCCGGGGTGTCGATCACGTTGAGGAGGACCTGGAAGACCGGCGTGGTCGAGAGGTCGCGGGCCGGGCGCAGCCGGTCCACGATCCGCTCGAACGGGACGTCGGTGCGGGCGAACGCCTCCAGCGCCACGGCGCGTACCCGGGCCAGCAGTTCGCGGCCGCTCGGCCCGCCCGACAGGTCGGTGCGCATGGTCAGGGTGTTGATGAAGAAGCCGATCGTGTGCTCGGTGTCGGGGTGCCGTCGTCCCGCCTCGGGCACGCCGACCGGCACGTCGTCGACGCCCGACAGCCGGGCCAGCAGCTCCTGCCAGACCGCGAGCAGCACCATGAACGGCGTGCAGCCGGCCTCGGCGGCCCGCCCGCGCACCTTGGCGGTCAGGGCGGCCGGCAGGATCACCGGCAGTTCCGCGCCGGTCCGGTCCGCGACCGCCGGGCGGGGCAGGTCCGTGGGCAGGTCCAGGACCGGCTCCAGGCCGGACAGCGTACGGACCCACCAGGCCAGGTCGGCCTCCGCGCGCCCCGCTTCCTCAGGCCGCCGGGCGAGCCAGTGCGCGTAGTCCGCGTACTGGACCGGTGGCGGTGCGGGAGCCTCGGCCAGCCCGAGCCGCGCCGCGTAGAGCGCCGCCAGTTCCCGCACCGCCACGGCCCTCGACCAGGCGTCGAAGGCGAGATGATGGACCGTCAGCGCCAGGACGTGCTCATCGGGGCCGAGCCGCAGCAGCGTCGCCCGCAGGGGCGGTTCGACGGCCAGGTCGAAGGGCCTGCGCAGTTCCTCCAGCAGGCGGCGCTCCAGCGACTCCCGCCCGCCCGGACCGGTCAGATCGGCCTCGGCCAGCGGCACCGCCTCCGCCGGGCCCGCCACCGCCAGCGGCTCGCCGTCGGTCTCGGCGACCAGGCTCCGGAGGACCTGGTGCCGCTCGGCGAGATCCCGCACCGCACCCAGCAGCGCCGCGGCGTCCAGCGGTCCGTGCAGGTGCAGTGCGACCGGGATGTGGTAGGCGGTGCTCTCCGGATCCAGCTGGGTGAGGAACCACAGCCGTGCCTGCGCGGCCGACAGCGGGGCCGGGGCGTCCCCGTCGGGCCGGGCGGGTATCGCCGGGGTGCCGCGGGCGGCGGTGCGGCGGGCCGAGGCCAGCCGGGCGCGCAGCGCGTCGGCGAGCCGGGGATCGTGTCGCCCGGCGGACACCTCGGTCATGCGGCACCGCCGGCGGTGTGGGCGGCCGGGGCGGCGAGTCCGGCCTGGTCGGCGGATTCGGCGGCTTCGGCGGGATCGGCGGGATCGGCGAGATCACCGGCTTCGGTGAGCTCGGCCAGCAGCAGAGCCTCCAGCCCGGCGGCGAAGTCGGCCAGGCGCGGGTGCTCGAACAGCAGCCGCACCGGCAGATCGAGTTCCAGTGCCGCCGTCAGCCGGCCCGTGACCCGGGTGGCCGCCAGCGAGTGCCCGCCGAGCGCGAAGAAGTCGTCGTGGGCGCCGACCTCGGCGACCCCGAGCACGGCCTCCCACACCTCGGCCACCAGCAGCTCGGCCTCGGTGCGCGGGGCGATCCGGCCGCCGCCGGATTCTCGGCCGGGCGCCGGGAGGGCGCCCCGGTCCACCTTGCCCGAGGCCGTCAGGGGCAGGGCGTCGAGCACGACCCACCGCCGGGGCACCATGTGGTCGGGGACGCGGCTGCGCAGGCGCTCCTCCACCGCGGACGTGTCGAGGAGGTCCTCGGTCGCCGCCGAGGGACCCACCGCGAGGTAGCCGACCAGGTGGGCGTCCGCGCCGTCGCCGAGGACCACGACGGCCGCGTCCAGGACCGCCGGTTCCGCGCGCAGGGCGGTCTCGATCTCGCCGAGCTCGATCCGGTGGCCGCGCAGCTTCACCTGCTGGTCACGGCGGCCCAGGAAGTCGAGGGTGCCTCCTCCCCCGGCCTCCGGCCGGAGGGACCCCCATGGCCGCCAGCGGGCCAGATCACCGGTCCGGTAGCGCCGTGCGCCCGGTGCGAACGGATCCGCGGTGAACGCCGCCCCGGTCGCGTCGGGCCGGTTCCGGTAGCCCCGGGCGACGCCCGCGCCGCCGATCCACAGCTCCCCGGCCACTCCCGGCGGCACCAGCCGGCCCATGGCGTCCAGCACGTAGGCCGTCTCCCCGGCCAGCGGGCGGCCGATCGGCACCGCCTCGCCGACAGGAGCCTCCACCCGCGCCATGGTCGAGTAGACCGTGCTCTCGGTGGGCCCGTAGGCGTTCCACAATTCGCCCGTCCGCGCCAGGAGTTCACCCGCCAGCCCGGGGTCCAGCGGCTCGCCGACGCTGATGACGCGCACCCCCGGTCCCGACCACCGGGCGGCGACCAGCATCCGGAGCGTGGTCGGCGTGGCGGTCATCAGCGTCACCCCGGCCCGCTCGACGAACCGCGCGACGGCATGCCCGTCCACCGCGGCCGCGCGGTCCAGGACCGCCAGCCGCAGCCCGCAGCCCAGGCTGACCCAGAGTTCGAACCCGAACACGTCGAAGGCCGGTGACGTGAGACCCAGCATCACGTCGTCGGGCCGGACGCCCGGCGTGATCCGCATCGCGGCGACGAAGGCCGCCAGGTTCGCGTGCGTGACCTCCACGCCCTTGGGCAGGCCGGTCGAACCGGAGGTGTACAGCACGTAGGCGAGCCCGTCGGGCGCCGGCTCGGGCAGGCTCGTGGGTCCCGGGTCGGTCGGACCGCCCACGTCGAGGACCCCGGCGCCGACCGCTCCGGCCAGCTCACCGGCGAACGCGAGGGTCTCCCCGGCGGCGATGACCACGCTCGCCCCGGAGTCGGCGAGCCGGCCGCGCAGCCGTTCGACGGGCTGGTCCGGCTCCAGGGGAACGTAGGCCGCACCGGCGCGCAGGACGCCCAGCAGGGCCGCGGGCAGGTACCGGTCGCGGGGCAGGCAGACCCCGACGGTGAACGCCGCCGGTCCGGCCGCGGGCACGGACGCTCTCGTCGCGAGCAGGGCCGCGGCCACCCTCCGGGAGCGTTCGGCCAGTTCCGCGTAGCCGAGTTCGCCGGCCGCGTCGGAGGTGGCCACCGCGTTCGGCCGCCGGGCGGCCTGTTCGAGGACGGCCGCCACCACGGTCCGCGGACCGCCGGCCGGAAGCGGGAGCCCGGTGCCGGCGGCGAGCAGCGCGGCCTTCTCCGCCCCGCTCACCAGGGCGAAGGCCGACAGCGGGAGGTCCGGATCGGCCGCCGCGGCGCGCAGGATCCGGAGCAGCCGATCGGCGAACGCCTCGGCCTCGGCCGGGCCGAACCTGTCCACGTCGTACTCGATCTGGAGATCGGGGCCCCGCACCGTCTCGTTGAGGAACACGGTCAGCGCCGCCTGCGTCCCGCCGCTGGTCACCTCACCGAGCAGTTCCAGACGGACGCCGTCCCGCTCCACCGCGACCGGGAGACCGGCGGGCTGGACCGAGAGCACCACCGGGGTGCCCAGCGAGCCCCGGGGGTGTTCGATGCCGGCCACCTCGAAGGCGTCCTGCACGGTGAAGCCCGGATGGTCCATCACGCGGGCCGTCGTGGCGGCGGCGCGGCCGACGGCGCTCCGGAAGGGCTCCCCCTGCGCCAGTCCCAGCCTGATCGGTCTGATGCCGACCAGGGGTCCGACGACCGTCTCCAGCTCGGGGTGCGCCCGGTCCGCCACGGCCGCGCCCAGCACGACGTCGGACCGGCCGGTGAGGCCGGCGACCAGCAGACCGAGCGCGGTCAGCAGCACCGCGAACGGAGTGGATCCGCAGTCGGCCGCGAGCTCGCGCAGCAGGGCGGCCGTCCCGGCGTCGAGGGGACGGGACAGCCGTTCGCCGACCAGCCGGCCGGGGCCCGCGGGCGCGGCGGCGAGGACGTCCTGCGGCGGGACGGCGTCCGCCAGCTCCCGGGCCCAGAAGGCCCGCAGCCGCGCCACCCGGTCGGGCCGGGCGGCCAGCGCGCGCTCGTGCAGCGCGAGGTCGCCGACCTGGACCGGCGGCGGCGTGATGTCCGGGCCGTGGCCGGCCCGGCGGTCGGCGTGGTCCGCATGCTCCGGGCGCTGCGGCCCGCCGCCCGGGCCGGCGACCAGCTCCGCCATCAGGACGCCGATCGACCAGCCGTCGAACGCCACATGGTCGGTCACGACGACCAGTTCCGCGTCGTCCTCGTCGAGCCGGAGCAGCGTGGCCCTGAGCAGCGGTGTCTCGGTGGCCAGGTCGAAGGCGTGGCTCGCGGCCGCGCGGGTCAGCTCGGCCGCCCGGCTCGCCCGCTCCGCCCCGGGCACTCCGCGAAGATCGTGCTCCTCGAACGGCACCGGGGCCGGCGGGCGGACCAGCGCGACCGGTTCCTCGTCGACCGCCCGGCCGGTGGCGTCCACCCCGACGCCGGCGGCCCGCACGACGCTGCGCAGCACCTCGTGCCGCTCGGCCACCGCGTCCAACGCGGCCCGCAGCCGCGCCGTGCCCGGCCGTCCGCGCAGGCGCAGCCGGAAGGCGATGGTGGTGGCGCGCTCGCCGGAACCGACCTGCCGCAGCAGCCACATCCCCTGCTGCGCGGACGTCAGCGGGTAGCTGTCCCGCCCGGCATGACGGACCAGCGCGGGCTCCGGCGCGCCGCCCGGGCGCTTCTCCGCCCCGGCCCGCAGCAGCGACGCGAGTCCGGCGACGGTGGGCGCGGCGAGGAAGGCCGTCAGCGGGACGGCCGTCCCGAAGTCGCGGCCCAGGACGGCGCAGACGCGGGCGGCCGCCAGCGAATGCCCGCCGAGCGCCCCGAAGTCGTCGTGGACGCCGACCTCGGCCAGGCCGAGGACACCGGCGACGGTCCGCGCGATCCGCCGCTCGGTGTCGGTGCGCGGGGCGGCGTACTCGGTGTCGACCGCGCGGCCGAACTCCACCCCGGCCAGCGCGGCGCGGTCGGCCTTGCCGGTCGGTCCGACGGGCAGGCGGTCGAGGACGGCGATCCGGGAGGGGACCAGGTGGTCCGGCAGCCGGTCCCGCAGCCAGGCCCGCAGCCGCGCGCCGGTGAGCGTCCGGTCGGACGACTCCGCATAGCCCACCAGGAGCCGGGTGCCGTCCTCGTCGGCCGGCGCGAGCACCACGGCGTGCCGGACGGCCGGATGCCCCGCGAGCGCCGCCTCGACCTCGCCCGGCTCGATCCGGAAGCCGCGGACCTTCACCTGGTCGTCGATCCGCCCGGCGAAGTGGAGGAGCCCGTCCACCCGCCGCACCAGGTCGCCCGTCCGGTAGTGCCGCACTCCGGCGGCGTCCGTGACGAACCGTTCGGCCGTCAGCTCCGGTCCGGCCAGATAGCCCCGGGCGACCAGCGGACCGGACACCCAGAGTTCCCCGGTCTCGCCGTCGCCCAGCGGGTTTCCGGCGCGGTCGCGGACCGAGAGCCCGCTCCGCGCGTACGGCAGCCCGATCGGCGGCTCCGCCCGCCCCTCGGCGGGCACCTCGTGCGTCACGCAGCTCACGGTGCACTCGGTCGGGCCGTAGCTCTGGACGACCCGGCGGACGCCGGCGTTCGCGTGGATCCGGTCCGCCAGGGCCCGGGTGAGCGGCTCGCCGCCCGCGCGGACGGTGCGCACGCCCGGTGGCAGCGGCTCACGGACCAGCGCGGCCAGCACCGACGGCGTCCCGTAGACCAACGTGACCTCGTCGCGGGCGGGAAGGGCGGGCAGCGCGAGCAGGTTCTCGGCCAGGATCACCGTCCCGCCGCAGAGCAGCGGGAGGAACAGCTGGGTCACCGACGGGTCGAAGCAGACCGACGTCGCGGCCAGCATCCCGCGCAGTTCGGCGGCCGAGTACACGGAGGACTCCCACCGCAGCAGGGCCGCCACGTTGCGGTGCTCGACCACCACGCCCTTGGGCCGGCCGGTCGAGCCCGAGGTGTACATCACGTACGCGGCGTCGGTCGGCTCGCCGGCGGTGCCGGGGTCGGCGCCCTCGCCGGCGTCCGGGCCCACCGCGTCGACGAGCAGCGGGTCGGCGCCGGTGGCCCGGAGGACGTCGCCGCGGCGCCGGAGGACGGCCGCCGAGGAGACCAGGTGGGAGATCCCGGCGTCGGTGGCGATGAACTCCAGGCGGTCCGCCGGGTAGGCCGGATCCAGCGGCACGTAGGCCGCACCGGCCTTCCAGACCCCCAGCAGGGCGGGGATCAGCCACTCGTCGCGGTCCAGGCAGACGCCCACCAGCGAACCCCGCCCGGCCCCCCGGCGGCGCAGCTCGCGGGCCACGGCGGCGGCCCGGCGGTCGAGTTCCGCGTAGGTGGTCCGGACCGTCCCCGCCACCACGGCGACGTCGTGCGGAGCCCGTCCGGCCCTTTCCCCGATCGCGTGGTGCACCTGGCCGGTCCTGAACGTGCTCGCCGACGTCACTGCCGGTCCCCCTTCCTGAGCTCGCCATGACACCGGAATCAGCCCTGTGGGGTACTCCGGCGCAGGCGTGTGTCGAGTGCTGGTCGGTTGCTGTCGTCGCTGCTGCGCACGGTCGGGCGACCCGGGAACGTCGGCTCGAAGGCGTCCGGGGAGGGCTTCCGGCGGCGCGCCCACCGTACTTGGCCGTCTCCGGTGGGGTCCAGGGCTGTGATCGTCAGGAAGTGGCCGTTGCGTACGGCGGCCCCGCGGGGGTAAAGGGCCTCGGCGCGGACGGCTCGTCGCACCCGGCGGGCTGCTGCGGGGTGATGCAGTGGATCCCGCCGCCGCTCGCCCCGGGTTCCTCCGACGCCTCCTCCGCCCGCGTCCTCCGGCCGATCCGGCGGCATCGGGGCCGGGCCGGCGAGGCTACCGATGAGCCATCGTCAACTCAATTGAATTCAAAGGTCGTTGCAGCCTGCAAAACGTACTTTGCCGGATCTTGACTCGGATGAACGCGGAACGGTTCAGTGTGCGCCAACATCCTTCCTCACGGCGCCTGTCGGCCGACCCGGCCCCCACCGGGTCCGTCCGGCGTGCCGTGGTGCACGAAAGGGAAGCTCGTGCTCAGAACCCGTATGAAGGCGCTGCTGGCCGGCCTGCTCGCGACAGGCTCCCTGGCCGCCGCGGCCTTCATGCCCGCGACGGCATCCGCCGCCACCCCCACCGCGGCGGACGATTGCGCGATCGCACCCGGCTGGTCGCAGGGCGCCAACTACCAGGCCCGCGACATCGTCAGGTACACCGACGGCCAGGTCTACGTCGCCCAGCGCGACAATCCCGGCTACAACCCCACGGTGAGCACGTACTACTGGGCGCCGTACACCTGCGGCACCGGCGGCAATCCGTACCCCAACAGCTTCGTGGTGAGCGAGGCCCAGTTCGACGTGATGTTCCCGAACCGGAATCCCGCCTACACGTACCAGGGCCTGGTGGACGCCATGGACGCCTTCCCGGCGTTCGCGCACACCGGTGACAGCACGATGCGCAAGCAGGAGGCCGCGGCCTTCCTCGCGAACATCAGCCACGAGACCGCCGGGCTGTACTACATCAAGGAGGTCAACGAGGCGAACTACCCGCACTACTGCGACGCCGACCAGCCCTACGGCTGCCCGGCCGGCCAGTCGGCGTACTACGGGCGCGGCCCGATCCAGCTGAGCTGGAACTACAACTACAAGCGGGTGGGCGACTTCCTCGGCATCGACCTGCTGAACAACCCCTGGCTGGTGGAGACCGATCCGGCCGTCGCCATGATGACGGCCCTGTGGTACTGGAACACCCAGGACGGCCCGGGCCCGATCACCGGGCACGACGCCATGATCAGCGGCGCGGGCTTCGGGCAGTCGATCCGCTCGATCAACGGCGCGCTGGAGTGCGACGGCAAGAACCCGCGCCAGGTGGAGAGCCGGATCAACCGGTACAAGGCGTTCACGCAGATCCTCGGCGTCCCGACGGGCTCCGGCATCTCCTGCTGATCCTCCCTCGGCATGCGGCCGCGGGGCTGGCGGAGCGCTCCGCCCGGCCCGCGGCCGGCGACGGCCACGCGGCACGGGGCCGCCCATCCGACGGCAGGCGGCGCCCCTGCGGATCGACGGGTCCGACGACCCGGCCCACCGCGGTCGCCCCCTCGCCTGCGCCGTCAGCCGTTCCGTCCGTCGCGCGGCAGCGCCCCTACCGCTCCCGGGGCGGGCGCGTAGCCGCCGTCGGCCCGAATCCGCGCGACAAGCTTCGCGAGTTCGGCCAGGGTGTCCTCACCGAGCAGCGAAGGGTCCGCCTCCAGCAGCAACGCGACCTGTTCCCCGATGCGCCGGGGCGTGAGATCGTCCGTCGCCCCCAGCTCCACCGGACCGCCCTCCCCCTCGTCCACGATCCGGGCGTTGCGCAGGAGCCGGAGCTGCCCGTCGCTGTAGATCCTGGCCATCACGGCCGCGGCGAACCGCTTCCGCGCCTCCGCGCCGCTCATCGTCGTCCGCTGATCGTCCGAAGCGGTGACGGCCACCTCCTGCGGGTCCTCCCCGGCCTCACCCCGGCTTCCACCGAGGCGACTTCGGGCGCTGCTCCACTTCGCCTTCACGGACGGGAGTGCCCGGTCGTTCCACGTCGCCCTCACCGCCGGAAGCGCTTGTTCGTGCCACCACCTCCTGACGTGCGGCGCGGCCACCTCCGCCAGCCTGAGGCCGATGTGGACAAGCACCTCGGCGACGAACTCCGCCTCCTCCCGGCGCTCGCGCGCTCGGGCCTCCGACTCGTACGGGTCGGGGTCGGGCCAGTCCTGCGGGTCGGCCGCCACCGGATCCGGCCGGCTCTCCTTCGTGAAGAAGATCTCGGCCTGACCCACCTCATGGGTGCCGGGGTCCCGTGTCACCGCGCGATAGCCGTCCGGGCTCTTGCTCGACCGCGCGAAACGCGCGCCCTTCCGGACTCTGACCGTGGCCTCGTACTCGTCGTACTCGCTGCTGTCCATGCCCCACCCTCGATGTACGGGATGCCCCGCGTCCGCCGCCCGCGCCCCGGGAGCGACGCCCGACACTGTACGGCCGCCGAACGCCCGGCGGATCTCCGCCGCCCTTCGCCGGCCACGGCATCCCGGTCTCGGCCGCGCTCCCCCGACTGGATAGGCAAGTGGCGACTTGCCTATGCTGGGGGTGTGCCGGACGATGTTTTCAAGGCGCTGTCCGACCCGACCCGCAGAACGATCCTCGACGAACTGACGGAGCGCAGCGGCCAGACCCTTTTCGAGATCTGTGCCCGGCTTTCCACGAAGCACGGGCTGGGCCTGTCACGTCAGGCGGTCAGCCAGCACCTCGCCGTGCTGGAGGGCGCCGGGCTGATAGCGACGCGGCGCGAGGGCCGCTACAAGTTCCACGACCTCACCACCCGACCGCTTGAGCAGATCGTCTCGCGCTGGCTCAGGCCACAGGAAGCAGGAACCGGAGACCGGAGCATGAAGATCTACGTCGCCCACGTGTTCGTCGACGACCAGACCAAGGCCGAGCGCTTCTACACCGAGGTGCTGGGCTTCGTGAAGAAGAACGACATCCCGCTCGGCGGCGGTGCCCGGTGGCTGACCGTGGTCTCGCCCGAGAACCCCGAGGGCGCCGAGCTGCTGCTGGAGCCCTCCGGCCACCCCGCGGTCCCCCCGTACAAGGAGGCGCTGGTCAAGGACGGCATCCCGGCCACCTCCTTCGAGGTCGAGGACGTCCACGAGGAGGCCGCCCGGCTCCGCGAGCGGGGTGTCGTCTTCACGCAGGAGCCGGCCGCCATGGGCCCGGTCACCACGGCCGTGTTCGACGACACCTGCGGCAACCTCATCCAGATCGTCCACCACAACCGCCCGTAGCGCTTCGTCCGGCCGGCCCCTCGCCCCGGCGTTGTCAGTGCGGTCTGCTTCGATGACCGGGACAGCTGACCGGGACGGACAGCGGCAACCTTCTGAGGAGCACCTTGTGGGCACGTGGGGCAGCGGGAACTTCGAGAGCGACACGGCCCTGGACCACCTGTCGGTGGTCGTCGACCGGCTCGTCGACGAGGTCTCCCAGGCGATGGCGGGCGATCCCGTCGAGCTCGAACCCGACGAGTACTGGGGCGTCGCCGTGCCGTGCAACCTGGAACTGCTGTACACCCTCGCCCTGGCCGGCCACGGCGCCCACGACCTGCCGGAGGCCCGCGTGATCACGCAGTGGAAGGCGACGTTCATGGCCGTCTGGGAGCGGAGCATCGACGGCCTGGAGCCCTCGCCGCGCTACAAGGAGGAACGCCGGTCGGTGCTGAACCGCACGTTCGACCAGCTGGCCGAGGTCACCGCCCGGGAGGCGTCGGACGAGGCGAACGGGCCCGGCTCCCCGGAATAGGGGGCGGCGGCTCCGTCGTTCCCAACAGTCGATCAGAAGCACCGCGGACCGCTCTCTGACGGCCCCGTGCCGCAGACTGAGGCCGAACACCCGGCAGACCGAAGGATGAGCCCCATGACCGACCGGCCCTTGACCCTGATGGCCGTGCACGCCCACCCCGACGACGAGGCCACCGGTACGGGGGGTGTGCTCGCCCGCTACGCGGCCGAGGGCATCCGGACGGTGCTCGTCACCTGTACCGACGGCGCCTGCGGAGACGGCCCGCAAGGAGTCAAACCCGGCGAGGCCGGACACGACCCGGCGGCGGTCGCCGCGATGCGCCGCCGGGAGCTGGAGGCCAGCTGCGAGCATCTCAAGGTCGGGCACCTCGAAATGCTCGGCTACGGGGACTCCGGGATGATGGGCTGGGCCGCCAACGACGCGCCCGGCTCGTTCTGGACGACGCCGGTGGACGAGGCGGCCGCCCGCCTCGCCGACCTGATGCGGCAGTACCGGCCCGACGTCGTCGTGACCTACGACGAGAACGGCTTCTACGGCCACCCCGACCACATCCAGGCCAACCGCATCACCACGAGGGCGCTGGAGCTGGCCGGCATCTCGCCGAAGGTGTACTGGACGACGGCCCCGCGCTCGATGATGGCGCGGTTCGGGGAGGTCATGCGCGAGTTCGGCGCGGCGTGGGACGAGCCGGGCTCCGAGGAGTCGGAGATACCCGAGATCGGCCTCCCCGACGAGGAGATCACCACCTGGGTGGACACCACCGGGTTCGGCGGCCAGAAGTTCGACGCGCTGGCCGCGCACGCCAGCCAGGGCGAGAACATCTTCTTCCTGAAGATGGGCAAGGAGAAGTTCACCCAGCTGATGGGCGTGGAGACCTTCGTGCGGGTCCAGGACACCACCGACGCGGCGCTCCCCGAGAACGACCTCTTCGCCGGCCTGCGCTGAGCAGCCCCCGGCCGACCGGCCGGGCCCGGCGGCGCCCCGCGTCGCCGGGCCCGGCCCCGCCTCGGCGCCACCGCCCGTGAACGGGATGCGCGATGTCAGAGGCGGGGTTGCGGCGGGGCGAGGGGCGGGCCGGTGAAGACGCGGTCCTTCGGGTTGTCGAGGATCTGCCCGACGCGGCCGGAGACGTCACGCACCGCCCGGACGGCCTTCAGGAGGTCGGCCAGGGAGGTGAGGAAGGCGGCGCTGTCGGAGCGGTCGACGGCCTCGGCGCAGCGCGGGCCGGCGGCCAGGGCGGTCACCCCGAACCGGTGCCAGAGCGCCTGCGCGGCCGGGTCCGGGACCTGGAAGTAGTAGGGCTCCCAGCCGGCGGCGTTCCCCAGACTTGTGCAGAGTGGGCGCACCTTGGCCATCAGGGCGGGGGTGACCTCGATCCGCTCGTCGCGCCGGGCCTCGGTCAGGGCCTTCACCAGCGCGGTGCCGTCCGCCAGCGCGTGTTCGATCAGGTACCGGCCACCGACCCGGTACCAGGCGTGGACCTGGCGCCAGCGCATGCCCGGCGACACCGGGAGCGTCGGCAGGCCCATGGACCGCTGGAACTGGGCCTGGGTGGTGGGCGTCACCGCCTGTGCGTGGGAGCGGAGTTGGTCGTGGGCGTCGGCGACGAGAAGGACGGCCGCGGTGGCCAGCGCCACGGCACACGTTCCGTGGCCGAACGCCGACAGGAGGCGGGGCCGCCGCGTGGACGGGAGCCCGGTGACCGGGCCGGATCCGACGTGGTGCGGTCCCCGCCGGCCGGCCGTCCTGCGGGCGAGCGCGGCGAGGGCGGTGATCAGCAGGGCGGTGACCGGTGCCAGCAGCAGCGCCGCGTGGATGACCAGATGGAACGTCAGGCCACCCTGCAGCTGCCGCCAGGCGGGCCGCCAGGCGCAGCTGTCGTTCAGCACCGAGAGCGGCCCGAGGCAGCCGTCGGCGGAGATCAGCAGCACTGTGCCGCCGATGCCGAGCAGCGTGGCGGTCCCGGCGGCGACCAGGGCCGCGGGCAGCCGGAGGGCGGGTGCGCGGGCCGCGACCGCGGCTGCGACGGCCGCGCCGAGGACGATCGCCGCCAGGCACCAGATCGCGTAGCTGAAGGCGTACAGGCCTCCGCGCCGGTCCGCGCCCACGTCCAGGTGGTGCAACCAGGCCTGGACGGCGCCGACGCACAGGACGGCGAGCGCCCCGCCGCCGAGCGCGGCGCCGAGGGCCCGGCGCAGGGACGGTGGGACCCGGCCGGCGGGCGGCCCGGCCGCCCACACGGGGAGCAGGACGGCCCACGACGCGACGGCGGCGAGCGGTACCAGTGGCACCCGGACGGCCTCGCGGAGCACGGGGAGGACCTGTGCCATCAGGGCGCTGGTGTCCGGGCGGACGGTCCCGGCGCCGGGGAACCAGTGGACGACGGCCTGCCGGGCGGCCACGCCGTCGTACCGGACGCCGTGGACGAAGAGCGCACCGTAGTAGTCCCACCAGGTGAACCAGGCCGACAGGACGAGCCAGCCCGCCACCAGGACGAGCGCGAGCGGGAGGCGCAGCGACCGGCCCGGTCGGACGGTGGCCGCCAGCCGGGCGCACTGGGTGGTCCAGCAGGTGAAGCCGACGGCGGCGGCCATCACCAGGCCCAGCGCCCCCCACCTGGCCGGGAGCCACAGGCCGCCGGTGGTGTGCCCGTTCAGCACCGACCCGGCGACCAGGCCCGCGCCCAGCCAGAGCCCGCTGCGCACGCCGGTGGGCGGGCGCAGGCCGAGGACCGTGGCCCGGACCACCGCCCGCCACAGCAGCAGCGCGGTCGACGCCGCCACCACCGCCGCCGGGGCGGCCCCGACCGTCTGGTAGAGCCAGCCGTTCATCATCGCCATGTGCGGCACGAAGTGCCACATCAGGTGATAGTTCGTCAGCGCGGCGATCACGCCGATCAGGAACATCAGCAGCGCCCTGACCTCGAACAGCGGCGCCGGATCGGCGAGCGCGTCGCGGCGGACCTCCCAGCGCGGGTGGGTCCGCACCAGCTCCAGCGCGCCGTCCACCCGCCGCCGTACCCCGCGCAGGTCGTCCCGCGCGGGCATGGTGGCCCACACGTGCTCCAGTGGCGCGCGCCAGCGCCGGGCCGTCAGGTCGGCGTGCAGCTCACGGCTGCGCAGCACCTCCGCGCGGACGACGGAGATCACGAGGACGGTCACCATCGGCAGGACCACCTGCCGGGAGTAGTCCGCGGTGAACAGCGAGCCGCCCCGCGCCACCAGGCGGGCACCCTTCCAGAACGTGATCAGCACGTACGGGCACAGGACGAGGGTGAGGAAGGACCGCCACAGCGCGACGGTGGCGCCGGTGACCGTCAGGTCGCGGTTGGCGACGTGGGCGAGCTCGTGCAGCACGATGGCGTCGAACGCGTCCGGGTCGGTGTCGCGGCAGGCGACCAGGCCCGCGTTCAGCCGCAGCCGGGGACGGCGGTTGCCGCCGAACACCGTACCGCTGCGGGTGAACACGACGGGCGCCACGAACAGGGCCGGCACCTGGTCGACCCGGCCGGCGGCCAGGTCCCGGACCCTGGCTTCCACGGCGCCGGTGCGGTCGACCAGGGCCAGTTCGACGCAGCGTCCGCCGCGCTGCTTCCAGCGCGGCAGCACGGCCGCGACGGCCGTCGCGAGCAGCAGGACGGCGGCCGGTCCGAGCAGGATCTGCCACCACGGCAGCGGCGGATCGTCGCGGGCGATGCACGGCAGGTAGGCGAGGCTCTGCCCGGTCGTACGGAGCGTGGAGCCCAGTGTGCCGAGCCGGTCGAGGTCGGCTCCCGCCGCCAGCAGGCAGCCGGTCGAACTGCCCGCGCGGAAGGAGGTCAGGACCGGCAGCAGCATCGAGCCGCTGGCTGCCACGAGCAGGACCAGCAGGAGGGCGAAGCGGGCGTTCGTGCCCGCGCCCAGCACCCGTTCGTCGAGGCCGTCCGAACTCCGCCCGGCCGTGGTCGTCACCGCTCTCCCGGAGCGTCGCCCGGGACGGCCTCCGCCCCCTCGCGGGGTTCGCCCGGTTCCTCGTCCGGGTCGGCCAGGACGAGGCCGGCCACCACGCCGTCGGCGATCCGTCGCGCGAGGTCCGGGGAGAGTCCGGCCTCCCCTCCCGCGTCGAGCACCATCCCGTGGACCAGCCGCTGCTGATCACGGGACAGCGGTGGGATGACCTCGGGGGCCGACCGACGGCGCAGCATCCGGCGCCAGAGCGTCGACGAGCCGCGCGACGCGCCCTCCACCAGGTTCTGGGCGATCCTCTCGCGGGCCCGCTCCAGGGTCAGCCACAGCACCGGGGCCACCAGCGGCACGATGTCGGCGAGACCGAACCCGAGCGGATCCCGGTCGCCGCGGCGCCGCCGCAGCCGGGCGAGCACCTCGGCGTCGCTCTGCCGCAGCAGGCCGTCGACCACCACGACCTCCTCGGGCGCGCAGGCGGCGACCACATCCCGCACCAGGTCACGGACCCGGACACCGGCTATCTGCTCGGACGGCGAAGTCACTTGTCCTCCTGTCAACGGGGCGGTCGCCATCGCGTGCTCCTGAACACCGATGGACCAACGACCTCCTGACGCTACGGAGGGCGGCCACGTCCCGCAATCACTCGATCGGGTGTCAACGGGCATCGCACCGCAGCCTCGCCGGACCGCCGCTCAGGAACACCGGGTCGGGCCCGCGGTCCGTCCGTGGCCGGTAGGCGCGGATCCGTCCCGGCGCACGGGGGGACCTGTGACGTGCTCCGGCCCGCAGATCGGCGTCTCCCACGACGGCGACCCGCAGGCCGAGCCGCTCACCGGGGTCGGCGTCCGGCAGGGCGAGCGCGGGCGGGCCGGCGCGCCGAGGGCCCGGTCCGCGCGGGCGGGCACGCGGAGCCGGTGCGGTCCGGCGAACGCCCCCGCCCTGCGGTTCGAGGTCCGGGCCCTGGTCACCGGGCCCGGCCCGGGCCCGCCCTCCAGTGCGCCTCGACGGCCGCGGCGAGCTCGGCCGGCCGCTGGAGCGGCGGCCAGTGGTTGCAGTCGAGCGCCACGACGCCGTCAGCGCGCAGGGCGGCGGCGAGCCGCTCGCCGGACGCGATCGGGCAGGCGGGATCGCGCGCGCCCCAGAACACCAGACAGGGCGCGGTGACCCGGACGAGGCCCGGCTCCCATTCGGCTCCCACGGTCACGGCGGAGCGGTAGAGCCTCAGGATGCTGTCCTTCATGGCCTCGTCCACCCGGCTGACCATCTCCCCGGCCAGGTCGGCCGGCACCTCGAAGCCGGCCGCGAGGTCGGCGGCGAAGGCGTCCGGCCGCAGCTCGCGCATGAAGCGGTCGCCGTCGGCGGGGTGCTGCCAGACCTCGGCGAGCGGATGCCACGTGTACGCCGCGTCGACCGGGCCGTTGCCGCCGGCCCAGGTGCGGACGAGGTCGGGCCGCAGGGAGGCGACGCGCGCGGTGAGGATGCAGCCCCAGTCGTGGCCGACCAGGTCGACCGGTTCACCGACGCGCTCCAGCCGGGCGATCAGCCAGTCGACGTACTCCTCCTTGGTGGAGCGGAAACCGTCCGGGCGCGGGGCGCCGAAGCCGGGCAGGTCCCAGGCCTCCACGTCGGTCCGGGTCAGGTGGCGGCGCACGCCGTCCCACACCCGGTGGGTGTCGGGAACGCCGTGAACGAGGATGGCGGGCATGCGGCTGGGTCCTCCGTCGTGCGGATCGGGTGCCCGACGGCCGGTGCGGGGCCGTCCGGCGGGGGTCGGCGGCCGGGGAACGGTGCGCTCACCCGGCGGGGCGCGGGGCCCGCAGGTGGGCGCGCCGGGCGAGCTCGTCCTCGGGGACGAGTTCGAGCATGGGCCTCCCCGGGGCGCACAGCATGGTCACCACGAACCGGGTCCGCGCGTCGGCGAGTGCGTTGCCGTCCTGGTAGTGGATCGCGTCGCCGCCCGGCTCCCAGAACGTGCCGCCGGCCTCCACCACCCGCTCCGGCTCGCCCTCCAGCTCGAAGCGGACCGCGCCCTCGACGACGTACCCGAAGGCGGGCCCGGAATGGCGGTGCGGCGGGGTGCCCGGGTCGCCCGGCGCCCACTCGATGTGGACGGTCATCGCGGAGGCGCCCTCGGGGATCGCGAGCGGTCCGGCGTCCTGCAGCATCCGCGCCGCGGTCATCCAGCCCGCCCGAGCCGACGGGCCGCCGCCGGGTCCGTGCACGTGTCCTGCGTGGTGGTCCGACATCCTGGTGCACCTTCCGTCGTCCGTGTCCGGGTGATCGGGCGGAGCCCCTCGCCCCGCCCCGTCGACAGTGTTGACCGCCGACCCGGCGGATCTGTGACACCCGGGCGCGAGCGGCGCGGGTGGGCCGGCTCCCCTCCCCCGGTTGCGAGGACCGGGACGGAATCCGGCCTCATCGTCACGAAGTCCTCTGCTGCTCCACATCCTCCGGTCGTGGTACGCCGAACCGCCGAAGGACCGGACCCGGGGCCGGACGCCCGCGCCCTCGTCACTCCCGGCGCGCGGTGCCGAGCGGCGCCGGATCCGCCGGCGGCCCGGGCGACGGCTCGGACCGGGGACCGCCTGACGGCCCGGCCCACCGCTCGGGCAGGCAGAGCCGGCTCCGCATGATCCTGGTCCACAGGACGAAGTCGCCGAGCGTGCGGGCGTAGTGGGCGGCCGCGCGGACGTTGTCCTCGTCGCACGGGAGCAGCCGGGCGGCCTCGCCGGCCGCGGCGAGCCGGGCGTGCCGCTCGGCGAGCCCGCAGAAGTAGTGGGCGTGCCGGCGGCGCAGGCCCGCGTAGTCGCCCGTCTCGATGCCGCGTTCGGCCGCGAAGGCCCGCACGGGGCCGATCAGCCGGTAGCGCAGCCGGTCGCCGTAACGGTGCACGCTGACCAGGGACTGGGTGACCAGGTCACGCAGCGCCCGCGCGGTGTCGAGGGAACTTCCGGGGAGCGGGGCACGGTCGCCGCCGCGCCCGCCGCCGTCACCACCACGGCGCCCGCCACCGCGCTCGACGCCGCCGACCAGGTACTCGGCCGCCTCCAGGGAGAAGTCCCCGCTGAAGACCGAGACGGCGGCGAAGACCCGCTGCTCGATCGGGCGAAGCCGGATCCAGCTGCGCTGGAGCGCCTGGCGCAGCGACTGGTGGTGGCCCTGCTGCGGGGCCCGCCGGCGCTCCAGCAGGTCCAGCTGGTGGGACATCCGGGAGAGGAGGTCCTCCAGGGAGATCGCGCTGAGCTGGCCGGCCGCGAGTTCCAGGGCGAGCGGGTGCCCTTCGAGAACGGTGCAGAGGCGGGCGACGGCGGCGCAGTTCGCCTCGGAGAGCTGCCAGAACGGTGCGGCCTCGGCGGCCCTCTGGACGAACAGGCGCCCGGCCGGGGAGGCGAGGACGCCGCGTCTGGTCGGCTCCAGGGGGACGGGGAGCGGGCCGAGCGGCCAGCCGGCTTCCGGGGTGAGGCCGAGCGGTTCGCGGCCGGTGGTGAGCAGTCTGGTCGCGCCGCCGGACGGGCGCAGCAGGACGCCCGCGAGCCGGGCGGCCGCGTCGAGGGCGTCGTCCGCGTTGTCCAGCACCAGCAGGGCGGGCGGCCGCACGCCGGGGTCGCGCAGGGTGGCGGCCAGGGCGGACAGGGTGGCCCGGCTCTCCTCCTGGGCGAGGTCGACGAACCAGACCGGGCCCGGTGCGCGCAGCGCGTACGCGGCGGCCAGCCGGGACTTGCCGATGCCCGGCGGTCCGGTGAGCGTGGCGACGCGGTGGTGTTCCAGGGCCCGGCCCAGCCGGCGCAGTTCCTCGTAGCGGCCGACCAGTTCGGCACCGTGGACGGGCGGCGCGAAGCAGGCCGGGTCGTGCGGCGGCGCCCCGCCGTACGGCGCCGTCCACGGGCGCTCGGCGAGCACGACGACGGGGCGCGGGCGGCGGCTCAGCTCGCGGACGATCCGGTCCGCCTCGGCGCGCGGCAGTTGCAGCGCCCGGCAGAGGGCGAGCACCGAACTCTGCCGGGGCCGGCCGACCCGTTCGTTCTCCAGGTTGCCGATGGTGCGGACGCTGACCCCGGACGCGTCCGCCAGCCGCTCCTGCGTCCACCCACGGGCCTCGCGGAACGTGCGCAGGAGCCGGCCGGACTGCCCGACTCTGGTTGACGCCGCACCGTCGGCATACACCCGGTCACCCCCACAGTGTTCGGCCCCCGCGTGGTGAAGATATCGAGCGACGCGAACGCAGGTCTAGACCAGCTTGTCCAGCTTGCAGCTTTAGGCCGTGGCCGCGATGCCGCCGCGCGTGGCCAGGACGAAGTCGGTGAACGTTCCCACCGAGGCGAAGTCCTCGATGTCCAGCGTCTCCGGGTCGACCACCAGGTCGATCGTGTCCTCCAGGGCCATCAGCAGCTCCAGCATGGTGGTGGAGTCCAGGTGGAGGTCGTCGAAGAGGCGCACGTCGTCGGCGAGCCCGGCGATGTCGCGCTCCAGGACGTCGCTCAGGGCGGACTCCAGGGCCTGGACGATGAATTGACGGTCGGTCATGATGTTTCTCCTCCGTGGCACTGTGACACTGTGCCACTGCGATGGATGGGACGGGGTTCACTGCGGTGGGCCGGCGGCCCCGCCCGTCAGGCGGCGACCTCGGCGACCAGGACCGCCAGCCGGCGGCGGTCCACCTTGCCGTTGGCGCTGAGCGGCAGCGCGTCGAGCACCACGCACCGGCGCGGGATCTTGTACACCTCGATCTGCTCGCGCATCAGCTCCAGGGCCTCGGCGGCCTCGATCCGCCCGACCACGGCGAGCACGGACGGCCGGCGTCCCTCCGGCGGAAGGACGGCGGCCGACACGACGCCCGGCACCCGGTGGGCGGCGGCCTCCACCTCGGTGGCGCTGAGCCGGAAGCCGTTCTCCTTGTAGAGATCGTCCCGGCGGCCGCTGAAGTAGACGAAGCCGTCCTCGTCGAGCCAGCCGTAGTCCCCGGTCCACAGCTCGGGGAAGAGGCCGTCCCGGCGCCGGAACCGCTCGGCGTCGAGCTCCGGGCGCCGCCAGTAGCCGGCCATCACGTGCGGGCCGCGGACCACCAGTTGGCCGATCTCCCCGGGCGGCACCGCGGCGCCGTCCTCGTCGACGGCGAGGACCTCCGTGCCGGGCAGCGGCAGGCCGCAGGAGCCCGGCCGGGCGAGGTCGCCGTCCGGCGGCATGACGGTGGCACGCTTGCACTCGGTCAGGCCGTACATGACCTGCACCCTGAGGTTCGGCAGGCTCGCGCGCAGGGCGGCGATGGTCTCCGTGGAGAGCGCCGCCCCGGTGTTGGTGAGCAGCCGCAGGGCGGGCAGCTTGTTGGCCGAGCGGCGCAGCAGCCAGGCGAGGCCCTCGGTGGCCGAGGGGACGCCGGGCAGCACGGTCGCCCCGGTCGCCGCCAGGCGGCGCAGGAGCAGCGGGCCGGCCTCGTTCGGCAGGCCGAGCCAGAGGTGGGCGCCGCTCAGCACCGAGAGGTGGACCTGGTAGAGGCCGTAGTCGAAGGAGAGCGGCAGCGGGCAGTAGACGACGTCGTCGGCGCGGTAGCCGAGCACCGACTGGATGGCGCGGGCGGCGAACAGCACCTGCTGGTGGGTGCTGACCACGGCCTTGGGCAGGGCGGTGGTGCCGGAGGTGTAGATGAGGCTCACCGGGTCCACCGCGAGGACGCCGGACGCCGGCGGTTCGCCGGACGGGTCGGCCAGGTCGGCCGGGTCCGCCGGATCGGCCGGCCCGCTTCCGGGCGGCGGGAAGGCGGCCTCGACGAGCTCCGACAGGGGCAGCACGGCGATCGCGCGTTCGCCGGCGGCGGCCCGGTCCGCCGCGTCCTCGGTGATCAGCAGCCGCGGCTCGCAGTCGTCCAGGACGTGGAGCAGCGGCGCGCCGTGGACCTGTTCGTGCAGCAGGGTGTAGGCGGCGCCGAGCCGGGAGGCCGCGTAGACGAGCACGGCGAGGGCCGGTCCGGACGGCGCGGCGGCCACCACGCGGTCGCCGCGGCCGACCCCGGCGGCGCGCAGGCGGCCCGCCAGGCGCCGGGCTGATGTCGCGAACTCCCGGTAGTTCAGCGTCAGTTCGCCCTGGGAAAGGGCGGGCCGGTCGGGCCGGAGCTCGGCGGCGCGGTCGAGGATCTCGTGCAGCAGGGCGGGCGCCGGCGGCGTCCCGGGGGCGGTCATCGGATGCTCCCGTCGTCGGTGGTCGGGCGGGTGGTGGCGGTCTGACCGGTACCGGCGCGCCGAGCCGGCCGGGGCGGCGGCGGAACCACCGCGGTCGCGGTGGCGGTGCACACGAGCAGGGGTTCGGCGAGCACCTCGGCGGCCGAGGGCGAGCGGTCGGGCCGGGCCGCGATGACCTTGTACGCCTCGAACTCGACCTTCCGGCGCAGCCGGGTGCGGTGCACCAGCCGGGCGGTCAGCTCCAGGTAGTCGCCGGGCCGGCAGGGCGCGGTGAAGCGCACCGCCGAGTATTCGGCGAGCAGGCCCTCGTCACCGTCGGTGCGGACGGTGATCTCGGTGATGAGGTCGCCGAACAGCCCCAGCAGACGGGCGCCGGGGACCAGGCCGCCGCCGTAGTGGGCGTCCTCCTGACCCAGACGCAGCCGCAGCCGGGCGACGAGCGGCGTGTCGCCCTCGGCTCCGGCCGGCCCGGACGGGGCGGCGGGCCGCTCCTCGCGCGGCAGGGTGGCGGGCGGTCGGTCCATGCGGGGCTCCTTCCGGAGGGTGGGGCGGGGGTCGAAGGGGGGCGGGTCGAGGGGGCTGGGGTCCCGGGGGCGGGGGTCGAGGCGGCCGACGGCCACGGCGGCCACCGTCCGGCGCTTGTGGGCGATGGACACGGCGGTGGCGCGGAGCCCCAGATCGGCGGCCCGGGCGGCGGCGCGGCCGTGCAGGTGGAGCAGCGGACGCCCGGCCCGGTCCTGGCCGACGGCGATCTCGCGCGGCGCGATGCCGCGCAACAGCCCCGTGCCGAGCATCTTGAGCACGGCCTCCTTGGCGGCGAACCGGCCGGCCAGGTACTCCCGGCGCCGGCCCGGTCCGAGCCGCTCCGCGCGCGCCAGCTCCTCCGCCGCGAAGCAGTGCCGCAGGAACCACGGCCGCTCGCAGAGCCGGTCGAGCTCCCCCAGCTCCAGGACGTCGATGCCGACCGCCGGGGCACCGGTCACCGCGCGGCTCCGGCGGTCGGGGTCGGGGTCGGGCTCGGCAGGTCGGTCGCGGCACTCACGGCACTCACGGCGGTCACGGCGCTCACGGGCACGAGGCCGACCAGCCGCTGCTTGCCCAGCAGGTCGTCCAGGGTGTCCCGCTCCCGGACCAGATGGGCCTCCCCCCGGTGCACCAGCACCTCGGCCGGATAGCCGTGGCCGAGGAACAGACCGGGCGAGGCCGTCGGCCCGTAGGCGCCGGAGAGCTCGACGCCGAGCAGGTCGCCGGGGGCCACCTCGGGCAGCTCGACCTTCTTCGCGACCACGTCGTTCGGCGTGCACAGCGGCCCGGTGACCGAATAGGCGCGCACGGCCGGTGCGGCGGGCCGCCCCAGGTGGCGGAGGGGGAAGTTGCGCTTGACGAAGCTGCCGACGCCGACCGCCGCCATGTGGTGGTTGGTGCCGCCGTCGGCCACCACGAACCACTCCCCCCTGGACTGCTTCACATAGCGCGCCCGCACGACGTAGGTGCCGGCCCAGGCGGTGAGGTAGCGGCCGAGTTCCATGATCAGCCGGCAGTCGGGGTGGCGGGCCGCGAACGGGGCCACCGCCTCGTGCATCCCCACGCCGAGTGCCGCCGTGTCGAGGGCCTTCTCGTTCTCGAAGTACGGCACCCCGAGGCCGCCGCCGAAGTCCACCGTCCTCAAGGGGACGCCGAGTTCCACCGAGAGCCGCTCTGCGGCGGCCAGGATCTCCCGGGTGTTGTGCACCACGTCGGCGTGGTCGAGGAAGCGGGTGCCCATGTAGGCGTGCAGGCCGGTGACCTCGACGTGCCGCAGGCCCGCGAGCACCGCCCGGGCCGAGCGCAGCACCTCCAGGTCGATGCCGAACTGGCGCGGCTTGCCGCCCATCGCGAGGCCGGAGCCCTTGGTCGCGAAGTCCGGGTTGATCCGCAGCATCGCCCGGCACCGGCCCCGGCCGGCCGACGCGGCCAGCTCGTCGAGCCGCAGCAGTTCCTCCACCGATTCGCAGACCACCGCGTGGATCCCGGCCTCGACGCAGGCGGCCAGTTCGGCGGTGTCCTTGCCGGGGCCCAGGAAGATGACGTCCTGCGGCGCGGCTCCCGCGCGCAGCGCGGTGACCAGTTCGGCGTGCGAGGAGACCTCGGCCCCCGCGCCGAGCGAGCGCAGCAGGGCGTAGACGCTGATGTTCGGATTGGCCTTGAGCGAGTAGAACACGTCGACGGCGGGCGGCAGGACGGCCCGCAGGTCGCGGTAGGTGCGTTCGAGGACCTCGCCGTCGTAGACGAAGAGCGGCGTGCCGAAGCGCTCGGCCAGCTCCGTGACGGCGATCCCCTGGAAGGTCGTCTCCCCGGTGGTCATCGGTGGGTCCCCTCGGCGGCTCGGTCGGTGGCTCGGTCGCCCGCTGCGTCGGCGGCTCGGTCGGCGGACGGGTCGCTGTGGGGTGCGTCGCCCCCGGGGGCGACGGCGCGCAGCCCGCGGATCGCGGGTACCGCGGGCAGCGCGGCGCAGCAGGCCAGCGCCAGCACGGTGGCCCCGACGAGCACCTGCTGCCCGCCGAACCGGTCGGCCAGCGGCCCGGCGAAGGTACGGCCGAGGGCCATCGCGGCGAGCGACCCGGTGACGTCGTAGGCATACATCCGGTTGAGCAGTCCGGTCGGGACCCGCGTCTGGACGGTCGTCGCCCAGACCACGCCCCAGAAGGCGCAGCCCACCCCGGCCACCCCCCACCCGGTGGCCAGCGCCCACGGCGGCAGGCCGAGCGCCGGGGCCAGCGGGTAGAGCGTGAAGACGGTCAGCGCCGCGGCCCCGGCCAGCAGCGGCCGCCGCGGGCGGACCTTCATCGCCAGCACCCCGCCCAGGGCGCAGCCACCGCCGAAGGCCGCCATCGCGGTGCCGTAGGCCGTCGCCCCGTGCTCCTCGATGATCAGCACGCCGCCGAGCGCCAGCGACACCCCGGCCACCGTGAACCCGTAGACGGTGAACAGCGCGATCACCGCCCAGAGCCACGTTCTGGCGCGGAACTCCCGCCAGCCGTCCGCCAGTTGGCGCAGGAGCGAACCGTCCCCGGCGGCCTGTGGCACGAGCTTCACGCGCAGCCGCAGCAGGCACCAGCCGCTGATGCCGTAGGTGGCCGCGTACACCGCGAAGACGGAGCCGGGCGAGAGCCCGGCGACCATGGCGCCGGCCAGGGCCGGTCCGCACAGGGCCGCCAGCGCCTCGGCGACGCGCAGCGACCCGTTCGCCCGCTGGACGTCCGGGGCGACCGCCGGGACCATCGAGGCCACGCCCGGCTGGAACATCGCCGTCGCCACGCCGCTGACCACCTGCGCGGCGACGATCTGCCAGAGCGAGGGCGTGCCGAGCAGGAAGCCCAGCGCCACCACGGACTGCACCACCAGGCGCACGCCGTCCGCCCACACCATCAGCCGGCGCGGGGTCAGGCGGTCCGCGAGCGCGCCGCCGAAGAGCATGCACAGGGCGAGCGCGGCGGTCCAGGCGCCGAGCGCGTAGCCGACCCCGCTCGGGCCGTAGCCCGCGTCCAGGATGCCGACCGACAGGGCGACCGGCAGCATCGCGTCGCCGAGCATGGCCACGGTGCGGGCGGTGAAGAAGAGCCGGAAGTCGCGGCTCCAGAGCGCAGCCGCCCCGGCGGCACGGTCCGCCGGCACACGGTCCACGGGGACAGGGCCGGCGACACGCTCCCTCGTCCGGTCCGCGGAGGCGGTGGCCGGGACCTCCTCCACGCTGCTCACCGGCCCGACCCCTCGGCCAGCACGGGCAGCGCCCGCCAGGCGACGGCATCGGCGTACGCCCCGACCCCCGGGCCGCAGGGCGCGGGCGCGGCGTGCGCGACGTACCACTGCGGCGCCATCGCGGTCGGCCGGCCCGGCAGGAGGTCGAGCATCCGCCGGTGCACGGCGGCGAGGCCCGCCGCCGCGTCCGCCGGATCACCCGCCGGATCACCCACCGGGGCGGCGAGGTGGCAGACCAGCCGGTGGCCGAGCCGGTCGTCCGGCTCCGCGACGACCAGGTGCAGCCGGTCGCCCAGCACCTCGGCGGCCAGTCGGCGCACCGCCGCGAGCTCGACCCGGCAGCCGTCGCTGCGCACCCAGCCGTCGCCGCGCGGCACCGGGGTGACGCCGGTCAGCTCCGGCAGCCGCTCCAGCGGCACGTCACCTTCGGCCGCCGCGGCCAGCAGCGCCACCAGCGAACGGCCGAACTCCTCCGCCTCCCCGGCGGGCAGGACCTGCGGGTCGGCCCAGAGTCCGAGGTCCAGGCACCCCTCCAGCCGATGGGCGATCAGCACCAGTCGGCTCGGCACGAGTTCCGCCGCCAGCGGTTCCAGGCGCAGGTCGAGGGCCTCGTCGGAGCGGCCGAGCGGCTTGTCCTCGGCCGGGGTGCGCACCGCCGGAAAGCGCCGTCCGGCCGGGCCGGCCGGGCCGGGGCCGAGCGCGCTCATGTCGTTGAAGACCAGGTCGCGGGCGAAGGAGACGCCGCGCTGCGCGCCCACGCCGTTGATCACCTCCCAGGCCCGGATGGGGTCGAACCAGCTGGCCCGGTAGGCCCGCATCGCCTCGGCCCGGCAGGCCCGGACCAGTTCGTCGAAGGTCGCGGCGGCCTCGACGTCGAGCAGCAGCAGGGCGTCCTGGGCGAGGGTGCCGAAGTAGCCGCGCAGCTCTCTGACCACCCGGTTCGCGGAGAGCGAGGTGATCGCGCAACGCGGCTCGTCCACCCGCCGTGCGACCAGCGCGCCGAACGCGGCGAGCGTGACGACCGAACGGGAGACGCCGGTGCGCTCGGCGATCCGGTCGAGGTGCTCGGCGGCGCGGCCCGAGACGATCCGCAGGCCCGTGTGGTGCCAGTCCTTGCGCGCCGGGTCGGCCAGGCCGGGCACGGCGAACGTCGCCTGCGGCACGGCGCGCATCCGGGCGTCCCAGTAGCCGAGCGCGGACTCGGTGATCCGCCGCACGCTCGGCCGCGCCTCCAGCTCCACCAGGTCGACGGGTTGCAGCGCGGCCGGGGCCGGCAGCTCGCGGCCGTCCATCAGAGCGGACCACTCCTCGACCAGGATCTCCCAGCTGGTGGCGTCCATCGCCGTGTGGCAGACCACGCAGACCAGTGCCGACGGTGCGCCGTCGCGGAGCACCACCGCCAGACGCAGCGGAAGGTCGGCCGCCAGGTCGAAGCCCCCGCGCCGCAGCTCCCCGGCCAGCTCGACGGCGGCCTCGGCCGGGTCGCCGTCGGCCTCCACGCACAGCAGGTCGATCGCTCCCTCGCCGGCCACCACCTGGACGGTGTCCGGGCCGATGCCCGGCGCGATCCGGTAGGTCGTACGCAGCGACTCGTGCCTCTCCAGCAGCACGCCGATCGCCCGCTCCACCGCGGCGAGCCCGGTGCCGTCCGGGACCGGCAGCACCGTGGTGAGGTTCAGGTGGGACGGGTCGTCGTCCACGATGACCGCGCGCAGCAGGTTGGTGAGGCCGAAGGCCAGTGGACCGCTGCGCGCGGAGAGTCCCGAGAAACCGATCTTCGACAACAGCCTCCGCCGTGCCATGCCGCTTGCCTCCCCGGCGACTCCGGGCCCGGTGGTTCCGGGCCTCGTGCGGTGCCAGTGAAGCCGGGGGCTGGCGGGGCGACCAGGAAGGCGGATCGGCAATAGTTCCGGTGTGCGCGGCGAACGCCGGGGTCCTGGGCTGCCGGAACCCGTCGGCGGACCCGCCGGCCGGAAGCCTCCGGCCGCCCGGGAGTTGCCGATCGCTTGCCGGTCCGGCGCCGGCGAGGCGGCCGGGGCGGTGGCCCGACGGAGCGACAGATGCCGCCCGGCGCGCCGTCGTCCCCTCCGCCCCACAGGTCCAGGACAGACGCCGGCGACGACGCCGTCCGGCTCGTCACCGACCTGATGAGCGGCTGCGGCGTGCCCAGCGGCGATCCGCCCGCCGAACGGCGGTGTGGCTGTGGCCGGGACGGTCGGAGAGCCGGATCAGCCGCTCGCGGCGCGGGCGTGCCGCAGGACCAGGACCGCGGCCGCGCCCGCCGCGGCGACCAGTGCGAGGAGCGCGGCGCCGGTCGGCGCGGCGAGAGCGGTCACCGGCTGGGCGCGGAGCGCCTGCCAGCCGAGGACGAGCACCAGGCCCGGACAGGTCGGCGCGGCGACCGTCAGGTGGCTCGACCCGGTCGGTGACGAGCGATGCGGCACTCAGAACCCCGGCGGACGCCGGAACCCGCCGATCACCTTCGACAGGCACCGCACGAACTGGACCGCGGTGCGGTCGTGCAGGTAGGGAGCGATCACCTGGATGCCGACAGGAAGCCCGTCCCGGGTCGCCCCGACCGGCGCCACCGCCGCGGGCAGGTGGTTGACCGCCGACGGCGCCATCCACGTGAGCATCTCGTGGTACGGCCGGTCGGCGCCGTTGACCCGCAGGGTTCGGACCGACCAGCCGGGGTCGGGTCGGTGGTCGTGCGGGAAGGCGGCCGTCGGGCTCACCGGGCAGATGAGCACGTCGACGTCGCGGAAGAACTCGGCCCAGCGGCGGCGGGAGTGCTGCCGGCGTTCGTCGAGCGCGTGCCAGTCACGGAAGCGGATCGTCAGGTCCGACGCGAGCCCGCCCGCCGTCCCTTCCGCCGCGGCGCGCTCCACGAGCCCGGCATACGATTCGTCCGGCTCGACCAGCCCGCTCTGCGCCATCAGCAACGGCCGGTACAGGGCCATCGTCTCTTCGAGCCCGACCGGTCCCTCGCCCTCGACCACGACGGCGCCCTCGGCCCGCACCGCCTCCAGCGTCGTCTTCATGATCGCGACCAGCTCGCCGTCGACGGGGCAGAACGGGTCGTCGAGCCATGCCGCGACCCGGAACCCCCGCAGGGTGCCCGACCTGGCGGGGGGCAGCTCCAGCCGCCACGCCGGAGCGCGGTCGTGGTCCGCTCCCGCGAGGACGTCGAGGCCCAGGTCGAGGTCATCGGCGTGCCTGCCGAGCGGGCCGAGTACCGCCATGTCGAAATCCGCCAGCGTCCCGGGAGCATGTCCCGAGACGCTCCCGTACCTCGGCACGATCCCGAACGACGTGCGCAGCCCGTAGACACCGCAGAAGTGGGCGGGCACCCGTATCGAGCCTGCCGAATCGCCGCCGAGCTCCAGGCCGGTCAGCCCCGCGGCGAGTGCCGCGGCGGACCCGCCGGACGAACCGCCCGGTCCGCGGGTCGGGTCCCACGGGTTGTTCGTGGTCCCGTAGACCTCGTTGTAGGTCTGCCAGTCCCGGGCGTCGGGCGGCATGTTGGACTTGCCGAACACGATCGCTCCCGCGTTCTTGAGCCGCGTGACCGCCTCGGCGTCGCTCGTCGAGACATGATGTCCCCAGCGGGCCGACCCCCCGGTGGTCCGCATGCCCGCAACCTCAAGACTGTCCTTGATCGTCACCGGGACGCCGTGCAGGCGGCCGAGCGGCTCGCCGCGGGAGACCGCGCGGTCCGCCGCCAGTGCCGCGGCCCTCGCACCCTCCTCGTCCCGGGCGACGACGGCGTTCACCTTCGGATCGAGCCGCTCGACCCGGTCGAGGTAGTGGTCGAGAAGCTCGACGCTCGATACCTCCTTCGCCGCGACTGCGGCGGCGAGCTGACCTGCGGAGCGAAATGCCAGATCGGTCATGCAAATCTCCAGGAAAGGCCAGACCCGCGCCGGTCACATCGCTGTGGCCGACGCAAAATCCCTGCTCAGGGCGGATCTGAGTCGACCCTAGCGGACGTGGGGGACCATGTCGGCGTGTGGCATTCCTCACATCCGCTCCGGTGTGAGGGGTGCGTCGGAGCAGCCGTCAGGAGGTGCCGACCGCACCCGGGACCGCCGCCAGACACCTCCCGGCGCGCAGTCGGTCGATGGCCCGGCACCTTCTCAGGCGGCCGCCACGGACCGGGGGAAGGCGAAGACGCCGTCAGGGTCGTAGCGGCGGGCCACGGCCTTCAGCCGGGGCAGGTTCCGGCCGTAGTAGGCGCGGCCCCAGCGGGGCAGCGTGGCGTCGATGTAGTTGACGTAGGCGCCGAGCGCGCCGAGGTCGGCCAGCCCGTCCCGGATCGCTTCCACGGTGGCGCGGGCCTGGTCCTCGGTCGCCGGGGTGGCGCCGGCGTAGACCTGGGCACTGGCGAGCGACTCGCGGTGCGGGAAGGCGGTGGCGCTGGGGGCGAGCTCGCCGATCGCGCCGCCCAGCGAGTCGAGCAGCAGGTCGACCCCGGTGTGACCGGTCATCAGTTCCGTGACCCCCGCCGGGTCCAGCGGCACCGGGCCCAGCATCCGGGAGACCGCGACGAAGCCGGCCCGAGGGAGCCTGCCGCCCTCCGAGACGGGGTGGCACTGGGCGATGGTGTCGTTCGAGCAGCCGGCCATGAACTTCATGGCGCCGAGATAGTCCCTCGGGGAGACGGTGCGCGAGGTCGGAGCGGTACCGGCGGCCTCCACCAGCTCGTCGAGCAGGGGGTCGGCGCCGCCCGGACCGCCCACGTAGCAGCCGACGACCCGGCAGCGGGGCGGGGTGCCGGCCGATATCTGGCAGCTGGCCCACAGCTCGTCCGGCGCCCCGTCCACCCACTCCTGCCAGGCCCCGAGCACCTCGGTCACCGAGCCGGCCGCGAAGCGGAGCACGAAGACGGTCAGGTCGGGCGCGGGGGCGGTGTCGAAGCTGAACCGCGTGACCACGCCGAAGTTGCCCCCGCCTCCGCCGCGCAGCGCCCAGTACAGGTCGGGCTCCTCGACGGGCGAGGCGGTGAGCAGCGACGAGTCGGCGGTCACCACCTCGGCGGCGCCCAGCCGGTCGCAGGTGAGCCCGTACTTGCGGGCCAGCACGCCGATGCCGCCGCCGAGGGTCAGCCCGGCGACCCCGACGGTGGGGCAGCTTCCGGCCGGGAGCAGCCGCCCGGCCTGGGCGAGCGCCGCGTACACCTCGATCAGGCGGGCGCCGGCGCCGACCTCCGCGGTGCCGTCGGGGTGCACCACGACGTCGGCCATCCCTCGCAGGTCGATCACCAGGCCCCGGTCGGGGACGCTGTAGCCCAGGTAGCCGTGGCCGCCGCCGCGGGCCGCGATCGGGAGCCCGTGCCCGCGCGCCACGTCCAGGCAGGCCCGCACGTCGTCGGCCGATACGCACTGGGCCACGGCGGCGGGGAACTGGCCGTCGTTCAGCTCGTTGTACCCGAGGCGGGCGGTCCCGTAGCCGGGATCGGCCGGGAGCACCAGCCGGCTGCCCAGGCGATCGCGCAGCGCCTGCCAGTCGGGGGGCGCCACCGCCGCCCAGCTGCGGGGGCGTGCCGGGAAGGCGGTGAGCGCGCGGGCGGGGGTGCCGACGACGGCCGTCGCCGTGGCGGCGCCGAGGGTGGTGAGGAAGCGTCGGCGGTCGATGGTCATGGGTGCTGCGCCCTTCTCCCGGCGACCGCCTGCCGTGTGCGTACGACGCACGGCAGGCGGCGGTCGGCGTACAGGTCGTGCTGTCCCACCGATCGTCACGCGGTCGCGGCCCGCGGGCCTGCGGGGCTGCGCCTTCCGGCGGAGCGGCGAGCCGGGGGCGGGCGGGGCGCGGCGGGCGTCGGCGGCGCTCTGCGTGGTCGCGCGGGATCTGATCGAGCTCCGCCGTTCGGTGCACCGCACACGCGTCCGCAGCCGCGGAGGCCCCGCGTGCGGTGCACCGTTCGTCGGCACCTCCCGCGCGGGCGCGGGAGCCGCGACTCCCGTCCCGGCGCGGGGAGCCGACCGGGTGCCGCCGTGTCACCCGATCCGGATGGCGGCGACCCTCGGCGGGTTGTTCGGGAAGGTGATGTCGGTCCAGCGCGGGATCCTCACCGAGTCACCGTTCACGTCGAAGTAGGTCAGGTCGTTGTTGCCGGTGGAGATCCGGTCGACCCACCACCCGCCGAAGTCGGTCCTCCCCCCGTTCGCGTAGCAGTCGACGCTGTCGCGGCCGTCGAGGTGCGACCAGATCTTCAGGAAGTCGTTGCGGCCCCCGTCACACTCGACGTGGTCGATGGCGAAGGCCTCGCCGCCCGGCAGGCCGACGGTGAACGTGGCGGCCGCGGCGAGCGCCACGGCCATGGAACAGACGGCTCGCTTGGTCTTCGAGATCACGGATTCTCCTCGTACGAGGGCCGGGGCGCCGCCCGGCCCTGTCGGTGACGTCACGTCATGAAGGAACGGTGCTCGGACGGTCCTTCACCGGCTCGGTGAACCGAACGGCCGGCCACGCACCGGTCGGGCTCCTCACGGCTGTGCACGTCGGTGACCCGGCCGCAGGACCCGAGGCCTCAACGTACTGACCCACGCCCCCCGTCCGGCCGCGACACTCCGACCACGAAGCAGCGGGCTGCGACCGCACCCGATCGTGGCGGCACGCGCTTCCGGGTACCACGACCGATGTCGCGGCCACCCGCGGAGCCGCCCCCGGAAGGGTCTCCGTGCTGCGCTACCGGCCGGCCACCCCGAGCCGCCGCGCCCCGATCACCACTCCCGCCAGCGGTCGGTGATCTCGTGGCGGCCGAGCCCCTGCCTTCGGCTCATGCAGTCGGCGCTGTCCATCGGCGCGCCGCCGATCGACCCGCCCCGGCCGACCGCGATCCGCCACACATCGGCCGGCAGCCCCGCCTCGTACATCAGGTCGAGCGACCGGAGCCCGGTGGGCGCGGTGAGCGCGGCCTGGGTGTCGGGCTTTGGGACGACGGCGTTGCCCGCCGTACCGCGTCCGCCCGGAACTCCTCCGAGCAGTGCCTGTGCACCACGGGTGCCACCTCTTCCTCCGGACCCACGAGATCCGGTGTCCGGGATGTCCGTCTATCGGGGCAAAGGCCCGTCACCTTCGTTGGCGCATGGCGACCTCACGCCGTCCGGCCGTTCGGCCGTATGGCATTTTCTTGAGTACGGCGCATGCGGTGCCACAGCCGGATCATTCGCCGACGACCCTCGATCCCACGCAAGGACGGCCGAGTTGATACCTGGATCAGACCTGCCCGAAGGCGCGCGCCGGGTTCCTTACGAGTCCCCGGGCCTGCCGGATCACCGGAGCCCGCTGCGGTTCCTGTGGTGGCTGACGACGAGTCAGTACAGGCGGGTACTGCTCGGTGCCCTCTGGGGCAGTACGTGGATGTGTGCGCTCATGCTTCCGCCGTACCTGTTGTCGAAGACGATCGACGAGGGGCTCAAGGCGCGGGACACCGGGATGCTGCTCCTCTGGATCGGCGCCGTGGTCGTCACCGGGGCCGGGACGGCGATCCTCGGCATCCTGCGGCACCGCACCATGACGCGCATCCGTGTGGACGCGGCCTACCGGACGGTCCAGGTCGTCACGCGCCACGTCACCCGGCTGGGGTCGGCGCTGCCCCGCCAGGTGTCCGCGGGTGAGCTCACACACCTCCAGGTCGGCGACATCGGCAGGATCGCCCAGACTCTGACCATCACCGGACCCGGCGTGGGCGCGGTCATCGCGTATGCCGCAACCGCCGTCCTGCTGGTCCGGATCTCGGCCGTCATCGCCGTGGTGGTCCTTCTCGGCGTCCCGGCCCTGGCCCTGACCGTCGGCCCCTTGCTGGGAAAGCTGCACGGCGCCGAAAGCCGCTACCGGGAGGACCAGGGTGCTCTGACCTCTCTCGCCGGCGACATGGTGGCCGGCCTGAGCGTCCTCAACGGGATCGGCGGCAAGCCCCTGTTCGCCGGGCGGTACCGGGAACGCTCCCGGGCTCTGGTCCCCCTCGGATACCGCGTCGCTGCCATCACCAGCTGGGTCCAGGCACTCACCGCGTGCCTGCCCATGGTCTTCCTCGCCGTGGTGACGTGGATCAGCGCGCGGATGGCGGCCAGCGGGGCCATCACCGTAGGTGAGCTGGTGGCGGTCTACGGCTATGTTGCCGCGCTGCTGGTACCCGTCTCGTCCTTGATCGAAGGGGCGGACGACCTGCCGCGCGGGCTCGTCTCCGCACGGAGGGTGGTCGACATCCTGGCGCTCGCGCCGGCCCCCGAGGAGCACCGGACCCGGCTCGACCCCCCAGCCGCTCCCGGCCTGCTGCGCGACCCCGTATCGGGCCTGGTGGTGGCCCCGGGGAAGGTGACGGCTCTGGTCGGTGCCCGTCCCGACGAGCCGCGCGCCGTGGTGGACCGGCTGGCCGGCTACACGGACTCCGAGGCCTCCTGGGGGGACCTCAAGCTGTCCGACTGGGACCGCACGGCGCTCAGGCGGCACATCCTGCTCACGGACAACGAGGCCTACATGTTCCCGGGCCCCCTGCGTTCCGTCGTCTCCGGCAGCACCGGCAGCACCGGCCGCTGTGACGAGGACATCCGGCGGGCGCTGCACGCCGCCGCGGCGGAGGACATCATCGACGCGCTCCCCGACGGGCTCGACACCCGCCTGGAGAACCAGGCCCGCAACGTCTCGGGAGGACAGCGCCAGCGGCTGCAGCTGACGCGGGCCCTGCTCGCGGATCCGGCCGTGCTCCTGCTCGTGGAACCGACGTCGGCCCTGGACGCGCACACGGAGGCAACCGTCGCCGCCCGGGTGGCAGCGCACCGGCACGGGCGGACCACCCTCGTCGTCAGCACTTCGCCGCTCGTGCTCGGCCAGGCCGACGAAGTCGCCTACCTCGTGAACGGAAAGGTGCAGGCGACCGGTACGCACGGAGAGCTCCTCGCCGACCAGCCGGGATACGCGGCACTGGTGTTCCGCGGCAGCGCCGGGATCCCCGGCGAAGCCGCCGTGGCACAGCCCCTGGAAGGACAGTCCCGATGAGCAGGTCCGACAGGACGCCCCGCCTGCCGATCGCCGATGCCAGGACGGTTCGCCGGGCCGGCTGGCAGCTGATGAGGGACGACGCGGGCGCCGTCTGCGCGATGCTGCTGCTGACGTGCCTCGCCGCGCTCGCCGGCGCGGCCGGTCCCTGGCTCCTCGGCCGCATCGTGACCAGGGCCGAGTCCGGTGACCTGTCCGTCTCCGCGGTCGACGGACTGGCCGCGGCGGTTCTGGGCTTCTCGGCGGCCCGATTGGTGTTGTCGCGCTACGCGCGAGGTCTCTCCCATCGCTTCGGCGAGCGCGCGCTCGCCAGGCTCCGCGAGGAGGTCGTCGACCACACCCTCTCGCTGCCGGGGCGTGTCGCGGACGAGGTGAGCACCGGTGATCTGGTCACCCGTACCACCCTGGACGTCTCGACCGTCGCGGCCACGCTGCGCAATGCGGCTCCGGACATGTTCATCTCCGGCATCCAGGTCGTGTTCATCTTCGCCGCGGTCTTCCTCCTCGACCCGCTGCTCGGTCTCTGCTCGGTCGTGGGACTGCCGCTCGTGTGGGGGGTGAGCCGCTGGTACCTCGCGCGCTCCCGCGACGCCTACCTCGCCGAGGGAGCGGCCGCCGGCGATGTCTCCGAGATCCTCAACTCCACCGCCCACGGCGCCCGTACCGTCGAGGCCTACGGGCTGGGCGAACTGCGGAACAGCACCCTCGACGAGGCCATCGACACCACCTACCGCGCCGGCATGCGCACCCTCTCCCTGCGGACGGTGCTGTTCCCGGTCACCGAGTTCGCGCACACGCTGCCCATGGCGCTCATCCTGCTCGTGGGCGGGTTCGGCTACCTCAACGGCACGATCTCCCTGGGAGTCGTGGTGGCGGGCAGCCTGTACATGTGGCAGCTGGTCGACCCGCTCAACCAGATGCTCGTCTGGGTCGAACAACTGCAGCGCAGCGGCGCCTCGTTCGCCCGCATCAAGGGTGTCGGGCTGGTGTCGCACACAGCTGACGCTCCCGTGTCGGCCCCTGTGGACGACCTCATCGAGGTCAAGGGCGTGGGGTATTCCTACGTCCCCGGGCACGAGATCCTCAAGGACGTGGACCTGCTGGTCCGTCCCGGTGAACGGCTGGCGGTGGTCGGCCGGTCGGGAGCCGGCAAGTCCACCCTCGGCAAGCTGCTGTCCGGTGCGGACGTCCCTGACGCCGGCCACGTCCTGGTCGGCGGCGTGCCCGTCGCCGACCAGGCCGCGGCGGGCGAACTGGGCAACCGCATCGTCCTCATCACGCAACAGCACCACGTGTTCATGGGCACCCTCCGCGACAACATGACCATGGCCGCCCCCGAAGCCGACGACGAGGCCGTCCTCGCGGCCCTGCGGTCCGTGGAAGCGGACTGGGTGGCCGAACTGCCGGAGGGCCTGGACACCCCGCTGGGCTCGGGCGGAGTCGAACTGGAGGCCGCCCAGGCGCAGCAGCTCACCCTGGCCAGGGTGCATCTGGCGGACCCGCACACCCTGATCCTGGACGAGGCCACGTCACTGCTCGACCCGACGACGGCCCGGCAGGCGGAGCGGGCAGTGGCCGCCGTCCGGTCGGGCCGCACCGTCATCGCCATCGCCCACCGGCTGCAGACCGCACACGACGCCGATCGCATCGCCGTCATGGAGTCCGGCCGCATCGTCGAACTGGGCACCCACGACGAGCTGGTCGGCGCGGGCGGACCGTACTCGGATCTGTGGCGGTCGTGGAACGGCGAAAGGTGAGTCTTCGGCACGGCGTACGTCCCCGGGAGTTCGCGCATCAGTCGCGTGCCCGGGCTATCCGAGCCCGAACTGTCCAAACGACCGTCCCAGGTGCCGGGCGGCACCGACCCGACCGTGCCTGATACCTTGCAATCGCCGTGGTGTTCGGGAAACCGGTCTGAGTCCGGTGCGGCCCTCGCCACTGTTGCCGCGGAGTGCCGCGGCCCTCGCTGACCGGCTTCCCCAGCGGTCAGGGCCACTGGGCGGGCTGGATGAGCCGCCCGGGAAGGTCGGCCTCGGTGTGTCGATGCGGGAGCCAGGAGACCGGCCACGGCGCGACATGTTCCACGAGGGTTTTGGAGAACACGTGCCCAGCGGTCTTCCGCGTCCGTTCCGATCCATGCGTTCCGCACGCCCCGCAGGTCCGGTCCGTGCCGGCCGGGCGGTCGCGGCCGTCCTGTTCGCCGGCGTACTCGGCGCCTGCGCGGGCGCCCCCGCGCCCGTCGCGTCCAGCGCGACGACCGGAAGTGCCGAGCCCGTCCGTGTGGACAACTGCGGGACCACCGTGACCGTCGGCGCGCCGCCCGACCGGCTGGTGACGCTCAACCAGGGTGCCACCGAGGTCGCCCTGGCCCTCGGCCTGCAGTCCCGCATGGCCGGTACCGCCTATCTCGACGATTCCGTCCCGGAGAAGTGGAAGGCGGCCTACGACTCCGTTCCGGTGCTCTCCAAGGAGTACCCGACGAAGGAGAAGCTCCTCGCGGCCCGTCCCGGCTTCCTGTACGCCTCCTACTCCAGCGCGTTCACCGACAAGGTCGCGGGAAGCCGGGAGGAACTGCGCGGCCAGGGGATCCCGTCGTACCTGTCCCCGTTCGGCTGCTCGGACAGGAGCCAGGTGCCGCCGACGACCTGGCAGGCGATGTGGGGCGAACTGAACGACGTCGCCGAGGTCTTCGGTGTCACGGAGCGGGCCACCGCGATCCAGCGGCAGCAGGAGCAGCAGCTGGCCCGGTTCACGGCGACAGCCGCCGGCAAAGGCCTGAAGGTCCTGTGGTTCGACTCGGACACCAAGGCGCCGTACATCGGCGCCGGCCACGGCGGGCCCCAGCTGGTGCTCGACGCCGTCGGCGCCCGCAACGTCTTCGCGGACCTGCCCGGTTCCTGGCAGAACGTGAGCTGGGAGAAGGTCGTCGCCGCGGACCCGGACGCCGTCGTGCTCGCGGACGCCGACTGGGACACGGCCCAGTCCAAGATCGACTACCTGGAGAACGACCCGGTGCTGAGCAGGCTCACCGCCGTGCAGCGCAAGGCTTTCGTGGTGGTGCCGTTCTCGGAGTCGACGCCCGGCGTGCGGCTCGCCGACGGCGCCGCCCGGGTGTCCGAGGGGCTGGGCAAGCTGCGCCCGGGTTCATGACCACCGCAACCCGCCCCGCCGTGCGGCCCGCTGGTCCGGGCCGCGCGGCGGCGGCCCTGGCCGTCGGTGCGGCCCTGCTGCTGACCACGGTGCTCCTCGGTCTGGCCGTGGGCTCGCACCACGAGCCGGTCCGGACGGTGATCGATGTCGTGGCGCGCCGTCTCGGGCTGGGCGACCCGCACGTGACGCTGCTCGACGACCAGATCGTCTGGCAGCTCCGGCTGCCGCGGGTCCTGGGAGCGGCCGCCACCGGCGCCGGCCTCGCGGTCTGCGGTGCGGTGCTGCAGACGCTGACCGGGAACGACCTGGCCGATCCCTTCCTGCTCGGGATCTCGGACGGAGCCGCGGCCGGCGCGGTCACCGTGATCGTGCTCGGCGTCGGCGTGTCCGGCGCCCTGGGCACGGGCGCGGTGGCGACGGCGGCCTTCGCCGGTGCCCTGATCGCCGCCGTCGTCGTCCTGGCCCTGGCCGGCGCGCGCACCCGGTCGCTGCCGACCACCCGGACCGTGCTCGCGGGCATCGCCGTGGGACAGATGTGCGGGGCCTACACCTCGTTCGTCGTGCTGGTCCTCGGGGACCGCGACGCGGCGCGCGGTGTCATGGAGTGGACGCTGGGCTCGGTCGCCGGCGTGCGGTGGCCCACCGCCGTCTTCCTGACGGCGGTCGCGCTGGCCGGTGTCACGGTCCTGGCCTCATCGGCCCGCGACCTGGACGCCTTCGCCTTCGGCGAGACCGCCGCCCGCTCCCTCGGCGTCCACGTCGAGCGCACCCGCTGGGTCCTCGTCGCCACCGCGGCGCTGGTGACCGCGTGCCTGGTCGCCAACACCGGCGTCATCGGGTTCCTCGGCCTGGTCGTACCGCACGTGGTCCGGCTCGTCTGCGGCCCGCGCCACGCCCTCCTGCTGCCCGTGTCGGCGCTGGTGGGCGCGTCCCTCCTGGTGGGCGGCGACATCGTGGCGCGCTCGCTCCTCCCCGACCGGGAGATCCCCGTCGGCGTCATCACGGCCGGGCTCGGAGCGCCCTTCTTCGCCTGGCTGCTGTGGCGCCAGGGGCGGGCCGACGGGAGCGGGCAGTGACGGCGACGCCCGCCGGGCTGCGTGCGGAGGGCCTTCGTGTGCGCATCGGCAGAGCCACGCTGCTGGACGAAGTCTCGCTCGCGTTCGCCCCCGGCCGGGTCACCGGCCTGCTCGGACCCAACGGCGCCGGGAAGACCACCCTGCTGCGCGCGGTCGCCGGGCTGACCCGGCCGAGCGCGGGACGGGTACTCCTGGACGGTGAGGATCTCCACGCGCTCACGGCCCGCCGACGAGCACGCCAGGTGGCCTTCATGGAGCAGCAGGCGGACACCCGGCTGTCGCTGTCGGCCCGTCAGGTCATCGACCTCGGACGCACCCCGCACCGCGGCCGCTGGCCCGTCCCGGCGGACGCCGCCGACGACGCCCACGAGCGGGCGGTGTTCGCCGGTGCCGTCGCGGCGGCCGATGTCGGCCACCTGCTCGACCGGTCCTGGCCGACGCTGTCGGGCGGCGAGCGCCAACGGGTCCAGCTCGCGCGGGCGCTGGTGCAGGAGCCGGGAGTGCTGCTGCTCGACGAGCCCACCAACCACCTCGACCTGCGCCACCAACTCGGCTTCCTCGGCACCGTGCGCGGGCTGGGCATCACCACGGTGGCGGCGCTGCACGACCTCGAACTCGCCGCTGCCTACTGCGACGAGGTCGCCGTCCTGCTCGACGGCCGACTGGTCGCCCACGGGCCCGGCTCCGACGTGCTCACCTCGCCCATGATCGCGCACGTCTACGGCGTCGACGCCACCGTGGAACGGCACCCCCAGCACGACCGACCGCACATCCGGTGGAACGGACTGCTCCACGAAAGGACAACGCCATGACCTCCCCGGTCCCGGAAGCCCTCGCCCGCCGCAGTGCCGTGCTCCTGGTCGGCATGTCGGTCGCGGAAGCCGTCCGCCGTGACGAACTCCTCCGGGCGGCGGCCTCGCACCGGGCCTCGATCGCGTTCCTGCAGCAGGCGGACCCCTCGCTGTCGGCCGAGCTGACCAGGCTGGCCGACGCGGGCACCGGGACCGTGGTCGTGATCGGCGTCCGACTCGCGGCCTCCGGCCCGGCCCATTCCTGGCTGCGGCGGATCGCCGCGCACTGGTGGCGCGAGCGCGCGGGCCACCGCCCCGAACTCCTCGTCGCGACCCGCCTCGCCGACTCGCCGGACGCGGTCGCCACGGTGGCCGGGGTGACGAAGGCCGTCACCGGCGGGGAACCCGGCCTCACGTCCACGGCCTGGGAGGACGTCCCCGGCCACCGGCACCAGGTCCTGGTGTGCCGCGGCCCGCGTTGCGCGGCCATGGGCGCGGAGGAGGGACTGCGCGCCCTGGTACAGGGGCTGACCGAGCAGGGCCTCGGCGACGACGACGTGCTCGTGACCCAGACGGGGTGCCAGTTCCCCTGCAACCAGGCCCCCGTCGTCAGTGTGCAGCCCGACGACGTCTGGTACGGGAAGGTCGACCCGGCCGCCGCGCACCGCATCGTCACCGAGCACCTCGCCGGCGGACGGCCGGTGGAGTCCACCCGGCTCCCCCGCCACCGGAAGGAGCGGGCGGACCACCACGGCTGATCACGATCACCGGCGCGGGAGCGGAGTGAACTCCGTTCCCGGCCCGCGGCGATCCACCCACGGCGCGGTGAAGCAGCCTCGTCGGCATCCCCGACGGCATGGTCGGCCACGGCCCCGCACCACCCGCACCAGGCCCTCGAACTGCCGCCTCCGCAGACCCGTGAACGTCTCCACCGTCCGGAACGAGTTTGAGGACCGCCCCGGTCCCGGCTCTCAGTCCCGGACGCCCAGCAGGAACTCCGGGTACAGGTTCACCGTCTGATCGACCAGCCCGTGCAGCCCCGCGACGTACTCGCCCACCCCGCCGGCCTCGTCGATACTCGCGTGCAGCCCGTCGACCAGCGGCCTGGCAACCGCTGCGAACGCCCGCAGCCGGCTCGGCTCGGTCAGCTGCGCCGCGAACTCCTCCCGGGCCGCCGCGGAGTCCGCGCACCCGGCCAGCAGCTTCTCCGCCACCGCGCGCTCCGGCTCGGACAGCGACTGCAGATACTGCACCACCATGAAGGTGGCCGTCCCGTTGCGAAGGTCCTCGTATCGTCCCGAGGAGATGTCCCGCTGGTCGTTGACCAATTGCCGCAGCACGCCGAAACGCGCGCCGAGGTCACGCCACGCGTCCACGCGCGCCTCATCGCACCCGGCCAGCACCGCGCCCATCGCTGCGGCCATGGCGTACGGGGCACCGGTCTTCCCCAGGTAGCCGGCCATGACCTCCTCGGCCGTCGCCGTCGCCGCGGTCGCCGTGAGGTCCGCGAGCTGCCCGGCTATCGCCCGGTGCCAGGTGCGCGACAGCTCCTGGCGCAGCCGCAGCGCCCGCTCCGGGTCGTCGCGGCACGCCTCGTCGAGCGCCTCGGTCGCCAGGTGGCAGGCGATGCCGATCACGGCGAGCAGATCCTGGTCCGTACTGTCCGTGTCGGCTGCGGCGGACGGCCGGGGCCCGGCGTCGGACAGGTCGTCCAGGTAGCGTGCCGTGACCCACCACAGCACGTGCGCCACCGCCGCGGGCTCGGCCGGCGCCGGGTCTCCGGAGTGTGTCCCGTGCACCAGGAACGGCAGCGCGACGATTCCGTCCACGGCCGGCCCCGAGCCACGCCCGGCGATCCGGTCCAGGAAGCCGGTCAGGGCCCGCCCCATCGCGCGGTCGGCGGCTGCGCCGGGACCGGCCGAGCCGGTCAGCCCCTCGCCCGTGCCGCGCAGCCGCCGCAGCACAGCGTCCGAACTCCAAGTGGGTGCGCTTGCCGTCAAGGTGTCCTCCGTGTGAATGGCCGGGCTCTTGAATTCGTTCGAAGAGTCGAGAATCAAGGTACGGAGACACTAGTACCGCAACGGTGCCTACCGTGACGGCTATCGGGTTCTCTCGTTGAACTGCTCACGGGTGGGGACACATCCGAGGTTGATGCTCGTCGTCGGTCGGACGGGCTGGCCAGCCCGCATGAGCGGTCTTCTCACCGGTTCGCGCGGAGCGAGCCGCGGGATTCGGCGCCGGACGGTTCCAGCAGCGCCGGGGCGGCCCGCCTCACCAGTGGGCCGATCCCGGCGTCGAGTTCGGTGATCTCCTCGTCCAGCGCCTGGTGGCGTCGGGCCAGGCGTCGCAGTGACGCCCGGGTCGCGGCCAGCGGCGTCGAGAGGCCGTCACCGGGCCGCAGGCGGACGAACGTGCGTATCAGTGCCGCCCGGTTGAGGCCGGCGGCCTGCTCGCGCAGCATCGCCGGCGCCGCGACGAGCAGGGCGACGTCTGGGCCCGGTTCGCCCAGCTACGCGATGCCCCCGCGCCCGTGACCTCCGAGCGGGCTACCGCCCTGACCGCCTCCATGCAGCACCTGATGCGCCTCGACACCTGGGCACTCACCCGCGAGACCGCCCCGCTCGCCCACCACGCCACCTGGGTCCACGCCTTCCAGCAGACCGGCCAGGACCTCGCCCGCCTCGCCCGCGACGGCGTTCTCACCCGCGGCCTGCGCGCTGTCCTCACCCACCACATCGTCTTCCACGCCAACCGCGCCAGCCTGCCGGTCGAACACCAATCCGCTTTGGCCGCCCGGGCGTTGGACGCCGTCTTCCACTCCACCGCGGGCTCCAAGCCCTCGGATTCCACCATCCGCACAACCACTAGGGTCACCGACATGACTACTCTCAGCAACGAAGCCGGATCGGCCGAACAACTCCGCAGCGGGCTCGCCACCCGTCTGCTCGACCAAGGAGCCATCCGCACCGGGGCGGTCGAGGCCGCCTTCCGCGCGGTGCCCCGCGAGTCGTTTCTGCCCGGCTTCCCGCTGGACGCCGCCTACGCGGACAACCCCACCTACACCAAGGCCGACGGCTCCGGCACCCGGATCAGCGCCGCGTCCCAGCCCGCGATCGTCGCCCTGATGCTCGAACAGCTCGGCGCGCGGCCCGGTGAGAAGGTCTTCGAAGCCGGGGCCGGAACCGGCGTCAACGCCGCCTACCTGGGCCACATCGTCGGACCCGGCGGGCACGTGGTGACCGTGGACGTCGACGAAGACCTCGTCGACGGCGCCCGCAAGCACCTGGCCGAGGCCGGCATCACCAACGTCGACGTCGTCCTCCGCGACGGCGCGCTCGGGCACCCGGACGGCGGCCCGTACGACCGCGTGATCGCCACGGTGAGCACCAGCGAGATGCCCACGGCCTGGCTCCAGCAGGTCAAACCCACCGGCCGGATCGTCCTCCCGATGCGCCTGCGTGGCACCGCCTCCCGGACCATCGCCTTCGAGCGCGGCGAGGGCGGCTGGGTGTCGGTCGACGACCGGCTCGCCGTCTTCATGCCGCTGCGCGGCAGCATGGACGACGCCCGCCGCACCGTCACCCTCACCCGCGAGGGCGACGTCACCCTCCAGGTCCACAAGGACCAGCACGCCGCCGTCGACGCCGAACTCCTGGCCGGCGTCCTCGACAGCGAGCGCCACGAGACGTGGACCGGCGTGACGATCCCGGCCGGCACCACCTACGAGTACCAGGACCTGTGGCTGGCCCTCACCCTCCCGAACTCGATCATGCGGATGAGCGTCACCGGCAACGCCCGCGAACGCGGCGTGAACCCGATGTTCGGCTGGGGCGCCATGGCCACCGTGGACGCCGGCTCCCTCGCCTACCTCACCCTGCGCCCGGGCACGCCCGCCGCCGACGGCCGCAAGACCTACGAGACCGGCGTGATCGGGCACGGCCCGGCGGGCGCCACCCTGGCCGACCTCGTCACCGGGCAGATCCGCACCTGGAACGCCGGCTTCCGCGACCGCACCCCGCGTATCGAACTCCCCGACTCCCCCGCCCCCGCGGACCCGACCGCCGGCCGCTTCGTCCTGGCCCGCCCGCACCACCCGATCACCGTCACCTGGGAGTAGCCCCCGTGCACCCGACCGGTCCCGTCGCCCGGCGCTTCCCGCTGGTCGCACGCCACCGGCCCGCGTGCCTGCCCCTGAACGCCCGTGTCGGCCGGCTCTGCGAGCTGGCCGACACGGCCTCCCGGCAGGCCGACCCGGGCCTCGCATCCACCGCCTTCAACCAGGCCGCCCTCCTCGCCTCCGACCTCGACCTGCCCGACTACGCCCGCGAACTCTGCCACCGCCACGCCGCCCTCTACCTCGCCCGTGGACCGCTCCCCGCGATGAGCGCCATCCGCGGCCTGGAGCCGATCGTCAACCTCGCGCGCCTCCACATCCGCGCCGGCCGCCACCAGCGCGGCCACCAGCTCCTCCTCGACCTCTACAGCGCCGTCATCACCGCCACCGGCACCGTCCTCGACGGCATCACCGTCCCCGCACGCCTCACCGAGACCGACCAGCAGCGCGGCGAGGTCCGCACGTGGCTGTGGCGCGTCGTCATCGCCGACGGCACCCGCGCCCTCACCTCCGCCGGCCGCTGGACAGACGCCCTGCGCCACATCGAAGAGCACCAGGGCATCGGCCGGCGCATCCTTGACGGCCGCCAGACCGCCGTCCTCGCCGCCGCTACCACCGGCAACCTGCCCGGCGCCCTCGCGCTCCTGGACGGCACCGAACCGGGCGCGCCCTGGGAAGACGCCGTCACCTCGGTACTCACCGCGCTGTGCCGCCCCGGAAACCAGGAAGCCGCCGAAGTCGCCGTAGCTCAATGCCTCACCTACGAACCGGACCAGGGCCTGGCCGTGTTCTCCACCCGCCTCGCCCTGACCGCACTCGATGCCACAGGCCCCGACTCACCGGCAGCCCAGCATCTACTCAATCAGCTGACCAGCCGAACGAGTGAATCCGGCGACGGCTACGCACTGCGCGACCTCCTCGCCCACGAGGGCCTCGTCAACCGTCTCGCCCCCGACCGGGCCACCACACTCAATCGAATCCTCGCCACCTGCGGCCTGGGCTCCGCCATCCTCCCCAGGCCCATAAAGGACCGGCTTGAGACCGGTCTGGATCTAGCCCGGGAAGCGATCGAAAGATCCCCCTTCGACTCCAGGTCGCCCGACAGTGATCCGCTTGATCGCCACCACAGCCGGCCGGTCCCGGCACCCGAGGCACATCCCTGACTTCACCTGCTGATCAGCCCGCTTGACCAGCCGGGCACCGCACGTAGTACTCGTGTCACCGCCCACTACTCCCTAAGGTTTTCCGATGCCCGAGAAGGTCACCAAAGAGAAGGTGCTCGTCTACATCGTGCGCGACGGGCGGCTGCTGGTGTTCCGGCACACCGACTACACCTACGAGGAGGTCGGCATCCAGGTCCCGGCCGGCAGCATCCGGCCGGGCGAGACCCCGGAGGCCGCCGCCCTACGGGAGGCCCGGGAGGAGACCGGGCTCACGGACTTCACGATCGTGCGCAAGCTCGGCGAGACCGAGTACGACATCAGCCCGTACCGGTTCGAGATCCAGCACCGCCACATCTTCCACCTGGAGCTCACCGAGCCCACCCCGGAGCGGTGGACGAGCCGGGAGGACCACGACGGCGAGCAGGAGCCCACCCGCTTCGAGTGCTTCTGGATCCCGCTGGAGGCCGCACACATCCTCCAATCCGGCCACGGCGCCTTGCTCGGACGCCTGTCCGACTAGGGCGCGTATTTGGTTGTGATCAATGGATGGCGCTGGTGAGGTCCTTGATCCAGATCATCGCGCCGCGAGGGTGGAGGCCCGCGAGGTAGCTCGTAGGGGATTTGTCGCAGCCGGACACCCTTATGACCCAGTCCTACGCACACGCCCCTGTCACGACGCTGTCCGCCGCCAACGGCATCCGGTACGCCTACCGCGAGGTCAGCGAGGGCGGGGTGCCGTTGGTCCTGCTCATGCGCTTCCGGGGCAACCTCGACAACTGGGACCCGGCGCTGGTCGACGCCCTGGCCCGGGGCCGGCGCGTCATCGCCTTCGACAACGCCGGCGTCGGTGGCAGCACCGGCACCACGCCGGGCACCGTCGCGCAGATGGCCGTGGACGCCCTCGCCTTCCTCGACGCCCTGGAGCTGACCCGGGTCGACCTCCTCGGCTTCTCCCTGGGCTCCTTCGTGGCCCAGGAGATCGCGCTGATCCGACCCTCAGCGGTCCGGCGCCTCGTGCTCGCCTCGGCCGCGCCCCAGGGCGCGCCCGGCATGCACGGCTGGGCGCCCTGGGTCATCGATGCCGTCGGCACCCCCGAGATCGATCCCGCGAAAGTGCTCGACGTCTTCTACACCCGATCGCCCGAGAGCCGGTCCGCCGGCGAGAAGGCCTTGGGGCGGATGTTCTCCCGGGCCGAGCTGGACACGCCCACCACCTGGCAGACCCGCCAGGCCCAGTACGACGCCGTCACCGCGTGGGGCACCCCGGGCCTCGCGCTCCTGGAGCGGGTCACCGCCATCCAGGCGCCCGTGTTCGTCGCCAACGGCGACAGCGACCCGATGATCCTCCCGCGCTACTCCCACCTGCTGGCCGGACTCTTCCCGGATGCCCGGATCAGGATCTACCCGGACGCGGCACACGGCTTCCTCTTCCAGCACCACGAGGAGTTCGCCACCGACGTCACCCACTTCCTCGACCGCACGTGAACCCCGCCCCATCGCCCTCGTTGACGGGAGAAGCCATGTCCTCCACCACCGCCACCGACCTCGGCTACGACGTGTACGTCGCCGACCCGCTGCCGATGCACGGCCCCGGGCCGCTGCCCGACGGACGGCCCCGTGCCTTCCAGCCCCTCGCGGTCACCCTCGTCCACGGCCGGCACGACGCCGTGCTCGTCGACCCGCCGCTGACCCGCGAGCAGGCCCAGGACGTCGGCGACTGGGTCGAGGCGAGCGGGAAGCACCTCACCCACATCGTCGCCACCCACGGACACGGCGACCACTGGTTCACCGCCGGCCTGCTCGCCGAACGCTTCGGCGCCCAGGTGGTCACCACCACCGGCGCCATCCCCCAGATGCACACCAACGTCCACGCCCGCGAGGTGCTCTGGGACGCGATCTGGCCCGGCCGGATCCCGCCCGCCCCCGTCACCGCCGTCACCGCGCCCGGCAACCGCCTCACCCTCGAAGGACACGACCTCCACCTCATCGAGGTGGGCCACGCGGACAGCGCCGACAGCGCCGTCCTGCACGTACCGGACCTCGACCTGGTGGTGGCCGGCGACGTCCTCTACAACGGCGTGCACATGTACCTCGCCGAGTCCCCCGACGGCGACCTCGCCCCCTGGCGCAAGGCCATCGACACCGTCGCCGCACTACGACCGCGCCACATCGTCGCGAGCCACCAGAACAAGCACCTCGACGACGACGCCCAGCGCCTCATCGCCGAGACCCGCCGCTACCTCGACACCGCCGAGGCCACCCTCGCCGCCCACGACACCCCGACCGCCTACTTCCACGCGATGCTCCGCCAGTACCCCGACCACCTCGGCCCCACCGTCCTGTGGGTCGGCGCCCGCGCCCTCCACCTCGCCCGCGAGGGCGGCGACCCGGTCCAGAACCTCGTCGCGGCCTGGCGGCAGTAGGCCCACCCGACGGGGGCGGTGCACGGTGGCGATCGCAACGCCGGTGGGACTCCTGCGACGGATGAGGCCTTCACCTCCGGCACCGGGCCCGGCCCGCGGCCCGGTCAGGGCGGCGGACCGGTGTCGGGCCGGAAGGCGGCACCCCCGCGGTCGGTGCCGCCGGTGAGGTCCAGCGCGTGTCCGGTCCAGGTGCGGAAGGTGCGGGCGCCGAGGCGTTCGTAGAAGCCGCCGGTCGCCATGGCGTTGGTGGAGTCGACGTCCATGACGGCCCACCGGTAGCCGCGCTCCTTCGCCCGGGCGAGCGTGTGGGTGAACACGGCCCGGTACAGGCCCCGCCCGTGCAGGTCGGGGCGGGTCCCGGCGTTGGCGAGGTACAGCTCGCGTTCCCGCCCCGCTTCGGCAAGTTCGGTGGACAGCAGGTAGCAGAGGAGTTCCCGGCCGTCGGCGGAGAGCAGCAGGAAGGAGGACTCGGGACGGAAGTACGGGCTTCCGGTCACGGAATGGCGCCATGCCTCGGGCGTCATCGGGACGCTGCCCGGGTTGTGGGCGAAGATCTCGTTGCGGGCCGCCAGCAGCAGCGCGTCGTAGTGGTCCTCGAACGGCACCAGCACGGTCCCCGGCGGCCGCACCGGCCCGGCCGCCGGCCCGTGCTCCGCCAGGTCGAGCCGCATGCCCCGGTAGGTCCGCACCCGCCGGTAGCCCGCGGTGTCGAGCGCCTCGGCGAGCCAGCGCCGGTGGCCGTGCGTCCGGACGTGGAGTTCCAGCGGGGTGCTTCCGAAGCTCTCCCGGTGTCGGCGAACCGCGGCGCGGTGGCACCGGGAGAGCAGGTCCGTCATGGTGGCGGCCATCCGGTGGGCGGGGTGCACCGCGAGGTCCAGGGTCATCTCGTGGACGGGGTCCGCGTGTTCACGCGTCCGGGTGACCGCGTACGCCACCGGCTCCGGTCCGGCCCAGGCCGACGCGGTGCCGGCGGCCAGGTCGATGCCCGGAGCCGCCCAGTCGTCGAGCAGGTCCCGCGCGTCGCGCCGGTCGTCGGTGCGGTCGGCCTGCTCGCAGGCCGCCAGCAGCCCGGCCACCCGCGCGGCGTCACCCTCGGCGAGCGGGCGCCAGAGCAGCTCACTCACCGCGGGCCGCCGCGAGTCCGCGCTCGCCGGGCACCACGACCTGCCCGTCGGTGACCAGCATGAACCGCTCCAGGCCGGGCACCAGCACGTTGACCACGGCGAGGTCCGGTGTGACGTGGTGATTGCGCTGGTAGACGGAGAAGCCGTGGTCCGCCAGCAACGCGAGAAGCTGGTCGAGGTGTCCTGCCGGGGTGTCGGGCACCGCCGTTGGCTCGAACGGCCGGACCTCGGCGGTGGCCAGGGCAGCGGTGAAGTCGGACAGGTAGCAGGCGTGCAGCGCCGGATAGGGTCCGGTGTCGTCGCGCTGCTCGGGAAGGAAGTGCGCGTACTGCTCGCGCAGACCCACGGTGCTGTGCAGCTGGACGAGTTCGCTCACCGCGCGGGAGATCGCGTACTCGCGGGACAGCGACGCCCCCCAGCCGCAGATCCGCGCGGGCTGCCCCGGGGGTGCGCTCTGGTAGGCCGTGTACGCGGGCACCCCCAGGTCGGTGGTCATGTCGATCAGGTGCACCGGGCGGCCGGTGCGGGCGGTGGCGAAACCGAGGAGCGCGGCCGGGCCCGGGGGCAGCGTCTCCGGCTCGACCACGACGAGCCGGCGCGCGGGCTGGCGCAGGAAGCTGCCGATCAGCAGCATGGACAGCGCGTCCCGCTCGATCAGTTCGTTGATCGCGTGCACCGCGGCCTCGACCGGATCGGCGCCGGCGGCCCAGCCGTTGTTGACCGAGTAGCGGCCCACCGACCGGTAGTCGTAGGTGTCGCCGGCCTGGCGGCGCAGGTCCTCCCCCGCCGGTCGCAGGTACTCGGGCATGGAGAGGAAGAGCGGGACGTCGATGTCCGGGCCGCCGTCGACCGAGCGGTAGGGCAGGCACCCCAGCGGCCGGTCCGGCCCCTGGGCGAGCAGTGCGGCGGCGACGTCCCGCCCGAGCGGGCCGCCGGCGACGCGGTGGGCGGAGGCCAACCGAATCTCGGAGGCGGCGAGTCCGTCCACCCCGCTGAGCTGGTGTTCCAGAGCCTCGAACAGCGCCCCGGCACGGGCCTCGGCCCGGCTGCCCTTGCCCAGCCCGAGCCCGGTGCGCAGCGGTTCGCCGCCGCGCCGCAGGACGCATCGCCACGTCCCGGGGCTGCCGTCGAGGACCGGCGCCAGATCGGCCTCCAGCCCCAGGGCGGCGATCGCGGACGCGGCCCTCGTGAACGCCTGTTGCGGGGTGAGGCCGCGTTCCCCGCACTGGGGAGGCGCGGTGTGGGTGGTGGTGGTCACGGGCATCCCGTCTGCTGAGCGGGGCGCGGTCCGCGACGGCCGGCCTACGGCCGGTCGCGGACCGGCACCCCTGGGCCTGCTGGCTCGAGGCTGCGTCAGCCCTCGTCGGTGGACTCGCCCGGCTCGGCCTGGCCACCGTCCGTCAGGAGCTCGGCGATGACGCGCCGCTCGGCCGCCGAGAGGACCACCTCGTCCGGGTGGAACTTGTCGCGGTCCTGGAATCCGCCCATGGGAACTACCTCCTGGAACTCGTCGGCCGGCCACCGGGCGGCGGCCGGGCACGGGCCGCACGGCGTCCGGTGCGCACACGACCCGCCACTCATCGTGACCAGTCGACAGCGTCGTGTGAATGCTTGCCCGTCCGCGCAACTTGCGCGAGAGTCCCGCACATGGATGCACCACCGTCCGCACCCGCTTTCGGCGCCGCCCCGGGCGATCCCGTCAGCGAGACCCTCGAACTCACCGACGTCCGCTGCGCCCTGTCGCGCGGCCTCACGGCCGCCGGCACCTGGTCCCTGGCCTTCCCGGCGCCGGGCCGACTCAGGATCCAGGCCGTGCTGCGGGGCGCCGTCTGGCTGACGGTGCAGGGCGCCGGTCAACCCGTCCGTCTCGAAGCCGGCGAACTGGCCGTCCTGGCCGGCGACCGCGCGTATGCTCTCGCGAGCGACCCGGCGGTGCCCGCGATTGACGCGCTTCCCCTGCTCAGGGCCTCGACCGCGCCCTTCCTCCACGCCGGGGAGAGCGGCCGGGACACCGTCACCATCGGCGGCGAGCTGGAACTCGACACGGCCGCGAAGGACCTGCTGCTCGGCGCGCTTCCACCCGTGCTGCACGTCGGCGCCGCAACGGCCGACGCCGCCACCGCCTGCTGGCTCATGGAACAGACCTTGCGCGAGCTGTCCTCCGACCGCCCCGGCGCGTCCTTCGCCGCCGGCCACTTCGCCCCCTTGCTCCTTCTCCAGGTCCTGCGCGCCTTCCTCAGCGATGCGGACGCCGGCCCCTGCCCGCCGGGCCGGATGCGCGCCCTCGCCGACGAGCGCATCGCGCCCGCCCTGCGCCTGATGCACAGTGACCCCGCCCGCCCCTGGACCCTCGCCGAACTGGCCCGGGCCGCGGCGATGTCCCGCACCAGCTTCGCCAAGCGCTTCAAGGACGTGGCGGGTGTCCCACCGCTGGCCTACCTGCGCCGCTGGCGGATGCACCGGGCCGAGCACGCACTGCGCCGCGCGGACACACCGCTGGCGGCCATCGCCACCTCTCTCGGATACGGCTCCGAGAGCGCCTTCAGCAATGCGTTCAAACGCACCACCGGCCTGTCCCCCCGCCGCTACCGGGAGACGGTCCGCTCCGCGTGAACCGCCGGACCGCCGTCGCGTGACGGGCGGTCGGACAGCTCCGTCCACAGGTCGAGGAAGGCCCGCAGCGGCGCACCCGGCCGGGTGCCCGCCCGCCAGACGAACACCTTCCGCAGGCGGATGGCGGGCTCCAGCGGCACGACGGTGAAACGCCGGTCGGCCGCGAGGGCCGGACTCGCGCGGGAGGTCAGGGCGACACCGATCCGCTCGGCGACCAGGGCGAGTTGGAGGGCGACGTCGTTCGTCGCGTAGGCGATGTCCAGCCGAAGCCCCTGCGCGGCGAAGGCCCGGCGGATGAACGCGTGCACCCCGCTGTCGGGACCGTAGCTGATGACCGGACTCCGGACCGCCTCGTCGAGGGTCATCGGACGGTTCGCGGACCGGCTTCCGGCCGGGAGGACCGCGACGATCCGGTCCTCCAGCAGCACGCGCGAGGCGACGGCGGCGGGTTCGCCGTCCGGTGGCCCCGCGACCACAGCCGCGTCGATCTCCCCGTCGCGAACCTTCGTCAGCAGCGAGGGGCTGGACGCCCCGGCGAGGCTCACCGCGACCCGCGGATACCGGCGGTGGTACTCCCCCAGCAGCCGGGGAACGACGGTCCCTTCCAGGCCGCCGACGGTCCCCAGCGCGAACGAGCCGCCGAGCAGACCGGACCGGTCCGCGAACTCCAGGACGGCCGACGCGGCCGCCGCCAGGCAGGCGCGGGCGTGCGGCAGCAGGGCGGCGCCGCCGGACGTGAGGACCACCTGCCGGGGCAGCCGTTCGAACAGGGGCTCCCCCAGTTCCCTCTCCAGGGCCTGGATCTGCTGGCTGATCGCGGGCTGCACGACATGGCAGCGGGCCGCCGCCTTCGTGAACGACCGCTCCTCCGCTACCGCGACGAAGTACTCAAGGGTACGGAGCTCCATGGCCGACAAACTACCAACTGCCCAGCTGAGAAATCATATTGCGACCGCATCCGACTTTCCGGGCGCCGGTACGCGCCTTGTGCGATCAGCGATCGTGACGGCTGCCATCACCACTGCGTATTGGACGCGCGCGGCCGGGGCGCCGAGCCTGGTGACAGGGTGCCAGCCGGACCCGCGGCCCGACGAAAGGGCGAGGACAGACAGATGAGAGTGACCGTCGTCGGCGGCGGCATCGCCGGGCTGACCTGCGCCCTGAGCCTGCACGCCGCCGGCTTCGCGCCACGGGTGTACGAGGCGGCGCGGAAGGTCGAGGCGGTCGGCGTCGGCATCAACCTGCTGCCGCACGCCGTGCGGGAACTCTCCGAACTCGGCCTGGGGGGCGAACTGGCCTCCGTCGCCCTGCCCGCGCACCGGCTCAGCTACCGCGACCGGGCGGGCCGGACCGTCTGGGAGGAACCGCTGGGCCGCGCGGCCGGGTACCGGTGGCCGCAGTACTCCGTGCACCGCGGCCGGCTGCAGTTGCTGCTGCTGGCGGCGGTGCGCGAGCGGCTGGGACCGGACTCGGTCCGTACCGGCCTGCTGTTCCAGCGCTTCGAGCAGAGCGCGGACGGCGTGCGCGCCCACTTCCTGGACCGGTCGAGCGGTCTGCCCGTGGCCGACGACGCCGAGGTGCTGGTCGGCGCGGACGGCATCGACTCCGTGGTCCGCAGGCGCCTGTACCCGCACGAGAGCTCCCCACGCGGGAACGGCGTCCACATGTGGCGTGGAGTCGCACCGCACCCGCACGTCCTCGACGGCCGGTCGATCGTGGTGGCCGGAGGAACCCCCGGCGCGAAGTTCGTCGCCTACCCCATCGAGGACCCCGCGACCGCGGGCGCCGACGCCCTGGTGAACTGGGTGCTGGAGGTCCGGCACGGGCCGGCCGCCCCGCCTCCCGGCGGCCCCGGCCGCCGCGTCGGCGCGGACGAGGCCCGCGCCGGGCTGGCGTCGTGGAACCTGCCGTGGATCGACCTCGCCGCGCTCGCCGAACGCTCCTCGGCGGTCTTCGAGTACCCGATGACCGACCGCGACCCGCTGCCGCGCTGGAGCTTCGGGCGGGTCACCCTCCTCGGCGACGCCGCACACCCGATGTTCCCCATGGGCATGAACGGCGGCTCGCAGTCCGTCGTCGACAGCCGGGTGCTGGCCTGGTGCCTCGCCCGGGACGACGACGCCGAGGCCGCGCTCCGCCGCTACGACCGGATGCGCCGGCCGACTGTCAACGCGATCGTGCTGGCCAACCGGGACCTGGGACCGGAGAAGACCATCGCGCTGGCCGAGGAGAACAGCGGGGCGCTGCCCGCCGGGGAGGCCGAGAGGATCGCGACCCGCTACAAGCGGCTGGCCGGAGCCACCGTGACCGAGGTCAACACCCACCCGTCCTGGACGGTCCCCGCCGTCGCCGCCGCCCGGGAACGAAACCGTGGGTGAGAGAGCGGCACTCGCGGCGCGGGAACCTCACACCGCTTCGGCGAGGGCGCTACGCCTCAAGGGTCTTCGCGGCGTCGCGGATGACGTCGAGGACGAAGTCGGGGTGCGAGAGCATCGGCACGTGGCTGCTGTCGACGGCGTAGGTCTTGGCGCCCATGCGCTCGGCGGCGGCCCGCTCCAGCTCCGGGTTCACGGTGCGGTCGTTGTTCGCGACGATGTACCAACTCGGCTTCGTGCGCCAAGCGGTGCCGGGGACCTGCTGGTCGAACAGGTCGGGGACCGGCACGGCACCCGTCGCGAGGACGAGCTTCTGCTCGGCTTCCGGCAGATCGCCGCAGAAGTCGCCGATGCCCGACTCCAGCAGCCAGATGCGGCCGTCGGCGACGTCGATGTGATCGAAGACGGGTGTGCGGGCGAACTTGTCCTGCTGGTCCTGCGAGGTCTCCTCCTCGCTGGGGGCGAGCGCGGCGATGTAGACCAGGGCACCCACCCGGTCGTGGGTGCCGGCCTTGGTGATCAGGGTGCCGCCGTAGGAGTGGCCGACGAGCACGACCGGACCGGGGACGTGATCGATGGAGCGGGTCACGCATGCGACGTCGCCCTCGAGGGAGTCGAGTCCGTGCTGCGAAGCGGACACCTGGTGGCCCTCGGCCTGGAGCGCGGGGATGAGCTTGTTGAAGCACGACCCGTCGGCCCAGAGTCCGTGGGCGAAAACGATGCTGGCCCTGCCGGCCATGATCTTCCTCCTTCGTGGACATCAAGCCATGACGGCATGACTTCACTGCGTATCGACACTATGACTCATCGCAGTGGGCCGCGCCCGCCGAGTCGGCCGACGCGGCCGTTCCGGGGGCGAGCGCGCTGTTCCCCGCAGCTGCCGGGGTGTGGGCATGAGGACTGCCCGGCCTCGTCCACCTGGCGGGCTACGCCGCCGTCAGCGCTCCACCGTCATTTCGCGCAGCCCCTCACGGGGGAAGAACGGCAAGGTCGACCGCAGGCCGGCGCGCGCACTTGCCGAGCGGCTCTCGGGAACGCCCCCGGGACGGTGGGCCGAACGGACCCCCGGAGGCCCGGGGCCGCCGATGAGGGGACGGACCCGGGCCGTGGCCGTGTCAGCCGACCGACCTGGCGGCGTCGTGGATGAGGTCGGCCACAACGCCGGGGTGGCTGAGCATCACGACGTGCGAGGAGGTCGGCGCTTCGACGACCTTGCGGGCGTTGGCGCGGGCGTACATCCAGCGCTCACACGCCGGCGGGATCGCCTTGTCCCGGCCGGCGACCAGGCCCCAGACCGGGATCGTCCGCCAGGCCGCGGCCGTCGTCGGGTAGGTGAACGAGTCGGCGTCGAACGGCCGTTGGGTGGCCTGGAGGATCCGGAAGTCGGCCTTGGAGAGGTCCGCGGCGAAGGCCGCCTGACCGTCCTTGCCCAGGTAGAACTCGGTCCCCCTCGTGCCGTCGGCCTTGGTGTACGGCACCGGTACGCTCACCGGGAGGACCTCGCTCCCCGGGAACTTCCCGATGAGTTCGCCCTGCGTCTCACCCACGTCGGGCACGAACGCGGCGACGTACACCAGGGCCTTGACGTTCGCCTTCCCGGCGGCGGCGTTGGTGATGACCGTTCCGCCCATGGAGTGGGCGACCAGCACGACCGGTCCGGCGATGCTGTCCAGCAGGCCGGCGATGTAGGGCGCGTCGGTCGGAATGCCGCGAAGCGGGTTGGATCCGCAGACCGTGGGGTAGCCCCTGCGTTGCAACTCGCCGATGGTGGCGTTCCAGCACGACGAGTCGGCGTAGCCGCCGTGGACCAGGACGATGGTGGGCCGCGCTCCCGGCCTCCGCTCTCCGGCGCTGTCGGTCTCGGCGGCGGCTGCCTCTCCGGCGCCCGTCGACAGGGCGGCCGACCCTGCCAGCGCCGCTCCCGCGGCCAGTACCGTCCGGCGGGTGATTTCCGTACTCATGGGACTCCTCCTGGGTGGGGGCGGGGGACCACCGGGCCGGCGTCAGCCGCGCGCGGCCCGCTTGATCAGATCTGCGGTGGCGGCGGCCTGCGAGAGGTACACCGAGTGGCTGCCGGGTACCTCGACGGTGGTGGCACCGATCCGCTCGGCCATCGCGCGCTGGGCGGGCGGCGGGATCATCCGGTCGTCGGCGGCGACGAGGTACCAGGACGGCTTGAAGCGCCAGGCGGGCCGGGACACCGCGCCGTTGAGGGCCTCCAGGCCCCAGGGGACCTGGGAGTCGGCCATGAACCGGGCCCGGGCCTGCGGCAGGTCACCGGCGAAGGCTTCGGGGAACGCGTCCCGGTCCAGGAGGAGGAAACCCTCGACCGGCGGCAGGATGGGCGGCACCGGTGCCCCCGGCGGCGGGTCGGCGATCAGGGTGGCGACCGACTCTCCCTGGTCAGGGGCGAACGCGGCGATGTAGGCCAGCGCCCTGACCTTCTCGTGGGTGCCCGCCTCGGTGATCACCGCGCCACCGTAGGAGTGTCCGACCAGGGTGACCGGACCGGGCATCCCCTCGATCACGTGGCGGGTGACGTCCGCGTCGCCCTCCAGGGAGAAGGTGGGGTTCTGGACGACGGCCACGTCGTAGCCGTCGTCCTTCAGCACGTCGTAGACGCCCTGCCACCCGGAGCCGTCCACGAAGCCTCCGTGGACGAGTACGACACTGCCGCGTGCCTGATCCATCGTTCCTCCAGCCGCCTGTGGAACCGGGTGCCCGGCCCCGCAGGCGACGGTAGGGGCGCCGGCGGAGCGGCCGCTCCCGTCAAATGACGTAGGGGCGCCGGCGGGCCGGCCGAGGCGGACCGGAGGACCGACACCGCCCGTCCGCACCTGCTTCCGCCCTGGCTCGCGGACATTCCCCGCGGCTTCAATGGAGGCATCCGGAACGCCCGAGGTGGAGGCACGGCATGAGGGACGAATCGGCCCCGGACACGACACCGGACGACCCGCCCGGGTCGCTGGTCGGCCGGTCACCGGACCTGGCCCGGTTCGACGAGTTCATCGCCGCCGTCCCGGAATCGGGCGGGTCCGTGGTGCTGTTGGGCGAGCCCGGGGTGGGCAAGACGGCGCTGCTGGGCGCCGTCGCCGGCAGGGCGACGGCCCAGGGGATCCAGGTCCTGCGCGCCACCGGCGTCCAGTACCGCGCCCGAACGAGCTACTCGGCCCTGTCACAGCTGCTGACGGCCACGCACGAGCTGCGTCGCGCCGCGACCGGGGCTCCTGCCCTGGCCACGGTTCTGGGCATCGAGCCGGGGATCGTCCCCGGCCCTGACGCGGTCGCCGAGGCCGTGGTCCTGCTCCTCAAGAGCATGTCCGACCACCGGCCGGTCCTGCTGGTCCTCGACGACGTGCAGTGGCTGGACCGTTCCAGCGCCGCGGTCCTGGAGCGGGTCGCACGCCGACTCCCGGGGAGCGGCGCGGGGTTGGTGTGCGCCGCCAGAGCCGGGGAGGAGGGCTTCTTCGACCACGGCGGACTACCGGTCCACGAACTGGGCCCGCTGAGCCCGGCCGACTCCGAGGCGCTGCTGACCCGCCGGTTCCCGGCGCTGGCCGCCCGCGTCCGCCGTCGGCTGATCGCCGACGCCGAGGGCAATCCCCTGGCCCTGCTGGAACTCCCCGCGGCCCTGACCGACCCTCAGCGCACCGCGGCCGCGCCGCTCCCGCGGAGCATCCCGCTGACCCAGAGGCTGCAGGCGGCCTTCGCCGCCCGGGTCAGGACCCTGCCGGCCCCGACCCGGCACCTGTTGCTCGTCGCGGCGCTGGAGGGCAGCGGCAACCTCCAGGTGGTGCGACGCGCCGTGGCCGGCCGGTGCGGTCTGAAGCACCTGGCGCCGGCCGAGCGCGTGCGGCTGGTCCACATCGACGACGCCACCGGCCGGTTGAGCTTCCGACACTCGCTGATCCGCTCGGCCGTGGTCGACCTGGCCTCCAGTGACCAGCGGCGCGGCGTGCACCGCGCGCTGGCCGAGGCGTGGACCGGTGTGCCCGAGCAACGGGTCTGGCACCTGGCGCAGGCCTCGATCGGCCCCGATGCGGAGATCGCGGCCCTCCTGGAGGAGGTCGCCGAGGTCAGCGCCCGCCGCGGCGACGGGCCGAACGCGGTGGAGGCCCTGGTCCGCGCCGCCGGGCTGAGCCCGACCGGGGCGGAGCGCGCCCGTCTGCTGGCCGGCGCGGCGTACGTGGGCGCCAGCCTGACGGGAGGCCTGCGCGAGGTCCCCCGTCTGCTGGAGGACGCCCGTGAGGCGGACCCCGACGCCGACTCCCTCCCCCAGGCGATGGCGGCCTCGGTGTTCCTGCTCAACAGCTACGGTGATGTCGACACGGCCTTCCGGCTGCTCGGCGGGGCCATCGAGCAGCGACGGTCGGCCCGCAGCCCGGACGCGGCCCTGCCGGAGGCGCTGGCAGCGCTGCTCATGGTCTGCGTCTACGGCGGGCGTGCCGAGTTGTGGGCGGACTTCGACGTTCTGGCGGACGGACTCGACCCCGTGCCGGACACCCTCCACCTCATGCGGACCGTCTTCGGGGACCCGGCAAGGGCCCGGCCGTCGGACTGGGCGCGGCTCGACGCCGCGGCCGCGGCACTGACCACCGAGCGGGACCCGGTCCGGATCCTGAAGGTGGGCACCGCCTGCGCCTACGGCGACCGCCTGGGCCTGGTCGAGGAGTCGCTGCGGCGCATGGCAGCCGGGGGCGGCCGGGGCGAGAACATCCTCCCGGCGATCCAGGCCCTGTCCCTGCTGAGCAGCCACGCCTGGTTCTCCGGACGGTGGTCAGAGGCGCGGCGCCTCTGCCGTGAGGCGCTGGACCTCTGCGAGGAGTTCGACTGTCCGCTGCGATCCTGGACGGCGACGTTCACCCTTGGCTGCGTGTCCGCGGCCTGCGGCGACTTCGACGCCGCCCGCGCCTGCGCCGACCGGATGGACCAGTGGGCCGGCTCCCGGCGGGCCGAAGCAGTACGCCGGTACGCCGCGCAGGTCCGGGCGACGATCGCCCTGGCGCAGGGCGAGTTCGAGCAGGCGAACCGGCACCTGAGCGTCATCTCCGCACCGGGAACACTGGCGCCCTTCGTCGGACAGGCCCTGTGGGTCTTCCTCGACGCCGCCGAGGCCGCGGTGCGCACCGGACGACGCGACCGGGCGCTGAACCACGTGGCCGCCGCACAGGCCGCAGGCCTGGACACGGTCTCGCCGCGGCTGAGGATGGTCGTGCTCGCCGCAGCCGGTCTCGCCGCCCCGGACGACGACGAGGCCGTGGCGCGGTACCGGGAAGCGCTGGCGGTCGGCGGATCCGAGCGCTGGCCGTTCGAGCAGGCCCGGATCCGCCTCTACTACGGCGAACGCCTGCGCCGGGCCAAGGCCCCCGCGCAGGCCCGGCACCACCTGGCTGCCGCGAGGGAGGCCTTCGGCTGGCTCGGCGCCGCCCCCTGGGCCGAGCGCGCCGGCGCGGAACTGCGCGCCTGCGGCGCCCCGGCCCGCGGCGCCGGCGACCGCGGCCCGCTAACGCCGCAGCAGTGGGAGATCGCCAGCCTCGCCGCCCTCGGACTGTCCAACAAACAGATCGGCGCCAGGCTCTACCTCTCCCCCCGCACCGTTTCCACCCACCTCTACCAGGCCTTCCCCAAACTCGGCATCACCAGCCGGGCCTCCCTCCGCGACGCGCTGGAGGGAGTGGAACGCCCGCCTCGCTGACCGCCGACGGACGGATGCTCCCGATCAACCGCTCTTCGACGCAGGAGCGCCAGCTGGTGCTGGAGCCGGGCCACCACCGTCGGAGGGTCGTCGGAGGACGGAGTGCGTCGGCCGTTCGGACTCAAGGAGCGGCCGTCCCCACGAGGCCGGGCCACCGGGCTCGCGGGGACGGTCAGGGCATCCGGCGGTTTCCACCTTCGAACCCGGCTGCCGGCGGGACCCACGCGCCCAAGCCCGGACCAGCGGGTCAGAGCTCGGCGTGGTTCCAGTCGCCGGTGGAGCTGACCTGGCTGGTGACACCGATCAGCATCGCCATCCAGCGCTGCACGTCGCCGAAGGAGTAGAACATGCCGACCCCGGTGACGTTGACCGGCGGCGTGTTGGGGTTGTTGCTGACGTCGTAGGCGTACCGGGAGATCTGGTCCCAGGAGTTCTCCAGGTACTGCTGCCGCTCGGGGAGGCCCTGGTACACCGGCCGGTTGCCGCCCTGGATGTCCCGGGTGACGCCGTAGACGTCCCAGAACCGCGCGGCCTCGGAAGTGAACTGGATCATGAACATCAGCGACCTGGCGACGTTCTGCTGGGCGGCGCCGTACGGGTAGCCCGTGCTCGCGAGGTTGTCGATCGAGGCCGTGAGGTCGTTCCACCCGATCGGCATCGACTCACGGCCGCGGCCCGCGGCCTGCCGCATGGCGTTGTAGTTGGAGCCGAAGGACAGCTGGCTGAGGCTGTGGTTCGGGGGCAGCAGCGGGTGGCCGCTCAGGGCCTGGAAGAGGTTGGGGAAGTCCGTGAAGTCGTTGAAGAAATAGGTCGTCCCGTTGGCCTGGCTGGTGAAGCCCCGCAGGTACAGGTCGTGCGGCGTGACCCAGAGCCACACCGTGCGGCCGTCCGGCGAGGTGAGGTCGATGCGGATCAGCCGACTGGTCGGCTGCGACTGGGTCTGCCAGACGCCGTTGCGGTACTCGTGCCCGGCGGCCTGCCGCAGGCTGTTGACGAAGGCGGCGTAGTTGTTCTGGGCGGAGGAGCCCGGCGAGCCCAGGTTCAGCCAGACGTGACCGATGTCGTGGTCGTTCACGTCGGCCCGGGCTGGACCCGGTGCCAGGAGAGAGGTCGCGAGTGCGATGAGAAGCGCCGCGAACACGAGGACGCGGCGGTGCAGCGGGCGGGTGGTGGACGAATCGGAGACTTCCGTGAGCATCTCGGTTCCCTTTCGAGGATGGGCGAGGGGACGGGAACCGGCCAGCGGCCGGTTCCCGTCCCCTGGGCGCTGCGTGGTTCCGATGAGTGAGCGGGAACACTGCGGCAGCATCGTCCTCGCCGACGGAGGCGTCGTGGACGGTTCCGGTTCCGGGTCCGATGCGGCCGCCGATTTCAGGTCCTCCCGCCTACGCCAAGAACATGACGGTGCGCCAGCCACACCATAGGAACGCTCCGCAGGCAGTCGCTTCCGTCATTTGACGTAGTTCGGCTGGCTCCGGGCGCCTTTGTCCAGTCGTGCGCGTCACGCAGGGCGGCGCGGAGAGTCACCCCGAGCTTCGGGAAGCACTGAAGGAGGCGTGTGGAGTCCATACGCGGTGAGAGGAACGGCCGTTCTCCGATCTCCCCGCCAGCGAGGCCGGGCACGGCCAGCGGCACCGCGCCTCTGCCAGCCTCAGGGACCGCGACATGCGCGAGCCGGGAACGCGGCGGCGCCCCACCGAGGGGACTGACTCACCATCAGAAAAGTCAGCAAAGAGTCAGCATTAAGCTGATCAAACCCTGCGGCACACAGTGACACCTGAGAATCAGGGCAGCCCCGATTTCCGCGCGCTCCTCGAATCGGGAATCGGCGGACCGGTACCTTGCGCCAACGGCCCCAGCCGCCTGAAGTAGCCGACCAGCAGTAGAGCAGCGAACGTCATATGCGCCGCGTCTCCGCAGGTCAGCGCACTCGTCCACGCGCCTTCAGTGGGATGTCGGGGAGCTCCGGCGCCCGCAGCCGGGCCCCGTCGTAGCCGTGCACTTCACCGAAGCGAATTCCCTTCTCCCAGTCGTTTCGTGCCTGTACGATCTCGTCACCGGATCGGCCGATGAAGTTCCACCACATGACGAGTTTCTCGGCGAAGGGTTCGCCGCCGAGGAGGAGGAAGGCGGCGTCGGTGGGGGCGTGGAGGGGGAGTTCGCGGCGGCCGGTGCCGAGGTAGAGCATGGAGCCGGGGCCGAGGCGGACGCCGTCGACGTCGGTGGTGCCGGACATGGTGAGGACGGCGTACTCGAAGTCGGGGTCGAGGGGCAGGCGCAGGCCGGTGCCGGCGGTGAGGGTGAGGTCGGCGCCGACGAGGGGGGTGTGGGTGGTGCCCGGGGAGGTGGCGCCGTCGAGGGTGCCGAGGATGACGGTGGCGTGCAGGCCCGGGGCGGTGACGGTGGGTAGCTCGGCGTGGTGCTCGAAGGCGGGCTCGCGGTGGCGGTGGGCGTCCGGGAGGGCGACCCAGAGCTGGGCGCCGTGCAGGAAGCGGGCGTGCGGGCGGGGGGACTCCTCGCTGTGGGAGATCGCCCGGCCGGAGGTCATCAGGCCCAGCTCGCGCGGGCGCACCGTCCGCAGGCTGCCCAGGCTGTCGCGGTGCAGCACCTCACCGGCGTGCAGCCAGCTGACCGTCTGGAGACCCATGTGCGGGTGCGGGGGCACCTGCATGCCCGGCTCGTCCGCGATGTCGTCCGGACCGTAATGGTCCACGAAGCACCACGCGCCCACCATCCGCCGGCCGAGGTTCGGGAGGAGACGGCGGACGACGGTGCTGCCGCCGAGGGCGGTCTCGCGCGGGGCGAGGAGTTCGTGGACGGCGCCGCCCGGGGTGTCGGCGCGGCCGCCGCGCACGGTCGGAGCGGCGGTGACGAGGTCGGATTCAGCCATGGTGGGCCCCGTTTCCGGAGGTCGAGGCGCGCGGGGCGGCCGGGACGATGGGGGTGCCGGCGGAGACGGCCCGGGTGACCGGGGTCCGGTCGGCGATGTCGAGCAGGCGGGCGCGCTGGGCGTCGTCGAGGTCGCCGATCAGGTCGATCCGCCGGGTGATGCGGACGGCCTTCTCCGGGCCCTTCTCGTAGCCGAGGTGGACGCGCACGGTGGTCAGCGGCCACTGCTTGCGCTGGGCGTACATCCGCAGGGTGATCGCGGTGCAGGAGCCGAGCGCGGAGAGCAGCAGGCCGACCGGGGTGGTGGCGGTGTCGGCGCCGCCGGCCGACTCGGGCTCGTCGGCGGCCAGCTGGTGGCGGCCGGAGCGGATGTCGACGCGGTAGTCGTCGGCGGTGCTGGTGGCGACGGCGCCCGCCGCGCGGACGAACTCCGGCCCGGCGGCCGGGACCGCGCCGGTCGCTTCGGCGGTCACAGGCCGAACCGCTCGCGCTTGGCGGCCGGGACGAGGTCGTGGTACTCGGGGTGCTTGGTGAGCCAGCCCCGGATGAACGGGCAGTACGGGAGCACGGCCAGCTCGTTGGCGCGGGCGTCGTCGAGCGCGGCGCGGGCGAGGATTCCGCCGAGGCCCTGGCCGCCGAATCGCGGGTCGATCTCGGTGTGGATGAAGGCGATCTCGTCCTCGTAGCGGTGATACTCAGCGAAGCCGGCGAGCTCCCCGTCCGAGGTGATCTCGTAACGGGACTTCTCGGGGTTGTCGGCGACGGCGATCGTGCTCATTTCGTCCTCCTGGGGGTCGGGCCCTGGCGTCGGAAGTAATTTAGCATTCAACTAATGAGCGATCAAGACCGCCCGGCGCGAACCGGGCGGTGGGGCGGTCAGGAGAGCGTGATCGGCGGGGGCAGGGGGTGGCAGCCGTCCCAGGACGCGATCTGGCCGGGCGGGCAGGAGGTGGGGCGCGGCGGGACGGTCCCCTGGTCCGGGCCGGGGCTCTCGGGCGGGTCGGCGGTCGGCTTGGGGGCCGGCTTCGGGTCGGCGGGCGGGGGCACCGGCGGGGCCGGCGGCTGGACGGGCGGGGCCGCCGGGGCGGAGGGGATCTCGGGCACCGGCTCCACGGCGTCCGAGCCGCTCATCGCCCAGCCGTCCGCGCCCACCAGGGCCGCCGTGCACACGCCCGCCGCGACGCCGATCGCGATGCGGCGGCGCCGGGGCGTTCTCCCGTCCGGATCCGGATCCTGTGACTGCGCCTGCTTCCGCAGCTGGTCTTCCCGCACCGCGCCCCGCCCTGTTCGATCTTCGTTCGGATGTGCGCGGATGCTAGCAGCGGGCACCGTCACTCCCCCGCGAGCGCCGCAGGCCCGGCGCGAGCAGCGCGGTCACGGCCAGCGAGGCGGCGGCGGTCCCGGCCATGGCGGTGGTGGCCGAGGTCGCCTCGGCGAGCGCGCCCGCCGCCGCCGCGCCGGCGCCCTGCAGGGCGACCATGCCGGACCCGTGCAGGCCGAGCGCCTGCCCGCTCAGCTCGGGCGGCGTCAGCGCCACCAGCCGCTCCTGGAGCAGCAGCCCCGCCGCGTACCCGACGGTCGCCACCGCGACCAGCGCGGCCGCCTGGGGCAGCGCGGGCTCCAGCGCGAAGCCCAGGTACGGCGCGGCGAGCAGCGCGCAGAGCGGTACGGCCAGCCGCTCCCGCCACCGGGCCGGCAGAAACCGTCCGGCGAGCACGTCCCCGACCAGCATGCCGAGCGCCCCCACCGCGAACAGCAGACCGGCCGCCTCCGGGCGATAGGGGACGTAGAGCGCCTCGACGCCCACGATCAGGCCGTTGGGCACCCACAGCGCCAGGTAGACGTACCGGCGCGGCGCGGAGGACCAGAGCCTCGCGTTGACCCGCCAGGTGCCGCCGACGGACGGCCGGCCGGCGGCCCTGGGCGGGCGCGGGCGCAGTCCGGCGCGGGCGGTGCCCGCGGCCAGCAGGTGCAGGGCGGCGGCCGTGAGCAGCGCGCCGGACGGCGCGAGCGCGGCCACCAGCGCCCCGCCGACGGCGAAGGCGCCGATCTGGACCAGGCCCGCCGCCAGGTTGAGGGCGGAGCGCCCCACCAGGTAGCCGTCCTGGCTGAGGAGTTCGTGCAGCAGCCCGTAGCGCACCCCGCCGCCCGCCGCGCCCGCCACGCCGAAGGCGAGCAGGACCGGGAACAGCGCCGCCACCGGGAGCCCGGGCAGCGCCTGGACGCCGGTGCCGGCGGCGAGCAGCAGGCCCAGCCCGGTCAGCGCGGCGCGCGGCGGGAGCCGGTCGGCGGCCGACAGCACGGTGACCGCCCCGAGCAGGTGGGCGAGGGCCGGGCCGAACATGGCGAGCGAGGCGAGCAGCGGCGATCCGGTCCGCCGGAACACCAGCACGCCCAGCGCCAGCCCGGCCACCGTCTGGGCGGCCGTCTGGGCGGCGGAGTACAGGAACAGGGCGGTGAACTCGCGCCGGCGGAACAGCTCTCGGTAGGTGCGCATGCGGCGGAGTCTTTCCGGCGCGGCCGGCGCGGCGTTAGGTTTTCGCCGGGCGGCGAAACGTGGGCGAACCGCGCAGGTGAACGGCGGCGAGGGGCAGGGGCGATGGGCTGGTGGCGGCTGGACGCGGACACCCTGGCGGGGAGCCGGTTCGTGCTCTCCCCGCTGGCCGAGACGGTCGCCGCGCTGAAGACGCTGCACCGGGGCGGCGGCGCCCACCCGGGCGAGCGGCGCTGGCTGGACGCCGCACTCCCCCGCTACCGGGAGCGCCTGGCCGCCGACCCGGTCACCGCCGCGGTGGTCCGGGCCGCGCTGGGCCCGCGCTGGAACGCGACCTTCCTCACCCCGACGCCGGGAGCCGAGCAGCACCGCGCGGACGGCCCCCGCACGGGCGGCCCCCGCACGGATGGGGCGCTGTTCGCCCGGGAGCTGGCGGAGGTCCGGGCGACGCCGCCGGCCGTCGCCCGGGCCGATCTGGCCGAGACCCTGGGCGGCCCGCTGCCGTCCCCGCTGCACCGTGACGACCTCGCGGAGCGCGCCGCCGGCCTGCTGGCCTGGGTGTGGACGGAGACCGTCGAGCCGGGCTGGGCGCGGCGCCGGCGGATCATCGAGGCGGACGTGCTGGCGCGCACCGCCCGGCTCGGCGCGGGCGGCTGGGCGGACGCGCTGAGCGACCTGCGGCCGGGGATGCGCTGGCTCGGCGGAGACCGCCTGGGGATCGGCCACCGGGACGACGGACCGGAGCCGCTGGACCTCACCGGGGTGCGGTTGCTGTTCGTCCCGGTCACCCCGCAGCAGAGCTGGCTGTGCTGGGACGTGCCGCCGGTCGACGGACGGCGGCGCGCGGCGCGAGGCAGCCGGTACGCGGTGGTCTACCCGTGCTCGGGCGTGCTGGCCGAGGAGGGCCGTCCCCCGGTGCCGGGGGCGCTGGCCGCCCTGCTGGGGCCGGGCCGGGCCGAGCTGCTCACCCTGCTCGACGCGCCGAAGACCACCAGTCAGCTGGTCGCGCTGACCGGGCTGCCGCTCGGTTCGGTGGGCCGCCATCTGCGGATCCTGCGCGAGTCCGGGCTGGCGCTGCGCCGCCGGGCGGGCCGCTCGGTGCTGTACCACCGCACGCCGGCGGGCCAGGTCCTGCTGGACGCGGCACCGGACGGGGGCGGGCGGCGCTGAACCGGTCGGCCCGGGGGCCGACGGCGGCGGAACGACAGGACGACGGGACGGCGGAACGACGGGACGGCGGAACGACGGGACGGCGGAACGACGAACCACGTCGCCCCGCCGCCCGCCGGTTGCTACCCCTCCGCCAGCGCCCGCGCCCGGACCGCGCGGCGCAGCGTGTCCAGCCGGTCCACCAGCCCGCGCCGGGCCGCCGCGGTGAGGTCCGGGTCGGCCAGGCAGGCCTCGGCCGCCCGCACTGTCCGTTCGGTGGCGGCGAAGACGGGGAAGCCGACCGCGGTGAGCACCCGCGCCAGCGCGGGTCCGCGGCGGGCCGCGGCCGGCCCCAGCTCCGTGAAGTAGCGCACGGTCAGCTCGTCCAGCAGGTCGGCCTGCTCGGGCTGCCACAGGCCTTCGGCGGTGGCACTCGCCAGGTAGTTGGAGAGCTCGCCGTGGAACAGCGCCTGCCAGGCGGCCTCCTTGGCCCCCGGGTCGGGCAGTGCGGCGCGGCAGCGGGCGGCGCCCTCCTCGCCGGTGCTGCTGGGGTCGGCGGCGAGCGCGGCGGCGATCTCCGGCTCACCCGCGGCGCCGTGCACGCACAGCCGCAGCAGCAACAGCCAGCGCAGGTCCGGGTCGAGCTCCGGGCCGCCGGGTACCGTGCCGGCCGCCAGCCAGTCGCGCAGTTCGGCGGTCCGCGTGTCGTCGGCGGTGCCGATCAGGCCGCGCACGGCCACCAGGCGCAGACCGGTGCGGTCCGGCTCACTACGGTCCTGCTCACCACGGTCCGGCTCACCGCGCTCCGGCTCGCCGTCGGTGCGCCGCAGCAGGCTCCGGCAGACCCCGGCCAGTCCGGCCAGCGCCGCCGGCCGCCCGGCCGGCGGCACCGCGCAGTCCACGACGAACCCGCGGGCGAAGGAGAGCACCGCGTCCACCAGGTGCACCGAGCTCTCGCCGGGCAGGTGGGCGGCGACCAGCTCCAGGTACTCCCCCGGCGCCAGCTCCCCGTCGAGCACCTGGTCCCGGGCCGAGCCCCAGAGCACCGCCCGGGCCAGGTCCTCGGGCACGGCGCCGAGCGAGGAACGCACGGTCCGCCAGGAGCCGGGGTCGAGCCGGACCTTGACGAATCCGAGGTCCGTGTCGTTGGGCAGCGTCAGCTCGGCGGTGCCCGGCCGCGCCCCGGAGCCATCGGCCGGCAGGTCGAGCGGCACCCGGTCGGCGAGTTCCAGGCCGCCCCCGGCGGTGCGCCGGTAGTGGCCCACGGTCAGCCGGTGCGGGCGCAGGACGCCGTCGGCCGAGGTGTGCGCGATCCGGCCGTCGGTCACCCGCAGGGTGTCCACGCCGGTGGTGCGCAGCCAGCGGTCGGCCCAGCCGTGGACGTCGCGGCCGCTCGCCGCCGCCAGCGCCCGGAGCAGGTCGTCGAGGGTGGCGTTGCCGAAGGCGTGCGCGTCGACGTGGTCGTTGACGCCGGCCAGGAAGGCCTCCTCACCGAGCCAGGCGACCAGTTGGCGCAGGGCGGCGGCGCCCTTGGCGTAGGAGATGCCGTCGAAGTTCTGCAGCGCCTGGGCGGTGTCCTCCACCGTGGTGGGTGCCACCGGGTGGGTGGAGGGGCGCTGGTCGGCGTCGTAGCCCCAGGTCTTGCGGTTGGCGGCGAAGCCGGTCCAGGCACCGGTGAAGCGGGTGGAGGCGGCGGTGACGCGGTAGGCCATGTACTCGGCGAAGGACTCGTTGAGCCACAGGTCGTCCCACCACGTCATGGTGACCAGGTCGCCGAACCACATGTGCGCCATCTCGTGCACCACGACCATGGCCCGGTGCTCGCGTTCGGTGTCGGTCACGGCGGAGCGGAAGACGTAGTCGTCGCGCAGGGTGACGCAGCCCGGATTCTCCATGGCGCCGGCGTTGAACTCCGGTACGAAGCACTGGTCGTAGCTGTCGAAGGGGAAGCGGTGCCGGAAGGCCCGGTGGTAGTGGTCGAAGCCCTGCCGGGTGATCTCCAGCAGCTCGGCGGCGTCGGCGTCCAGATGCGCGGCGAGCGAGCGGCGGCAGTGCAGACCGAGCGGGATCCCGTCGTGCTCGGCGCGCACGGAGTGCAGCGGGCCGGCCACCACGGCGACCAGGTAGCTGCTGATCGGCGGGGTGGGCGCGAACTCCCAGCGGCCCGGCGAGACCTGGCGGCCCACGCCGTTGCCGACCACGGTCCACTGCTGCGGCGCGGTGACGCAGACCGTGTACCGCGCCTTGAGGTCGGGCTGGTCGAAGGAGGCGAACACCCGCGGGCCGTCGTCGAGGAAGGCCTGGGTGTAGACGTAGTCCTCGCCGTCGGCGGGGTCGGTGAAGCGGTGCATGCCCTCGCCGGTGTGCGAATAGGCCATGTCGGCCTCGACGGTGAGCTCGTTGTCGGCCGCCAGACCGGTCAGCGGGAAGCGCCCGGCCCGCAGCGCGGCGGCGTCCAGTTCGCGGCCGTTCAGCACCACCCGGCGGAGCCCGGACGGTTTGACGTCCAGGTACGTCCCCGCTCCCGGGGTGGTGCAGCCGAAGCGGATCACCGTGGTGGAGCCGAACACCTCCCGGCCGAGGGTCAGGTCGAGGTCGACGTGGACGGTGCGGACGTCGAGCAGCCGGTGGCGCTCGACGGCCTCGGCACGGGTGAGCACTGAGGTTTCGGACATACGGGTCATGCTGCTCCATCCGACGGCGGGCGGCACGCGCTTTTCGGCTCCGGGCGCGACGGCGGGCAGACGCCCGTGCCCCCGGCCACGGCCTGCCGGTACCGGGCGCACCGGGTGACGTCCTCGTGGTCGCAGGCGAGCGCGCACTCCAGGAGGTCGAGGGAGGCCCGCGCCGCCGCGATGCGGGCGCGCAGCGCCTGCGCCTCGGCACTCAGCAGGGCCCGGCGCGCGCCCGCGTCGCCGTCGGCGGCGACCAGGGCGCGGACGGCGTCGAGGGACAGCCCCGCCTGCTTGGCCCGCAGGATCACGGCCACCCGGGTGAGGTCGGCGGGGCCGTAACGGCGGCGGCCGGCGCCGTCGCGGGCCGGGGCGAGCAGCCCCACCGACTCCCAGTGGCGCAGGACGTGCGTGGCGAGGCCGAAGCGCCCGGCCAGCGCGCCGATGGCCATCGGCGCGTCCTCGTCGGTGTGCGGTGTCGGGGGCTCGGTTGACTTCATGTCGACATTAAGTCCCAGCATGGCGTGCATGACCAGTGAGCAGAGTCCTTCCACCACGCCGGACGACGAAGTACGGGACGCCGGCGGTCTCCTCGCGCGCCTCGACGCGGCCGACCGCCTCCCCGACGCCGAGCGGCTGCGCTTCCGCTCGTACGAGCTGCTCGGTGCCGGGCCCGGCGGCACGGTGCTGGACGTCGGCTGCGGCGCCGGGCGGGCGGTGGCGGAGCTGAACGGGCTCGGTGCCCGGGCCGTCGGGGTGGACGCGAACGCGCGCACGATCGCCGTCGCCCGCCGCCGGTGGCCCGCGGCGGACCTGCGGGTCGGCGACGCCGGTGACCTGCCGCTGCCGGACGCCTCGGTGGACGGCTACCGCGCCGACAAGGTGTTCCACGACCTGGACGATCCGCGGCGCGCGCTCGCGCAGGCCCGCCGGGTCCTGGTGACCGGCGGGCGGATCGTACTGGTCGGCCAGGACTGGGACACCGTGGTCGTCGACTCCGACGATCCGGTGCTCACCCGCGCCGTCGTGCACGCCCGCGCCGGGCTGACCGTCCGTCCGCGGGCCGCCCGCCGCTACCGCGCCCTGCTGCTGGACGCGGGGTTCGCGGACGTCGCGGTCGAGGTGCACACCCTCGTCCGGACCGGCCCGGCGGCGCTGCCGCTGCTCACCGGCCTGGCCGAGGCCGCCCGCGCGGCCGGCGCGCTCACCCGTGAGCAGGCGCAGGGCTGGACCGCCGAGCAGCGCGAACGGGCCGCGGCCGACCGTCTCTTCCTCGCGCTGCCGATGTTCCTGGCCTCGGCGACCGCACCCCGCTGAGCCGGGGGCCGGGTTCTACGACTCCTCGGCGGCGCGGCGGGCCGCCTTGACCCGTTCGGCGAGTTCGGCGGCGGGCAGGCGGCGGAGCGTGGTGCCGTGGCGGGCGGCCAGGTCGTCGGCGGGCCGCGGTGAGGTCTCGACGAGGTCGAGCACCAGCAGGCTGTGGCCCTCGTCCACCTCCTCGCTGAGCACGATCAGCCCGGCGCCGCCCTCGTGGTCGCGCCAGGTCTCGGCGGCGTTGCCGAGCGCCGTGCCGGCCGCCCAGCCCAGTAGGACGCCGATCGGGCCGCCGAGCACCCCGGCGAGGCCGCCGACCACGCCCGCGCCCACGGTCGGCGCGCCCGCCCCGCGCACCTGGCTGGCCGGGAAGTCGATGGTGCCGTCGGTCCGGCGCTCCACGATCGCGGACTGCCGCAGGCCCGGCAGGTGCGCGGCCTCGTCGAAGGCGGCGCGGCAGGCGGCGCGGTCGGTGAAGTCGAGCAGCAGGACATGGTGGTTCTCGCTCACCCGTCCAGCTTGGGCCCGGAGCGGGCCGCGCGCCCTGCGCTGGTGCACCGTCCGTGGCCGGGCCCGCCGCCGGCCGGCTCAGTCGGCGGCGAAGGTGCGGCGCACGTTCCCCTTGCTGTCCGCCAGCAGGTAGCCGCTGATGTGGTAGTCGTTGGAGAGGTAGACCCGGATGCTCGCCACACCGTCGGCCGACCAGGTGTCGATGAGCAGGTAGCGGCTGGTCGGGTTCGGCACGTTGAGGGTCTCACCGGCCTTCTTCAGCAGGGCGGGGACGGCGTCCCAGTCGTACTGCGCGAGGTCCACCGGCTTGTCCTTGCCCATCGAGGAGCCGGGGCGCTTGGTGACCTTGCCGTCCCGGTAGTCGTACCAGTCGTAGCCGCGGCCGTCGGCGGTGGGCACCTGGGCGCTGGCGTGCTCGGGGTGGACGGCGAGCTGTTTGACCTTGGTGCCGCCGCTCTGCGCGGTGATGGCCGCGACGACGGTGCGCACGCCGTCCGGGGTCACCAGGTCCTTGGGGGCGTTCGCCGGCGGCTTGGCGGTCGGGGCGGCGGAGGGGGCGGAGGGGGCGGTCGGGGTCGGGGTCGGGGTGGGGGGCGAGGTGGAGGTGGAGGTGGAGGTGGGCTTGGAGGCGGTACCGGTCGCGGGCGGCGCGGCGGGCGGGGTGGCGGACGGTGCGGCGGCCGGCCCGTTGGGGGCGCCGCCCTGGTCGGTCGCGCCGCCGGTGCCGTCCGGGCGCAGCGTCCAGGCGAGCACGCCCGCCAGGGCGACGCCGGCGACGGCGAGGGTGATCGTGGCGCCGGTCCGGCGGCGGGCGGGCGGCGGGGGCTCGGCGGGGGCGGCCGTGCCCAGGTACTGGGTCCCGGTGACGTCGGCGGGCCCGCCGCCCGGGAGGGGTGCGCCGCCGGGCCCGGGGAGATACGCCGCGCCCGGCGGGACGGCATCCTGGACGGGGTTCGGGACGGGGTGCGTGCCGGTGGACGGAGCCGCGTGCGGCGACCCGTACGGATCGGCGACCGGCGGGGGCGCCGGCGGCCAGTACGGCTGCGGCGCCATCGCCGCCGGACCGCCGAGCGCGCCCGGCTCGGCGGCGGCGAACGCCTGGTCGAGCTGCGCGGCGTCCGGCCGCACCGCCGGGTCACGGGCCAGCAGCGCGGCCAGCACCGGCCCCAGCGGCCCGCAGCGGGTCGGCGGCGGCAGCGGCTCGTCGAGGACGGCCGCGAGCGTGGCCAGCGTGGTGCCGCGGCGCAGCGGGTGGTGGCCCTCGACGGCGACGTACAGCAGCATGCCGAGCGACCACAGGTCGGAGGACGGGTTGCCCTCCTCGCCGCGGATCCGTTCCGGGGCTATGTACTCGGGCGAGCCGATCAGCGCGCCGGTGGCGGTGAGCGCGGTGGCGTCCTGCATCGCGGCGATGCCGAAGTCGGTGAGCACGGGGGTGCCGTCGGCGCGCAGCAGCACGTTGCCGGGCTTGACGTCGCGGTGCTGGATACCGGCCGCGTGCGCGGCGCGCAGCGCGGCGAGCACGCCGCGGCCGATCCGGGCGGCCTCGGGGACGGTGAGCGGACCGCGGGCGATGCGGTCGGCGAGGCTTCCGCCGGAGACCAGCTCCATGACCAGCCACGGGTGGGGGTGGCCGGGGGTGTCGACGATGTGGTGGATCACCGCGACGTTCGGGTGCTGGAGTCGGGCGAGCGCGCGGGCCTCGCGCAGCACGCGCTCGCGCAGTTCGTCGGCGGCGGTCGGGTCGGCCGCGGCCATCGCCGGGTCCTGCGGGCGGACCTCCTTGAGCGCCACCTCGCGGTGCAGCATGGTGTCGCGGGCGCGCCAGACCAGGCCCATGCCTCCGCCGCCGAGGCGTTCCAGCAGTTCGAAGCGGTTGTCGATGAGCCGCGTCTCCGGCCCCCCAGTGTTCATGCCGCACATGGTAGGGGCCGCCACCCACGGAGCGGCCGGCCGCCCGGGTTCGTGGGCCCGTTGACCGGGGTCGTGGGCCCCCTGACCGGTGCACCCTCCTGGGCGAGGCGGGAGGGCCTTCCGGGTGGCCGTGGCCGCAGCACGGTCCGCGACCGCCGGGCCCACTCGTTGGGCCCGGTATGTCTGCACACGTAGGAAGGGCCGCCTGGGCCGCGCTGTCCCTCCTGGTCCTCACCGTCCCGGCGGTGGCGGTGGCGACCCACGACAGGCCGCCGCCGGAGCCCCGCCGCGTCCCGCCGCCGCCGGACGCGCCGCGCGGCTGGGTGGTCGCCGCGAGCGCGGCCAACGTACGGCGCGAGCACTCGGTCGACGGCGCGGTGCTGGGCCTGGCCCGGTGCGGCGATCCGGCCGAGATCGTCGACACCTGGATCTCGCCGCTGGGCACGCGCTGGAGCCGGGTCGTGGTCGCGCCCGACGGGCTGACGGGGTGGATGCTCTGGTCCCTGCTCAGCCATCCCGCACCGCCCGGCCGGCCCGTCGGCCCCTGCCTCACGCCCCCGCCCGACGCGTAGGACGCGGCGCCCGGCGGGGGTTCCGGGCCGGGCGCGGGCGGGTAGGGGCCCGCAGCAGCGGCGAGCCGGCGCGGGACGGACGGAGGTGGCCCGGGTGGGTGAGGACGCGGCGGGTGAGGACGCGGCGGACGGCGCGGTGCGGCCGGCCGGGCCGGCGGACGCGGACGAGTTGCTGCGGCTGCGGGTCGCGGTGCTGGACGGCGAACCGCTGGACGAGGCGTGGCGCACCACCTTCCGCGACGACATGCGGGCCCGGCTGGGCCGCGACCCGGACCTGCTCGCCTTCGTCGTACCGGCCGGTGACGGCGGGCCGGCGGCCTGCGCGATCGGCATCGTGTACCGCGGCTACCGGGGCCCGAGCCGCCCGACGGGCCGGTGGGGGCGGATCCACACGGTGGTCACCGACCCGGCGCACCGGCGGCGCGGGCACGCCCGGGCCGTCACGCAGACGCTGGTCGCGGCGCTCCGGGCGCGCGGCTGCGGGTCGGTCGAGCTGCGGGCCACCGAGTCCGGCGCGCCGCTGTACCGGACGCTCGGCTTCGGTCCGGTGGACGGGTACATGCGGCTGAGCCTGGATGCCGGACGGCCGGTGCGCCGCTCCCGCTGACGTGTTGTCCGGCCCCGTGGACCCCGTCGTTCCCCTCGCCGAAGGAGGCCCCCAGGTGGACCGTCCGTCCCGTCCGGCGGCGATCGCCGCCGCGCTCGTCGCCGAGATGCTCGTCACCGACCTGCTCGGCCGGGTCCTGCTGCTGCGCCGGCCGGACGGCCGGTGGGAACTGCCGTCCGCGCCCGTCCGCCCGGCGGAGGCCCCTGCGGCGGCGGCCGTTCGCGCGCTGGCCGAGCTCTGCGGGGTGGCCGCCGAAGCGGTGTGCCCGGTCGGGGTGTTCGAGGACGGGGCCGATGCGGCCGACCACGCGGAACGCCCGGCGCGGCGCCACGTGTTCGCGCTGTCGGCGCACGCGCCCGGCGCGCTGGACCGGATCGTGCTCCCCCGGCACGCCACGCAGGCCTGGTTCTTCACCGACAACCTGCCCGGCGTCTCCCCCGCCGCCGTGCGCTTCCTGCGGGCGCACGCCCCGGCGCGCCCGCACCTGCCGCGCCCCCAGTGGCTGGCCACCACACCGCGCGCGTGGCTGTGCACGGCCGCCGTGGTGACCGCCCCGGACGGGCGGCTGCTGATGGTGAAGCCGCGGGTGCGGGAGCCGGACCGGCGGCCGGACGCCGGGCGGTGGAACTTCCCGGGCGGTGTGCTCGACACCCACGAGGACTCGCCGGCCGGGGCGGCCCGCGAACTGCGCGAGGAGACCGGCCTGGACCGGCCCGCCGGGCCGCTGCTCGCGGTGCTCTGGCAGCATCCGGCGCCGGGCGCGGACCACCCCATCGTGCAGTTCTTCCACGACTTCGGCACCGCCGACCCCGCCGTGGTCCGGCTCGGCTGCCCGGACGGGGAGATCACCGACTGGGCCTGGCTGCGCCCCGGCGAGGAGCTGGACGCCGCGGCCGGCCCGGCCCGGGGGTACGCGGCGCGGCGGGCGCTGGCGGCCCGCGCGTCCGGCCGCACCGTCACCACCGCCTACCCGCCGGGGCCGTTCGAGGCCTCGGGCTGACCGGCCACCGGCGCGCCCGGGAGAACCGCTCCGCCCGCGCGGGCGGGGCCGCGCGGGCGGGCCGGTCGGGTAGCGTCACCGGCCGTGGAGGAGATCCGACCACTCGTCAGGCCGCTGCCCGGCCTCCAGCCGGCCCCGCCGCCCGCGCCCGCCGCACCGCCCCTGATCTGGTACGCCGCGTACGGTTCGAACATGCACGCCGAGCGGCTCGCCTGTTACCTGCGCGGCGGACGGCTCCCCGGGGGCGCCCTCGACCACCCCGGCTGCCGCGACACCCGGCCGCCGCAGCGGTCGGTGCCGGTGCGCCTGGCCGGGCTGCTCTACTTCGCCCTGGAGTCCCGGAACTGGGGCGGCGGCGTGGCCTTCTACGACCCCCGCCGGCCCGGCACCGTGCCCGCCCGGGCATACCTGCTGACCGTCGGCCAGTTCAGCGACATCGCCGCCCAGGAGATGGGCGGCGCACCGGTCGGGGACCTGGACCTGACCACCGTGCTGCGGACCGGGCGCGACCCGCAGGGGCCGGGCTGGTACCAGACCCTGGTGTGCCCCGGCACCCTGGAGGGCGCCCCCGTGCTGACCTTGACCGCCCCGTGGGCGCTGGCCGAGGCCCGGCTGAACGCCCCGCGCGCCCGCTACCTGCGCACCATCGCCGCCGGACTGGCCGACGCGCACGGCTGGTCGCCACGCCGCGCGGCCGCCTATCTGAGCACCCGCCCGGGCGCCGCCGGGCACTGGACCGTCGACGCGCTGCTCGCCGTGCTCGCCGGGCGCACCGGAGGCTGAGCCTCCGCGGCGGGTTCCGGCCGCCGAGCCATGACCATGCGTCATCATCATTGCCCTATCGGCCAATTCGGTGGGCAAGCACCCGTTCGATGACGGATGATCGGCACGCGGGCCGCTTCGACCGGGCGGTTCCGGCCGACAGGACGGGGGCAGGGCGACATGGAGGCGATGCGGGTCTTCGCACTGGTGGCGGCGACCATCACGACCGGACTGACCTCGGGACTCTTCTACACCTACGCCTCGGCGACGCCGGGGCTGCGCTCCGCCGACAGCCTCGCGGTCGCCCAGGTGATGCAGCGGCTCAACGTGGCCGTCCTCAACGGGTGGTACCTGCTGGGCTTCGTCGGCACGCTGGTGTTCACGGGCGTGGCCGTCGTGCTGCACCTGCCGAGCGAGGGGCACCGGGTGCTGCCGGCGGCGGTCGGTGCGCTGGTCTGCTACACCGGCGCGCTGGTGGTGACCAGGGTGCTCAACCTTCCGCTGAGCCAGGCGCTGGCGGAGGCCGGCGAGCCGGGCCTGGCGGGGTACGCGGAGCGGTGCGCGCCGTCCGGGGCGCAGCGGGTGCGGTGGAACGCGGTGCGGGCACTGCTGTCCACGGGGGCGCTCGGGTTCCTCTGCTGGGCGCTGGTGCTGCACTGCCAGACCATCCCGAACTGAGGTCGGCTGCACGGCCGTTGGCCCGATCAGCCGGCCTCCAGCACCACCGTGGTCGACCCTGGGCGGGAGGGCTGCGCCTCCGCACCCGTCGCCGGCTCCGGGGCCGCCACCGACGGATCGGCCGGCGGACCGCCGGACGCGGCCAGCCGGCGGTGCTCCTGCGGGGTGAGCCCGCGCACTCGCTTGAACGCGGTGCTGAGCGCGAACGCGTCGCCGTAGCCGACCCGGCGGGCCACCGCCGCGACGGTGAACTCCGGGTCGCGCAGCAGGTCGGCCGCCACCGCCAGCCGCCAGTTCGCCAGGTAGGCCATCGGCGGCTCGCCGACCAGGGCGGTGAACCGCCGGGCCAGCCCGGCCCGGGAGACCCCGACCTCGGCCGCGAGCCCGGCCACCGTCCACGGCCGGGCCGGATCGTCGTGCAGCAGCCGCAGCGCCGGACCGACCACGGTGTCGGCCTGGGCCCGCAGCCAGCCGGGCGCATCGGCGTCCGGAGCGGCGAGCCAGCCCCGCAGCACCCCGACCACCAGCAGGTCCAACAGCCGGTCCAGCACCACCTCCTGGCCGGGATCCGCGCGGGTGACCTCGGTGGCGAGCAGCCGGACCAGGGTGTCCTCGGTGGTGTCGGCCCCGGCGGGCCGCACCAGCAGGGTCGGCAGGTGGGCGAGCAGCCGGCGCCCGATCTCGTGCTCGGCCAGGTAGGTGCCGGTGAGCATCACCGAGGGGCGCTCGTCACCGGGCCGGGTCTCGCCCCAGGTCCGGACCCCGAGGGCCATCGAGGTGGCGACGCTGGCGCCGTCCCGGGAGCAGACCTGGCCGGGGCCGATGAGGATCTCCGGCTCGGTGCGCGGGTCGTCCGCGACGGTGTACGCGTCCGGTCCGCGCAGCAGCGCGAGGTCCCCCGGCCGCACGCGGACCGGCTGTCCGCCGTCGGGCAGGATCCACGCCTCGCCGTCCAGCATGGTGAGCAGGGACAGCGGCGCGCGGTCCTCGACCCGCAGCGCCCACGGCGTGCTGAGGACGGAGCGCAGCACGAACGCGCCACGGGCCTTGGGACCGTCGAGCAGCCCGGTCAGGGTGTCCATGGTGGGCCAGCCTACGGGCATGCCGGAGCCGCGAGAACATGCCTGGTCACGGCGGCCCGGGCCGGCGGCAACAGCTTCTATGATCTTCGGCATGGCAACACGACTCGTACAGATCAACATGAAGGCCCAGGACGACTCCGCGCTCGGCGGGTTCTGGGCGGAGGCACTCGGATGGGGTGTCGACAGCGAGGGCCCCGGCGTGACCAACCTCGAACCGGTCGGCTTCGCCTACCCCGACCCCTCGGCCGTCTGCATCGACCTCATCGCCCGCCCGGAGCCCAAGACGGCGAAGAACCGGGTGCACGTCGATCTGGCCACCACCTCGACGGCCCATCAGGCGGAACTGGTCGCGCGCCTGAAGGATCTCGGCGCGACGCTCGCCGACGTGGGTCAGGGCGACGTCCCCTGGACGGTCATGGCCGACCCGGAGGGCAACGAGTTCTGCGTCCTGGAACCCCGGGAGATCTACCGGGACACCGGGCCGATCGCCGCGGTGGTGGTCGACTGCGCCGACCCGCGGGCGATGGCCCGGTTCTGGGGCGGGGCGACGGACTGGACGGTGCACGAGGTCGCCGACGACCACGCGACCCTGCGCTCCGCCCACGGCGTCGGCCCCTACCTGGAGTTCGTCCGCACCCCCGACACCAAGCACGGGTGGAACCGCGTCCACCTGGACGTCGCCCCGTACCGCGGTGACGACCCGGCCGCGGAGGAGGCCCGCCTGCGCGCCCTGGGCGCCTCCGACCCCGGCATCGACCAGTCCACCATCTCCTGGCGGATCCTGACCGACCCGGAGGGCAACGAGTTCTGCCTCCTCAGCCCGCGCTGACCTGCGCGCCCGGAGCTCACCTCCGCGCGGAAGGGGGTCCCGCCGGTCGGCGGGACCCCCTTCCGATGACCGTTCCGACCGATCGTCACGGTTCCGTCGATCACCGTGGAGTGCGGCCAGGCAGGTGCTCGCGGTCTTCTCGTCACGGGCGGCCCGCCTCCGCGGCTGCGGGGCCGCTCACGGGGCGTGGGCCGTCAGACCCCGATCAGGGTGTAGGTACCCGTACCGTCCTGCCTGCCGCTGGAGTACTGGCGGATGAACTCCCCGTCCGCGTAACGGTCGTGGCCCATCATGGAGCCGGTGTACTTGCTCTGCACACCGATCTTCGAGCTGCCGGGGACGTCGCGGTAGACGTGGAACCGCTGGAGGTCGTCCTCCGCGCAGGTCACGGTCATCAGGACCGCCCGTTCGGTGGCCGCGTCCGGCGCGGCGATGGTCGCGCACCCGCCGTTGCCCCAGTTCCACAGGGACGCCTCAAGGACCCCGTTGTTCTCCGTCACGTTGCACAGGCGCCAGTTGTCCAGGTGGGCGCTGAAGATCGTCGAGGGCCGCAGGCGGACGCCGTCGGCCGCCAGGAGCGGCGCGCCCCAGGACAGCGGCGTGCCGGGTACGGCGATCTTGTAGGCGCCGGGCTCGCAGGTGAGAGCGGCCTGCGCGCTGGGCCCGGTGGCCTCGGGCCGTTCGGCGGGCGTGCCGCCGGTGAGAGCCGGGCGCTGGGCGAGGCCGTCCCGCCCCTGCTTCGCCGTCGGCGCCACCTCACCCGCCGGGTACTCGGCCTTCGCGGCGGCCGAGCCGCAGTCGAGGAGGTCTTGCGCCTTGGCCACGACGCTGCCCGCGGGCACATCGTCCTGGCAGCGCACCGCGCCTTCCTCAAGGGTGGTGAAGGTGGTGAAGCTGCCGCCGCCGGGCCCCTCGATCCACTTCAACGCCCAACTGTCGCCGCCCTGTTGGACGCGGTTGCAGTTGAGGCTCCCGTACGTGCCGGTGACCTTCCTGGTGCCCTTGTAGACGCCGTAGTAGCCGGGCTGGCCGAAGTTCCACGTGACCGAATTCGACACGCTGCCGGTGGAGGAGTACTCGGCCTTGACGCTCAGGCCCAGGCTCGCGCCGACGGTACCGAGGGTCTCGACGGCGAAACTGCTCTCGATCTTGCTGTCGAGGCCGACGGAGACCGAGATGGTGGTCTCGGTGCTGGTGCTGACGGTCTGGGAGCCGGTCGTGCCCTCGGTGACGTACCAGCCCTTGAAGTGGGTGATCGCCGGGGACACTTCGGTGGTCCTGAGGTACGGATGTCGCGTGCCGAGGTCGGCCGCCGTACAGGTGTCACCGGGCCGGGGCGCCGTCGTGGCGGTGGGTGCCGCGGCAGCCGGTGAGGCGGCAAGGCCCATGGCGGTGACCGCTACGGCGGTCGCCGTGGCGGTCACCGCCATGAGTGATGTGCCGATGCGGCTGACGGGTCCTGTGGGGCGCATCGCTGCCTACTTCCCATTGGTCGTGTACATGGCCAATCGGGATCGAATGTAGCGGCCAGGGAGGCAGTGGCATGAGGCCTGAACTGGCCAAATGGACGCGAAGACAGGCCGCCCGCTGCGACCGGACCGCGACCGTCCACCTGACCGGGCCCCGCATCGACCTCGCCGGCCCGGACCGGCCTCAGGCGGCGGGCGCCGCCGCGGCCAGCCTGGTGATCTCGTCGGCGACGGCGGCCGGGTCGGGGGCGACGGTGGTCCCGGCCACGGCGTCCAGGGCCGGGTGGGCGCCGACCCGGACCGCGTGGCATGCGTGGCGCAGCAGGTCGAGGTCGTTGACGTCGTTGCCGAAGGCGTTGTACTCCTCGATGCCCAGGGAGGTCAGGGCCTCCCACTTGTTGGTGGCGCCCGGGGCGAAGTCGACGATCGACTCGTCGGCATGGTGGTTGACGGTCATCCCCAGGACCCGGCCGGCCTCGGCGAGGGCGGCCGGGTCGGTGGCGTCGACCACGAGGAACTTCACCACGGCGGGGAGGTCGGCGAGGTCGACGCGACGGGCGAGCCTGGCCTGGTCGACGCGGCCGAGGATCGGGTGGCCGGCCGGCCCGGTGTAGGCGTAGTCCCACGGGCCGTCGGCGAGGTAGCCGGCCCGGAACCGCTCGGCCTCGACCAGCAGCTTGCCGAGGCCGTCGGGTTCGAAGGCGGCCCGCGCCCGGACCCGGCCGCCGACCGAGACCAGGCTGCCGTTGCCGCCGATCAGCGTGGCGGCGGGGAAGGCGCCGTCCAGGACCGGCAGGAGGTCGCGGACCGGCCGGGCGGAGGCGAAGACCAGCTGGTGCCCGGCGCGTTCGCAGGCCTCGACGGCGGCGAGGATCCGGCGGTCGATCGTCCTTCCGTCGAAGCAGAGCGTGCCGTCGATGTCGAAGACCGTGGTGCGGGCGCTGGAGATGATCATGAGGAGATCGTATCGATCCGGTACCGCGCCGGCGGGCGGCGGGGGGCTCAGCGGGCCGGCGGGGGCTCAGCGGGCCGCGGGGCGGCGGTGGACCAGCAGGGTGCGGGTGAGGGCGGCCAGCGCGGCGGTGCACAGCACGGTGCGGGCGATGTTGGCGGTGGTCCAGGTCGGCGCGAAGGCGGCCCGGACGGCGGCGAAGACCGGGTTGGTGATGGCGGCGTTGATGTGCTGCATCGCGGTCACGTAGGTGCGGTCGTCGCCGGCGGCGAGGCCGGGCATGACGGAGACGTCGAAGGCGAAGAAGAGGCCGGACATCAGGCCCATCGCGGTGGTGGCGGTGGCGAGCACCGGGCCGGTGGCGGCGGAGCCCCGGGCGGGGACGGCGGCAGCGGCGGCGAGGGTCTCGGTGGCGGGCACGAGCGGGCTCCAGGAGGGGGCGGCGGCGGGCGGTCCGGGGATCGCGGCGTTCGCGCGGATCCCCGGACCGGGGCGGGGCAGCGGACTTCGGGGCGGGTCAGACGTTCCAGACGCCGGACGCGGCGGCGTCCCTGGCGTAGTCGGCGAAGTCGCGCGGCTCCCGGCCGAGCGCCCGCCGCACGCCGTCCGCCAGGTGGGCGTTGCGGCCGTCCAGGACCATCGTGAACAGGTCCGCGAACTCGCCGGGCAGGCCGACGCCCGCCAGCACCGCGCGGTACTCCTCGACGGTGACCGGCGTGAACCGGATCTCCCGCCCGGTGGCCGCGGACAGCTCGGCGGCGACCTCCGCGAAGGTGAGCAGGCGCGGGCCGGTCAGCTCGTAGACCTCGCCGTCGTGCCCGTCCGCGGTGAGCGCCGCGACGGCAACGTCCGCGATGTCCTCGACGTCGACGAACGGCTCGGCCGCGGTGCCGGTCGGCAGCGCCAGCTCGCCCCCGAGCACCGGCTCCAGGAAGAAGCTCTCGGAGAAGTTCTGCGCGAACCAGGAGCAGCGGACCACCGTCCAGCCGGTGCCGGCCCCGGCGACCGCCGCCTCGGCGGCCTGCGCGGCCTCCTCACCGCGCCCGGAGAGCAGCACCAGGTGCCCGACCCCGGCCTTGGCGGCGCGGTGGGCGAAGGCCTCGACGGTCCCGACGGCGCCGGGGAGGGCGAGGTCGGGGTAGTAGGCGAGGTAGGCGGCGTCGACGCCGTCGAGGGCGGCGTCCCAGGTGGTGTCGTCGGCCCAGTCGAAGGGGACCGGTGCGGTGCGCGAGCCGATCCGGGCGGTGTGGCCGAGCGCGGTGAGGCGCTCGGCCACCCGGCTGCCGGTCTTGCCGGTCCCGCCGGTGACCAGGACGGTCCGGGCGGCGGCGGTGGCGGAGGTGCTGGGCTGCTGAGTGCTGTTCGGCTTCTCGTTCATGGGCATCAGTCAACTCCGCGCGCCGCCGCCCGGACATGGCCGTCGCGCTCAGCCGCATGTGTGCGCGTCTACGACCGGACGGCCACCGCGCGACGGCCGCACGCCGCCGGCGCGGCTACCACACCCCGGGCGCCGGCCGGACGGCGGTGACCACGGTGGCGTCGAGGTCGTCGTCGTAGCCGAGGGTGGCGCTGAGCCCGGCGGCGGTGACCACGCCGAGGGCGGTGCCGGCCTGCTGGTCGCTGGTCTCGAAGAGCAGCGCGCCGCCCGGCGCCAGCCAGTGCGGGGCGTCGGCGGCCACCCGGCGCAGCACGTCGAGGCCGTCGGCGCCGCCGTCCAGCGCCGGGCGGGCCTCGTGCAGCCGGGCCTCGGCCGGCAGCAGCGCGATGTCGTCGGTCGGCACGTACGGCACGTTGGCGAGCAGCACGTCCACCCGGCCGCGCAGGCCGGGCGGCAGGGCGTCGAAGAGGTCGCCCTCGAACACCCCGGCGCCGGTCGCGGCGAGGTTGCGGCGGGCGCAGCGCACGGCGGCGGGGTCCACGTCGGCGGCGTACAGCCGGACGCGGTGCTCCGCGGTGGCGGCGAGCGCCGCGCCGAGGGCGCCGGTGCCGCAGCACAGGTCGACCACCAGCGCGTCCTCGCGAACGAGCGCGGCGGCGGAGCGGGCCAGGAACTCGCTGCGCCGGCGGGGCACGAAGACCCCGGGGTCGACGGCGATCCGCAGGCCGGCGAACTCGGCCCAGCCGGCGACGTGTTCGAGCGGCCGGCCGGCGGCACGGTCGCGGACCATGACGGCGAGTTCGGCGGGCGTCGCGGCGGCGGCGAGCAGGATGCGCGCCTCGTCCTCGGCGAAGACGCAGCCGGCGGCGCGCAACCGGGCAATGACGGCGGAGCGGAGGGAAGTGGACGGGTGGACAGGCAAGGGAACCCCTCGGAGCACAGGTGGGAGGATGTCGTCCGACCCGGGGCTCCCGCGCACATACGGCGCCGGACGGCGGACGGTCCCGCGCGCTCCGACGGCGGCCGGTACTACGGCCGGGCGTGGTCCTGCGCGAGGGCGTCGCTGTCGCGGCCGGGGAGCACCCGTTCCGGCACAGCGGTCATGGGTTCTCACCTCCCCGTTCCTAGGCGTACTGCTGCGGCGACGGTCACCATACCGCACCCGCCGCCCGCCCACGAACGCTCTTCACCGACGCCGCACCGGCCCCGGGCGGCGGGTGGTAGACAGGAGCGGTGACGAGCCCTCAGCCGCCCGGCGCGGTGCTGTGCGACATCGACGGTGTGATCCGGCACTTCGACCACCGCGAGGTGGCCCGACTGGAGGCGGCGGCCGGGCTCGCGCCGGGGACGACGTTCGAGGTGGCGTTCGCGGAGGAACTGGGCCGGCGGCTGGTGCTCGGCGGGCTGACCCGGGCGCAGTGGACGGCGGAGATCGCGGGCGGCCTGGGCTCCGGGGTGCCGGCCGGGCGGGCGGCGGCGCTGGCGGCCGCGTTCACCGGCTCGCCGGTCCGCGCGGACGGGGAGGTCGTCGCGCTGCTGCGCCGGGCGCGGCGCCGGGCTCCGGTGCTGCTGGTGACCAACGCCACGCTGTGGCTGGAGGAGGACCTGGCGGCGCTCGGGCTGGCCGACCTGGCCGAGGGGGTGGTCAACAGCGCCCGGGTCGGGGCGGCCAAGCCGGACCCGGCGATCTTCCGGGTGGCGGCCGAGCGGGCGGGCGTGGCACCGGAGGGCTGCCTGTTCGTCGACGACAGCGCCCGCAACGTGGCCGCCGCCGCGGGGCTGGGCATGACGACGGTGCACTTCCGGACGCCGCTGGACCTGGCACGGGCGCTCGCCCCGCTGCTGGACTGACGCCCGGCACCCGGAGCGCGCGCCCCCGCTCCGCTCACCGGCCACCGCCACCTGGACCCTGCCCGCGGCGCCCGGTGAGCTCCCAGTGAGCACCTCCCTGTGAGCACCACCCGGTGGCGGCGAGGCTCACGGGGGTGACGGCGGTGCCGCCCGTCCCACCCCGGAGGACGGGGCGGGCGGCGGGCCTCAGCGGGTGGCGGGGGCGGCTTCCTGCGGCCGGACGGCGCAGGCCTCGGTCACGTGGTGGCCGGCGAAGCCGAGGAAGGTGCCGAGGACCTGGCGGCACACCGCCGCCTCCTTCTCGTTGCGCGGTCCCTGGGCGGCGGCCGGCTGGGCGGTGGTGAGCGGGATGGCCAGCAGGGCGGCGGCGAGCAGCAGGGCGGACCCGATCGCGCGGGCGGCGGATCTGGCGAGTGTCATGGCGGACCCCTTGTCGGGCGGATGACTCGGGTGGGCGAGTCGGGTGGGCGAGTGGGCTGGGTGATGGGACGAGCCATCTCCTATCCCAGCCGCCGCCCCGCGGGTCGGACCCTGCGCCGTTGGTGAGCGTGTCCCCGACAACAAGGCACCGGGCCGCGCCGCCCGGGGGATGGGTGGCACGGCCCGGCGGTCCGGGGGGGGAAGGCCCGCTCAGTCCTGCGGGCAGGAGGCGCCGGGCGAGGCCAGCACCCGGGCCGCGCAGCGGTGGCCGCGCGCGGCGGCCGCGCGCAGCCCGGCCGTGCCCGGGCCGGTGCCCGTCAGGCGGCCGTCCAGGAAGGCCGCGAGGAAGCCGGCCGCGAAGGCGTCGCCCGCGCCGGTGAGGTCGCGGACCTCGCCGACCGGCGGCACCGGCACGGTGAGCGGCGCCTGTCCTGGCACGTCGATCGTGGTCGCCTCGGCGCCCGACTTGGTGATCACCGTGGTGGCCGCCAGCCGGGCCCGCTCCGGCCCGGGGCGCCCGTCGACGAGCAGCCCCAGGTAGGCGGACTCCTCGCGGTTGGCGAACAGCAGGGTGGGCGCGAGTTCGGCGGCGAGGCCGAGGAAGCGCTCGCGGCCGAAGCCCTCCAGCATGCCGGTCGAGGAGGCGTCCAGCGAGGTGCTGCCGCCGGCCGCGCGGACCCGGCGCAGCGCGTCGACGGCCGCCGTGCCGACCGGTTCCCCGTCGAAGGAGTAGGCGGGGACGTGCAGGTGGGCGAGGCCGTCCAGCCAGGCGTCCGGGACGGCCTCCAGCAGGGTGGCCGCGCCCCGGTCGGGGAGCATGGTGCGCTCGCCGGCGTCGTCGATCAGGACGACGATGCTGCCGGTGCTCCCCCGCCGCGCGACCCGTACGTCCACGCCGTGGCCGGCCAGTTCGGCGGTCAGGCCGTGCCCGGCCGGGTCGTCGCCGACGCAGCCGAGGAAGCGGGTGGGGATCTGTCCGGCGGCGAAGGCGGCGACGTTGGCGGCGCTGCCGCCGCGCTGCCGGAAGACCCGGGCGGTGGAGTCGGTGCCGTGCCGCAGCGGGCCGGCCACCCAGACGACGATGTCCTCGACGAGGTCGCCGAGCACGCCGAGCACCGGTCAGCCCTCGCTTCGGGCGGCGGCCAGCGCGGTGGCGATCTCGCCGCCCAGCCGGACGTTGCCCCGGTAGACCTCGACGTTCACCTCCAGGCTGCGGCCCTGGGTGTCGCGCTGGATGTAGTCGAGCAGGAACGGCGTGGAGGCGTTGCCGGTGATGCCCCGGCGCTCCGCCTCGGCCCAGGCGCGGGTGAGCAGCGCGTCCAGTTCCTGCGGCGGGAGCTGCTTGGCCGGGTCGACCGGGTTGGCGATCAGGACGGCCTGCGGCAGCTCCAGGCCGTCGCGGGCCTCGATCACCCGGGCGGCCTGCTCGGGGGTGTCGACCTGGTAGCCGATGGTGTGGCCGGAGTCGGTGACGTAGAAGCCGGGGTAGCGGCGGGTGCGGTAGCCGATGACCGGGATGTTGAGGGTCTCGAAGCGCTCCAGGGTGGCCCGGATGTCGAGGATCGACTTCACGCCGGCGCTGATCACGGTGACCGGGGTGGCCGCCAGGGTGGTCAGGTCCGCGGACTCGTCGAAGCTCTCGGAGGCGCCGAAGTGCACGCCGCCGAGGCCGCCGGTGGAGAACACCCGGATACCGGCGCGGTGCGCGAGGAAGGCGGTGGCGGCGACGGTGGTGCCGCCGTGGCGGCCGAGCGCGGCGACCACCGGGAGGTCGCGCAGGCTGGCCTTGTCGAGGTCGTCGGCCGCGGACAGTTCCTCGATCTGCCCGGCGGACAGGCCCACCGTGGGCACACCCGCGTAGACGCCGATGGTGGCCGGGACGACGCCGGTGGACCGCAGCCGCTCCTCCGCCTCCAGCGCGACCTCCAGGTTGCGCGGCCGGGGCAGCCCGTGGGTGAAGATCGTCGACTCCAGGGCGACGACGGGGGCGCCGGCGGCGACGGCCTCGGCGACTTCCTCGGAGATGCGGATGGGCAGTCCGGTCATGGTGGGTGCTCCCTGTGAGGCTGCCACCACGGTGTGGCAGGGGTGGCTTCAGCGTAGGGAGCGATCACATCGGGATCCAGAATGAATACCAGCCCTTCTCATAGACTTCCGGCTATGAGTCTCACCCTGCGCCAGCTGGAGGTCTTCCTCGTGGTGGCCGACACCCTGCACTTCGGCCGGGCGGCCGAACGGCTGCACATCTCCCAGCCGACGGTCAGCCAGGAGGTCGCCCGGCTGGAGCGGACCGTCGGGGTGGAGCTGTTCGACCGCAGCCGGCGGGCGGTGCGGCTGACCTCCGCCGGGGAGGTGATGGCCGCCGAGTCGGCCGGCCTGCTGGCCCGGGCCGACGCGCTGCTCGCCCGGGTGCGGCTGCACGAGGAGGCCCGGCTGGGCACCGCGCGGATCGTCGCCTCCCCCACCGTGGTCAACCGGCTGCTGCCCGCCGTGGTCAGCCGCGCCGAACGGGAGCTGCCGGAGCTGGTGCTGGCCGAGCTGTCGGTGGACACCGGCCGGGTCTCGCCGACGCTGGCCGCCGAGCTCGCCGACATCGGCCTCGGCCGCTTCCTGGACGACGTGCCCGGCTACCGGCGGGAGCGGATCGCCGACGAGCCGGTGCGGATCGCGCTCAGCCGGGACCATCCGCTGGCCGGGCGCGACGCCGTCCGGCTGGACGAACTGGGCGACCTGCCGCTGCTGTTGTGGCCGCGCGAGCAGAGCCCGCGCTACTACGACCATGTGCTGGCGCTGTGCGCCGAGCGCGGGGTCGAGCCGCCGGTGCTGGTCGGCCCGGCCCGGATCGTCGGCTCCCGGCTCTACCTGCTGGCGCAGAGCCGGGCGTTCTCGCTCGTCCCCGCCTCGATGACCGGCCACCTCACCGGGGACGTGGTCACCGTGCGGCTGGCCGGGCGCGCCACGCTGCCGCTGGAGCTGCAGTGGCGCCTGGACGACCGCCGCCCCGCGCTCGCGGCGCTGCGCGAGCTGGTCCGCGAGGAGGCGGCCGCCCTGGAGGCGTTCTGAGCCGCGGGGCCGCTCAGAACCGCAGCGACCAGCCGTTGACGGTGCCGGGGAAGTAGCCGCCGACGTCGGTCACCCGCAGCCGCCACACCCCGGCCGCGGTGTGCGCGGAGGCGTCGACGCCGTACACGCCGACCAGGTTCGAGTAGGCCTCCCCGATGTCGGTGTCGTGCAGCAGGAACGCCGCGCCGTCCGGGGCGATCAGCTCGACCTTGAGGTCGCCGCGCCACCAGTAGCCGATGTCCACGGAGACGTCGAGGTCACGGGGCGCCCTGCCGGGGACCCCGGTGACGGTGACGGGCGAATCGACCGTGCCGACCCCGTCGAAGGGCACCGGCCCCGGAGCGGCGAACAGCGGGCCGCGCGGGCGGTTCGGCACCGTGCCGGTGTACAGCAGGCGGTCCGGGGAGCCGGCTCCGAGCCCGTGCAGCGAGCCGGCGGTCGCCGCCGCGGTCAGCGCCGCGGACACCTGGGCGGGGGTGGCGGTCGGGTGCGACGCCAGGTAGAGGGCCGCGGCGCCCGCCGCGTGCGGGGAGGCCATCGAGGTTCCCGACATGTCGATGCCCAGGCCGCCCATGTCGACGACGGACCAGACCGAGGTGATGTCCACGCCCGGCGCGTAGAGGTCCACCACGGGGCCGTAGTTGGAGAACGAGGCCGGGACGTCGTCCCGGTCGGACGCGCCGACGGTGATGGCGCCCGGCACCCGGGCCGGGGAGTGCTGGCTCGCGTCCACGCTCTGGTTGCCCGCCGCGACCGTGTAGGTCAGGCCCGCCGCGATGGACCCCGCGACCGCCGCGTCCATCACCGGGTCCGGGTCGCTGCCCAGGCTCATGTTGACCACGGCCGGGCGGACGGCGTGCCTGGTGACCCAGTCGATGCCCGCGACCACCTGCTCGGTGGTGCCCTCTCCGTCGTCGTCGAGCACCCGCACGGCGACGATCTTCGCGGCCTTGGCGACCCCGTAGGTGTGGCTGGCCACCGTTCCCGCGACGTGGGTGCCGTGACCGTGCCCGTCCTGGGCGACGTCGTCGTTGTCGATCGCGTCGTAGCCGTAGGAGGCGCGCCCCTCGAACTCCTCCGAGGTGACCCGCACCCCGGTGTCCACGATGTACGCCGTCACCCCGGCTCCCCCCGCGTCCGGAGAGGTGTAGCGGTCGTCGTAGGGGAAGCGGCGCTGGTCGATCCGGTCCAGCCCCCAGGACTCCGGCGCCGTCTGCACACCCTCGGCCCGCACCCGGCGGTTCCGCGACACCAGCGCCACCGACGGGTCGGCGGCCAGCCGGCGCGCCTGCTTCGCCGTGAGATCGGCGGAGAACCCGCGCAGCGCGGCGTCGAAGCTGCGACGCACCGTGCCGCCGTAGGAACGCGCCAGCGCCGCCGTGCCGTCCGCGACCGAACCCGCCTTCGCCGCGGCGGGTTTGAGCACGACCAGGTAGCTGCCGGGAACGGCCCCGGGCGAGCCCTCACCCTGCACGACCCCCTCCGGAACCGCCGCCGAGGCGGGGAACACCCCGCCGGCCCCGATCGTCAGGACCGCGGCCGTGCCCAGCACCGCGCAGACCCTTCGTGAACGTCGCCCCGAACCCATCATCGAACCCCCTCCGGTATGGACTCGCCCACAAGACTGACGGATCGTCAAATCGCTGGCAACCGAAGGTCGTTGTGCTTCGCCGACGACCGGTCCGGGACCGGCGCGGTCCGGCGGCGCACGGCGTTCCGAGACTGACACCGCGCCGGTCGGTGCGCTATCTTCCGTACGGAATCGCCCCGTTGGGGCGGGGTTGCCGACCGGTGGGGGCAGGCACCATGCACAGCGCACGCGATGTCACGCGGCCGGACGGGGAACCGGGCAGACCCGGCGCCTCCCGGATCACTCCCTTCGTGCGCGGGCCGTTCACCGGCCTCGACGCCACGGACCTGCGGGAACTCGGGCGGCTCGGCACCCGGCGGGTCTACGCACCGGGCGAGGCCCTGATGATCGAGGGCGAACCGGGCGACCGGGCCGCCATCCTGCTGACCGGCTGCGTCAAGGTGGTCGCCGCCACCGAGGACGGCGGCGAGGCGCTGCTCGCCGTCCGACTGCCAGGTGAACTCCTCGGCGAACTGGCCGTGCTGGACGGCGAACCGCGCTCGGCCAGCGTCCTCGCCGTCCGCACCAGCACCACCCGGGAGATCGGCGGCCGGGCCTTCCTCGACTTCCTCGCCGACCGGCCCGCCGCGGCCCTCGCCGTCCAGCGCTCGGTCACCCGCAAGCTCCGCTCGGCCACCCGCCACCGGGTCGACGCCGGCCACGGCACCGGCCTCGCCCGGCTCGCCCGCACCCTGCACACCCTGCTCGGCTCCTACGGCACCCCCGGCGAGGACGGCCTGCGGATCGACATCCCGCTCAGCCACGCCGACCTGGCCGCGCTCGCCCGGCTCTCCCCCGCCAGCGTCGAACGCTCGCTGCGCACCCTGCGGGACCAGGGCGCCGTGCGCACCAGCTACCGCGAACTCGTCGTCCGCGACCAGGCCGCGCTCGCCCGGGCGGCCGGCGTGCCGCTCCCGCCGGGCGGCGGTGGCCGGGCGTGAGCGGCGCGGTGACCCCCCGGCTGCGCCGGATCTGCCTGGTCGTCGACATCGAGGCCTACAGCGGCCGGCCGTACCGGGTGCAGCAGAAGGTGCAGGAGCGGCTGGACCGCGCGCTGGACCACGCCTGCGGCCGGGCCGGCGTCGACCGGGCCCGCTGCGAGACCCAGGACCGCGGTGACGGCCAACTGCTCCTGCTGCCGCCCGACGCCGACGAGGCGAAGGCACTGCCGGGCCTGGTGCTCGGCCTGCGCGACGCGCTGCACACGCTGAACCGGGCGCCCGGGACGGCCGGACGGCTGCGGGTGCGGGCGGCCCTCGCCCAGGGCGGGGTGCAGCGGGCGGCGCTGGGCTTCGTGGCCCGCTCGGTGGAGACCGCCTGCCGACTGCTGGACTGCCAGGAGACCCGGGCCGCGCTCAAGGACACGCCGGACACCGATCTGGCTCTGGTGGTCGCCGACGACCTGTTCGCCGACACCTTCGCGGCGGGCGGGGACGGCGTGCCGGTCGAGGAGTTCACCAGGATCACCGTGGAGATCCCGGCCAAGCGCTTCGAGGCGCGCGCCTGGGTGGGCACACCCCGCTCCGGCGCGCTGGTGGTGCTGCCCTCGCCCGCCCCGCCCGGCTCCCGGCGCCGGTCGGCGGGCTCCGCGCTGCTGCGCGGCCTCGGCGACGGGCTGGCCGGCGCCGCCCTGGGCGCCACCCCGCCGCACCGCCCCCACGACGACGAGCCGCCGCACCACCACGACGACGGCCGCCCCGGGCACGATCACCACGCTCACCACGGTCACGAGGCCCAGCACGGCCACGACGGCCACGGGCCGCAGGACGGCTCCGCGGACCACCACGACGGCCACGGGCCGCACCACGACGGCTACGGCAGCGACGCCTTCGCCGACGACGCCTGGGACGCCGACCCGCACCACCACGACCCGCACCACGAGGACACCGGCATCCCGTACGACGACCACCACGGTTACCACACCCACGACGGCCACGGAGGCCACGACCCGCAGGACGGCTCCCCGGACCACTGGTGGCACGGGCCGCACCACTGAGCCGTCCGCGGGGCGGGGGCTACGGCCGCCAGCGGCCGCCGGAGAGTTCGGCCAGCGCCTGCGCGATGTCCGGCGGCAGGGAGCGCCCGATGCCCAGCGGCTGCACCAGGTACCACCCGTCCTGCCCCCGGTAGCGCGCCGGGGGAACGGGCGCTCCCGGCCGCAGCCGGACGTGGATGCCGTGCACGCGGGCGTCGCGGCCACGGCTGTGGACCCGGTGGACCGCCACCTCCATCACGTCCTGCCACGCGTGACGGCAGCGGCGCCGTCCCCACCGGGCGGCGATGAAGGTGTCGGTGATGTGCAGTTCGAACCGCCGCCGGGGCAGGAAGCGGATCAGCATCAGCAGCAGGCCGACGGCGGGCAGAAAGACCAGCGGCGCCCAGGACTCCGGCCGGTCCCATGTGCCGCTCACCGTGGTCCGGACCAGCTGGAGGCCCATCAGGGCACCGAGCGGGCCCCAGTGCGCCAGGACCACCGCGCGGGTCCGGCCGCTGAGCAGGTACGAGCCCGGGTCGCGCCGCACCGTGAAGCCCCGCCAGGTCGAGGCCGGACGCACGGCCGCCCCGGAGAGGGGGTCGGTCAGCACGGCCGCCGCGCCGCCGGACGTCGTACGGGGACCGGGAACCGGCGCCGCCGCCGGGCCGGCCGTGGCGGCCAGGTGCTGCTGGAGCCGCAGGTTCCGGAAGCGGTACGTCCCGGCGGTGCGCTGCAGCAGGCCGGCCCGGTGGGCGTCGCGCAGGAACGTCATCAGCGCCCAGGGCACCTGGCCCACCAGCGCCAGCGAGCACCGCGCCAGCAGCCACCGGCTCCACGGGCTGAGCAGCAGGAACATCGCGCACGAGCCGCACCAGGCCGCCAGGGCGTCGGCCCAGTCCACCCGGTAGTACGTCCGCGACCAGCCCATCAGCGCCACCCCGGCGGCGATCAGCGGCGCGAGGACGCCCATCGTCAGCAGGACCGAGGTCCGCTCCGAGCGCAGCAGCGCATCGGGGGTCGCGGCGTCCACGGTGTCCGAGGGTGCCGCCATCACGATCATCAGATAGCCGGGCAGCAGCACGCCCAGCACCATGGTGAGCCCCGCCGTCGACGGTTCCAGGACCTGGAACACGCCCAGGCCCAGGATCACCGGCGGACCGCCGATCACCACCGTGAGCCGCCAGGCCCGGCCCAGCCTGCCGTTGCGGCCGGCCGAGCGCAGGGCGCCGGCGAAGCGCAGCGGGTTGGCCCGCCGCCGGGGCGTCGCGGGGTGGTCCCCGAACCACGCCTGTCCGGTCAGCCGGACCGCTCCCGCCAGCGTCACGCTCAGGCCCAGCACGGTCCCGAAGCCGAAGATCCGGCCCGCGGTGTCCCCGACGGACCCCAGCACCAGCTCGAACAGCGCGGACAGGGCGATCCCCGTCGCGATCAGCACGGGCACCGCCAGCGCCCGCGGCACCGGCGCGCCGAACAGCCGCCACCAGGCCAGCTCGGCGGTCCCCTGACGGCTCATCAGTCTGGCGAGGTGGGACAGCCAGACCCGCGCCCGCTCCGGCTCCCACTGCCGGGGCGGGTGCAGGCGGTCGGGCCCCGGCGGCAGTTGCGGGAAGGACGCGGGAACGATCCGGTCGAGCAGGTGCCGTTCCACCTGCCCGGCGGTCGCGAAGCGCCGGCGGTCCACCAGCTCGCCCGGATCCGCCGGCGCCCGCTCGTACCCGCGCCGCAGCAGCCACACCATCAGCGGCGTCGACAGCGCCCGGCCCACCGGGCCGTCGGGCCGCCGTCGGAGCTCCGCCACCAGGGGCGCCCACTCCTCGACGCGCGACGGAGGGCAGGCCTCGCGCAGGTAGGCCACCACGTCGGCGGGGTCCAGCGGCAGCGCCTCGATCGCCGAGTCCACCCGGAGCACGTCCTGCTGCGCGGCCACCAGGTCGCGGTAGGCCTCGGTCCGGCAGATCAGCACCACCCCGCCGTCCTGGCCCAGTTGGCGCCCGAGGGCGCCGAGCACGGCGATCCGCCGGTGCTCGGGCAGCTCGTCGAGGCTGTCCAGGACGGGCAGCAGGCGCCGCTCGCTGACCAGTTGCCCGGCGGGGTGACGTCCGTCCACCCGCGGCAGACCGGGGTGCTCCTCGGTGATCCGGCCGATCAGCCAGTCGTGGAAGTTGACCCGCTCGGCGTCCCAGGACTCCAGCGAGAGCACCACGGGCACCGGGACGTCCTCGCCGCGGGTGAGCCGGCGGGCGAGCAGTTCCAGGGTGAGCAGCACGGCGAGGGTCGTCTTGCCCGCGCCGGCCCCGCCGAGGATCAGCAGGCGGCGGTGGTCGAGCCCGAGCAGGGCCTGCGCCATCGTGCCCACCCGGTCGCCGCGCCCGCCGAGTCCGGTCCCCGCCCCGAGCGCGGTGCGGCTGTGCACCCAGCGGACGGCCAGCGGTTCGGGGTCGGCCATGTCCCAGGCGTCGGCCTCGGCCCGCCACTGGTACAGCAGGCTGCGGGCCAGCCGCTCCTCGGCGAGGGCGAGGGGTGTCGCCGGCGGTACGGGTGGCGGCGGCACGGTGAGGTGCAGCTCACCGTTGAGCACGCCGATCTGGACCAGGTAGTGCACCGTGCTGTCGGTGACGATGTTGCGGATGTCCGTTGGCCCGTGGCCTTGTTCGGATGCTGTCACTCCCCCGCCCCGCCTCTGTCGCCCGCTGCCGCGCGCCACTCCTTTGTATCAGGGCCGCGACCGTTCGTTCACCCGACCGGGCTCCTCGCCCAAGCGGGGCCCGAAGCGGTGCCCGGGGTCAGTGGCCGCCCTTCGGCTCGGTGCAGCCGCCGTCCAGGTAGAAACCGTGGGCCTGAACGGTGACGGTGCTGCCGAGCCGGCCGCCGACGCAGGGGCCGGTGCCCGGGACGGTGAGCTCGAACGAGATCTCGCCGCCCACGGCCGCGAGTTGGGCGGAGTCACGCGGGTAGCCGAGCGACTCCAGGATGCCGCGGACGTCGTCCTGGGTGAGCGGCGCCTTCGCGGCGCGCGCCTTGAGCGCCTCGGAGATCCGCTGGCCGTGCGCCTCGCCCCGGCAGCGGTCCACCGCGGTGAGGGGCGCCATCTGCTTGTACATCGAGTTCTCGGCGTGCTTGGCCGCCCAGGGATCGGCCGGCTCGGCCGGGGCGGCCGGGGCGGCCGGGGCGGCTCCCGTACCCGCGGTGGAGGGGGTCGGCCGCGCGGACGCGCAGCCCAGCGCCGCCACCTGGGGGAAGAGCCGGTCGTGTTCGGCGACACCCTGCCGCAGCTGCTCGGCGTAGTCGGGCGCGGCGGCGGAGCCGGACGCGGTGGGTGTGCTGGTCCCGCCTCCACCGCCACCGGCTCCGGCTCCGGCTCCGGTGACGCTCACGCTTCCGCAGCCGGTCACCGCCACCAACCCCGCCAGCACACCCGCCGCCGCCGTTGCCGCCAGACGCCTCATCGGTCCGCCCTCCCCGTTCCGACGCACGCCCCCTCCCGGGGCGCTTCGTACGGGAGCCATCATGCCGGACGGCCCTACTTCAGCCTGGAGAACCCCGAAGGGTGCCATGCCCTCCCCGACGCCCCCAAGGACCCGGGCCTCACCAACTGGACCGAGTGGTACAACGGCACCGACCAGAAGGCGTACCTGTACAAGAACGACACGTGCGGAGGCGAGCCCGACGCCATCCTGGACCAGAAGTCCACCATCGAGCTCCAGGACGCCCCGTACCACGCGGTCCTGTTCCGCCAAGCCTGACCGCGCGCCACCGGGTGGACGCGGCGTCGGCCTCGCCGGCACCGTGTCCACCCGGTGCCGACGGGGCGTCCGGAGGCCGGCCGGTTCGCCGCGGGTGGACGCTCATGCCGGCTTCGTGCCCGGCCGGTGGTCGTCGCAGAACCAGCCTCCCGCGTACGGGCGGGCGGGTGCTCCGCAGCGGGCGCCGTGGCCTGCCGAGCAGACGTGTGGCACGACCGGCGCCAGGGGCGGCCGGGCGATCGGGCGCGGGGGCTCGGCGGCCGGTGGCAGGGTGGGCGGGGCCTCGAAGCGGCGGCCGTGCCGCTCGGCCCGGTCGACCACGCACTGTCCCCGGCGGCGCGGGCGCGAGCCGGTCGTGCGGCCGCGCGGCGGCGCCCCCGGATCCGCGGTGCATGCGAGGAAGGCGTCGAGATCCCCGGCGGGGGCCCAGAAGCGGCGCAGGCCGCGGCCCGCCTTCAGGGTGAGCGGCAGGTAGGCGCCGGAGGCGATGTCCCGGACGAGGGCGTCGAACTGCCGGGGCCTGGGGTCCCAGCGCGGGTGGCGCCGGCCGCAGCTGCCATGCCGACGCACCGGGCACGGGGTCGGCATCCGGTCGCACTGCTCCAGCGCGAGGGCCCTGACGCCGCCGCGGACGAGCAGATGGCGGTCGTCGCGGATGGCGGCGGCGGGCAGGTCGTCCGTGCGGGTCCAGTGGACCGCGTCGATCAGCGGGGAGTTCGGCTGGACGGTGTGCCAGACGGGCGTGATGCCGTCGGCGCGGTCGGCGGCGTCCCGCTGCCGTGCCGTCGCCGCCGTGATGTACGACAGCTGCGGCGCGAAGCCGTACCGCATGCCGTCGGCGCCGGTGACGAGCACGTCGGTGCGCCGCCGCCCGTCGGGTCCGAGCGCCTCCACCTCGGCGCGGTGGCCGGCGCTCTCGGCCGCGCGGACGTAGCGCTCCTTGTAGGCCTTGTGTTCGTCGCTCTCGCGGTGGTGACGGTGGTGAGGCGGGTGGTGGTGCGCGGCGACGCGGACGCCGCGGCGCTCGAAGACGTACATCCAGGCGGAGATGCCACGGGTGCTGAGGCAGTCGGGGCAGTGAAGCCCGCGCTGGTCGACCGGGCGCCGGTCGCCGAGCAGACGCTCCCACAGGCCCGGGTGGCCGGGGTGCCCGAGGTCCTCGCGGTCGAGGTCGAGGGTGGCGTTGACGAGGGTGCAGAAAACCGGGTTGCGTGTGGAGGTTTCGCCGTCGAAATCGTCCATGGCATCTCTTCTCTGCCTTCGACTACCGGGGTAGGCTCGGGTGAAAGGGACCGCAGCTGTGATTCCAACGCCTACGCGCTCCCGGATGCCTCCGAATTCCCAGGTTCTCCGGACAGTTGTCCTGATCCCGCGCCGAATCTCCCGGCCATTGCGGCAATCCGACCAGCCCTGCGCTGGAGATGCCGTATTTCTGGTCGATCACCCGGAATGCGGCCCCTCGGAACAGGCCACCCGCGGTGAGCGGTGGTCAGGCGGGCGGGACGGCGAAGTAGAGGCCCTCGCAGAGTTCGCGGGCGATCCGTGCGTAGCGGCCTACGTCGCGCAGGGGGCCGTCCTCCAGGCGGCGCCAGTGGCGGGCGGCCCGCGCCGCGGCGCGGCGCAGGTCGGCGGGGGCGGTGTCGGCGGGCAGCCGCAGCCGGGCGGCGGGGGTGCGGCCGGTGGCGAGGGCGATCAGGGCGGCGGCGGAGTCCTCGTCGAGTTCGAGGCGCCGGCCGGCCACCGCCGCCAGCGCCCGGGCGAGTTCGTGGCGGCGCAGTTCCGGGTGCCGGCGCAACTCGCCGATCCGGGTGCGGGCCCGGTGCAGCACCTCGGCGGGCAGGCCGTCGCCGGTGCCGAGGGCCGTCTCCACGGCGCCGAGGGCGGCGGCCGAGCGCAGCGCGTCGGCGGCGTCGACGAAGCGCAGCCGCAGGTGTTCGACGACGGCGCCGATGCCGGAGGCCGCGCGGAACTCCACGAGCAGGGCGGCGGCCCCGATCGGGCGGCCCTCGGTGCGGGCCCGGCGGGCGGCGTTCAGGGCGGTGTCGATGCCGTAGACGCCGAGCAGGCCGAACAGCCGCTGCCGTTCGGGGCGGGTGAGCGGTGCGCCGTCCCAGTCGAGGAAGCGGCGGCCGGAGTAGAGGGCGCGGCGCAGGTCGGCACCGGGGGCGTCGGCGAGGCGGCGGACCAGGGCGGCGTCCGGTTCGGTGAAGTCGTCACCGAGGGCGGTCTGGGCGAGCAGGCCGACCACCGGGAGCACCTCGTCGACCAGTCCGGCGAGCCGGCCGGCGTTGGTCGCGGCGACCTGCCGGGCGCGCGGCCAGGGGTCGCCGTGGCCCTCGCCGAGCAGGTCGATCCGGCTGAGTACGCCGACGGCGTTGAGCGCGGTCATCCGGCCGTCGGCCTGGGCGCGCAGGGCGCCCAGTGCCTCGGCGTCGCCGGCGCCGGGGTGCGGCATGACGTAGATCATCGCGTCGGCCCGGGCGAGGGCGTCCAGCGCGGGCTCGTCGAGGCCGCTGAGCGAGTCGAGGCCGGGGGTGTCGACGAGCACGCAGTCGCCGGCGGGCCGCAGTCCGGCGGCCTCGACGACGACCTCGGCGATCTGCTCGGCGCCCGCCCCGAGGCCCCGGGGGTCGCGGGGCAGGCCGCCGGGCTGCCAGTGGGCGGTGCCGTCCCGTAGCCGGACCTGGAGCCGGTTGAGCCGGCCGGGCCGGAACCAGGCGACCACCGTGGTGCACTCGGTGGCGGCCGAGGCGGCGAGCCGGCGGCCGAGCAGGGCGTTCACCAGGGTGGACTTGCCCGCGTTCATCCGGCCGCCGACGGCGATCCGCAGGGTGCGCTCGGCCAGCCGCTCGTGGACCGCCCGCACCGCCTTCTCCGCAGGTCCCGGGGGCAGCCGGCCGGCCAGCTCGGCGCAGAACGCGGCCACCAACGGGGCGAGTTCGTCCGACGGCGGCGGGCCGCCCGCCCCCTGGCCCGGCGCGGCGGTCACCGGGCCGCCGCACGGGCGGGCGCGCCGGCCGGCGGGGCGGTGCCGCGCTGCTCGCGCTCCAGCAGCCTGGCGAGCCGCCGGGCCGGGCGGCGCAGCCCGGCCAGCTCCTCCGTGCGCTCGCGCAGTTCCTCCTCCCAGTACGTGAGCCGCTTGGCCGCGCTCTCCACGCCCTTGAACCAGGAGACCAGGCTGTCGATCCCGTTGGCCTCCTTGCGGAGGTCCTTGACGAAGCCCTCGGCCGTCGCCAGCCGCCCCTGCGCCTCCTGCGCCCGGTGGGTGAGCAGGGTGGAGAGGCACCACAGGACGGGCACCGCCACGCCGCGCGGCGAGGGCCCGCAGGAGAGCGCGACCGCCGTGCCGCGCACCCGGCCGCCGTCGGCGACCAGCTCCTCCAGCGGGGCCATGGCGGCCCGGGCGCGCGCCCAGTCGGCCGGGTCGGTGACCAGGTCGGCCTTGGTGTAGGCGAGGACGATCGGCAGCGGCGGCCCCTGCCCGTCGACGGCGCGGTGCAGCAGCACGACGGTGCGGCGCACCTCGTCGTGGGATTCGGGATCGGTGGCGAGGCGGTGGGCGTCGGCGAAGACGACCACCGCGTCCGCGTGGGTGAGCCGTTCCAGCAGCCGCGCGGTCTCCGGGTCGTCGGCGGCCGAGCCGGTGAGCGCGCCGCCCCGGTAGTCCGTCCAGTCGAAGCCGAGCAGTTCGCCGCGCCCGTACCGCAGTTCGGCCTTCAGGTCGGTGCGGCGGGAGGACGGCGGCGGGTAGAAGCCCTTGCGCAACCTCCCGCCCGCGGCGGTCAGTTCCTCGGCGATCAGGCGGTCGGCGGCGACCAGCCGGAAGCCCTTGCGGCCGCGCGCGAGGTGGCTGAACATCGCGGCGAGGTAGCTGCTCTTGCCGGCGCTGCTGTGGCCGAGGGCGACCACTCGCAGGTTCATCAGGTCCATGAGGTCAGCTCCGGTCCGGGCCGGGGGTGCCGTTGGTGGTTCCACCCAGCGCCCCGGCGAGGGCGAGGCCCTCGTCGCGCAGCGCGGTGAGCGAGCCGATCCGGCGCTTGGCGCGGTCCCGGGCGGCGCCGAGGTCGGCGGCGGCGGTGGCCAGGTTGCGCCGGTGCTCGCCGAGCCGCCGCTCCAGCCGGAGCCGCTCGTCGGCGATCGCCTGGTCGAGCGCGAGAGCGAGCCGGTCGGTCAACTCGTCGACGTGGCTGGTGATCTGGGCGGGGATCTCGGTACTCAGCTCGGTGATCACCCGGTTGAGGTGGCGGGTGGCGTCGCCGCGTACCCGGCCGAGTTCGGCGCGCTGGCGACGGCGGCGGGTGAGCACGGCGAGCATCGCGTAGCTGGCGACGGCGGGCAGCATCACACTGCTGGTGACCAGGGCGACCACGGTGCCGAAGGTGGCGGCGGTGCCGATCGACGGGATGATGTTCTCGATCACGCCCAGGGCGCCGCCGTCCCGGTGGGTGGAGCGCACCATCTCCGGCAGCGCGGCGCCGCGTTCGGCGCGGATGACGGCGCCGTCCTCGACCACGGCGAGCTCCGCGCCGGGGCCCGCGCCGTCCGGCCGCCCGGCGTCCAGCACCGCGGCGCACTCGTGCCGCACCCGCTCCTCCAGCACGGCCAGGCCGCGCCGGGCGGCGTTGTCCAGCTGGAGCCAGAGCGCCTCCACCTGGGCCTCCAGGTCGGCCGGGAACTCCTGGGCGAGCGCGGCCGGTTCGGAGGTGGCGATCTTCGCCTCGGCGAGCTGGCGGACGTCGTTGATGCTGCGCCGGAAGCCGAGCTGGAGGGTGTTCTTGAGGTCACGGGCGCCGGTCGTCAGCACGCGCCGCCACTGGGCGCTCTCCGGCTGGAGCAGGCGCAGCGCCTCCTCGGCGCGCTCGACCTCGGCCGCCAGGGTCGGGTCCTGCTGGAGCGAGCGCAGGCGCAGCTCCTGCTCGGCGAGCGGGGCGGCGAGCGCGGCGAGGGCGACGTGCACCACGTTGGCCAGCCGCAGCTCGGCGGCGCGGGCGGCGATCCGGCGGCGCAGCAGCGCGTCCAGCGGTTCGAAGCCGCTCTCCTCCAGGAGCTCGGCGGCGTCCTGGAGTTCACCCGATCCGGCGGCGTCGGCGGCGTCCCGGCGGGCCCGGTTGCTGACCGGGAACCAGGGGGCGTCGGCGTGCCGGGGGGCGTGCCGGGCGAGCAGTTCGCGGTTGCGTTCGAGGACGGCGGGCCAGGCGTCGTGGCTGTCGGTCTTGGTGAGCACGAACACCGTCTCGGCGGTGCGTTCGGTCGCCCGGGCGAGGAAGTCCAGCTCGGAGCGGGTGAGTTCGCTGGAACCGTCGACCACGAAGACCAGCGCGTCGGCGTTCTCCAGGGCGGCCAGGGCGAGTCGGGCGTGGCCGCTGACCAGGCCGCCGACGCCGGGGGTGTCGACGAGCTCCAGGCCGGCGGCGAGCAGCGGGACGGGCAGTTCGACCTCCACGTGGTGGACGTCGAGGCGGTGCGGCCGGCCGGTGGCCGGGTCGACGGCCGCGTACTCGGCGATCCGCTCCAGCGGGATCGTCTCCGGGCGCGGGTCGGCGCCGGCGGAGGCGGGGGTGGCGGTGCCGGGGTTGGCGGTGCCGGGAGCGGCGGGCAGCAGGTAGGCGTCGGCGCGCGGGCGTTCGCCGTGCCGGACGACGACGTGCACGCCGGTGGCGACGTCGGCGTCGACCGGGAGGAGGTCCCAGACGCCGACCAGGCTGTTGATGGTGGAGCTCTTGCCGCGTTTCTTCTCGCCGACGACGACGAGGGAGGCGGCGCCGTCGGCGGCCCGGGCGGCCTCCGCGCGCAGGCGCCGGGCGCCTTCGGCGGTGGCGCCGTCGGCCGACTCGGCCGTCCCGGCCGCCGCTTCGGGGCTGCCGGGGGTGCCGGGGGCCTCCGCCGGGGCTTCGGCGGCGGCGGTGCGGGCGGCGCGTTCGAGGAGGTCGGCGGTGCGGGCCGCGTAGTCCAGGACGCGGGCGTGGGAGGGGGTTTCGGGGCGGGGCGCGGTCATGAGGGTTCTCCCGTGTCGGAGGCGGTCCGGTCGCCGGGGTCGGTGGAGGGGCTCTTCGGCGGGTGCCCGGGCGCGGCGCCCGTCGGCGGGGCGGGTTCGTCGTCGAATTCGCCGAACATGCCGGTGAAGTCGGCCTGTTGGGGGTCGACGGCGCGGGTGCGCCAGCGCGGCCGCTCGGCGGGCCCCGGCCGGAGTGGGGCGGCCCCCGGGGCAGCCGCCCCGGGCGCGCCGGTGCCGGGCGCACCGGTGCGGAACGTGTCCTGCGCGGGCGGCGTGCCCAGGCCGTCGTACGGGTCGCGGCCCGGCCCCTGGCCGAACCGGGGACCGTCGCCCGGGTGCTTCGGGGCGGGCTCCTGCCGTTCGGGGGCGTTCCCACCGGCTTCCTGCTGCGCGGGATCCTCCGACCAGAAGGCGTCGGCCACCTCCCTCCGCAGCTTCCCCAGGCCCTTGCCCAGCCCCTCCCCCAGTCCGCGTGCGGCCCTCCCCCACGCGGACGGGCCGGTCCTCGCCCCGGGCCTCGGTCCCGGCTTCGTACCGGGCTGCGCGGCCCCGGACCGCGCACCGGGCTTCCCACCGGACTTCCCACCGGGCGTCCCACCGGGCTTCGGTCCGGGGCCCGGCTCGGGCCCCTGTCCCGGCACCGTCCCGGGCCGCGGGGGCGCGGGCGGCGGCGGGGGCGGTGGTGGCGGAGGGGGCAGCAGCAGCTCGTAGCCGTGGCAGTCCGTACTGGTCAGATGGGTGATCCGGCCCGTTTCCGCGTCGGAGCGCCGCCGCCAGCCGGTGACCAGGACGCACCGGTCGCGCCCGGCCGCGGCCGCCGTCCAGAGGCCGGGCGCGACCGCCTCGGGCAGCAGGTGGCTCCCCTGCGGATGGACGGGCCGCCAGGCCGGCGGCAGCGGCTCCGGGCCCGCCGCCCCCACGGCCTGCTCCGGTGTCCGCTCCGGCCATGGGGCGGCCACCGGCCGGGTGGTCAGCGGTTCGGCTTCCACCCGGTCCACCGCCTCCCAGGTCGGCGCGATCCACTCGGCGTAGACCGGTCCGGCCCAGTCGGCCAGGTGCTCGGCCAGCTCGGCGAGTTCGGGGATCCGCCCGCCGCCGTCCAGCGACGCGGGCCGGTACCAGCCCACGAAGCCGTACAGCGCGCGGCCGAACCGGTCGTGCACCATCTCCCGGCTGATCAGGCCCAGTTCGCAGGCGGCCCCGACCAGCACGCCGCCCTCGTCGCGGTGCAGCAGGAAGCGCGGTCCGTGCTCCAGCCGGTTCCCGCCGGCGACGGCGGCGCGCACCGCGTCCCCGGCCGGCCCCTGCCGGGCGACCCCGGCGGGCAGCGCCCGCCACCACTGGTCGACCTGCAGGGTGCGGCCGTAGACGACCGCCGACCAGCCGCCGGGGGCCGCACCGTCCGTCCCGGGCCCGGACCGCGGCCCGTGGTTCGTCGTACTCGTCATGGCATTCGTCCGTCCCTCGGTTCCTCGGCCGGTCACTCGGTCAGTCCTGTCGGTCCTGTCCGTCCCGTCAGTCCGTCAGCAGCTGGCCGTCGCTGTAGATGACGACCCCGCGCAGCTCCTCGTCCAGCTCCCGGCAGCGGTCCTGGGCCCGCTCCAGGTCGGCCGAGGTCGCCGAGCTGCTGGCGAGCAGCCGGTCGATCTCCTGGCGGGCGCTGTTCTTCTGCGCGCCCTTGAACAGCCCGCCGAACAGCCCCTGGCTGAGCGCGGCCAGTTCGCCGCGCGAGGAGTCGAGGCTCTCGGCGAGCCGGTCCATCTCCTGCCGGTTCCGCACGATGCCCTCGCTGAGGTAGTGGCGGAGGCTGAAGATGATCGGCAGGTGGAGGTTCTTCGGGGCGATCCGGCTGGCGTCCACGGTGGTCTGGTCCGCCGCGCCGAAGTAGCCGAGCTGGACGGCGCAGAGCGCCACCGTGACGCCCTCGGCGTCGTCGCCGGCCAGGACCGGCACCAGCTTGGGGAAGTTGCGCCCCGCCAGCTGGAGCGCCTCGGCCGGCCGCAGGCCGGTGCGCTCGGCCAGCAGGTCCGCCTTGGTGAACAGGACGGTCACCCCGGGGACCGGGTCGCCGTCCGCCAGGCGCCGGCTGAAGACCCGGGAGATCGCCCGGCTGAACCGGGAGATCTCCATCGGGTCGTCGTCCCGGTCGAGGTTGCCGGGCGCGCCGTGGTTGATCCACTCCGCCACGTGCTCGGAGTCCAGCGCCAGGACGATGCTGTCGGACCGCATCAGCCTGTCCTCCAGCAGTGCGACGTCCTCGGCGTCGGCACGGCGGTCCAGGGCGGCGTTGCCGCGGAAGTCGACGCAGTCGATCGTCATCAGGTCGCGCATGCCCCGGCGGAACACGAACTCGTAGGAGATCGGCTTGTCCGAGGTGGCCTTGGGCATCGCGCCGGTGCGGCGCAGCCGGGCCCAGTCCGCGGCGAGGTCGAGGTCGAGGTCGGGGTCGGTGGTGTAGAGGTAGTAGCCCTGCACGCCCATGGAGAGGCGGTTGTACATGCCGTGCAGGTAGGCGGTCTTGCCGGAGCCGCTGGCTCCGAGCATGGTCAGGGTGAGGGTGGGGACGGTCATCGCGCGCTGTCCTTCGTCTCGTCGGGGCCGTCGGTGACGGTGGCCGGGGTACGGGCGGGGCAGGGGTCGGTGGTACGGGCGGGGCGGTGGGCCGACGTGACGCGGCCGGCGGCCGGTCAGAACGAGAGGACGTCCTCCAGCAGCTCGCCGAGCCGGTCGGCCGGCTCCACCAGCGGTTCCAGGCGGGCCAGTTCGGCGGCCGCCCGGGCGCGGTCGCGGTCACGGATGGAGGCCCAGGACGGCTCGTCCTCCCACCAGCTGCTGATCCGGTCCCACAGCGTGTCGCGCTGGTCGGCGAGCCGGGCGGAGGCCATCAGGCTGTCGATCGAGGCGGACAGCTCCATGGCCCGGCCGATGATGCCGAACCGGAGCGTCCACAGCACCGGCAGCGCGACGCCGTCCGGCTCCGGCCCGCAGACCAGCGGGATGAACGCCCCCTGGATGTGCCGGGTCTCCTGGACGGCCTCGATCAGCGGCAGGAACGGGCCGACGAAGCGCTCGTCCGCGTCGGGGGCGTCGAGGTCGACCAGGTCGGTCTTGGTGAGGGCGATCACCAGCGGGGTCACGCTCTCCTCCCGGTCGGCGACGGCCTGGTGGACGCGGACGACGAGCCGGCGCACGTCCTCCTCCGCCTCGGGGTCGGTGTCCAGGCTCAGGGCGTCGACGAACAGCACGATGCCGTCCGCCGCGACCAGGTCGTCGTGCAGCCGGGCGGCCTGCGGGCTGGAGCGGCGGTGTTCGGTGAGCGCGCCGCCGCGGTGGTCGCTCCAGCGGAACGGGAAGATCTCCTCGCCCTCGTGGCAGAGCACGAACTCGTAGCGGTGGGGCCGGTCGCTGGCGCGGGGGTAGCGCCCGCGCAGGATGGCGCGGGCGTCGGCCAGCAGCGAGCTGTGGGCGTCGCGGTCGGCGGTGCGCAGGGTCATGCCCTCGACGCCGTCGCACATGGCGGCGTACATCAGGGAGAGGTAGCTGGTCTTCCCGGCCGCGCTGTGGCCGAGCATCACGATGTCCATGCGGTTTCCTCGCGGTTCTCGCGGGTCCTCGGGCGGGCGGTCCGTCGCGGGGCAGGGCGGGGCGCGGCACGGCGGTGCCGCGGTCGGCGCCGGGACGGTGGCGCGGTGGGGTGAAGATCTCGTGGTGTCGTGCGGGTGTCGCGGTGTTCCGGCCCGGACGGCCCGGGCCGGCGGGCTCAGAACCAGAGCCCGGGGTCGACCTCGTCGGGGTAGTGGGTGACGGTCCAGCGACCGGGGCCGGCCACCGGCCCGCCGCCCTCCCCGTCACCGGCGGTCCCGGTGTCGGCCGGGGCCGGACGGGCGGGCGGATCGGTGAGCGCCCCGAGGGCCACGGCGGCCTTCGGGTCGGCGGCGATGTCGGGCGACCGGCCCAGCCAGGCGGCCACCAGATCGGCCAGCGGCGGCGTACTGCTGGCCGCCCCGCAGAGCACGACGGTCCCGAGGTCGGCCGGGGTCAGACCGGCCCTGGCGACGGTCCGCTCCAGCAGACCGACCGAGGCGGTGAGCGCGGGGGTGACGGCCGCCCGGTACTCGCCGCCCTGGACCACGAACCGGTCCGGGTAGCCCGGCACCGCGAGGTAGACCGTGCCGGTGGCGGACAGGGACTCCTTGGCCATGGTCAACTCGCGCGCCAGCTGAGCTCGTTGGTGGGCCGCGGCGGGTGCCGGGTCGGCCCAGAGCCGCTGCCAGGGCTCGGGGTCGAGGTCCAGTGCCCGCTCGCGGAGCAGTTCGAACAGGGCCTGGTCGAGGTCGCGGCCGCCAAAGTCCGGATCCCCCGCCACCGCGACGGCCCGGAAGTCGTCGCCCTCCCGGCGCAGCACGGCGGTGTCCACGGTGCCGCCGCCGAGGTCGTAGACGGCGATCGGCCGCTCTCCCTCCCCGCCCCCGTCCGCCTCGGCGTCCGCCGCGTGGAAGCGGGCGGCGGCCACCGGCTCCGGCAGCAGCTCCGGCGCCTCCAGCCCGGCCCGGCCGGCCGCCTCGACCAGCCTGCCAAGATCACCCGGCGACCAGTCGGCGGGGTGGGTGAGCACGGTACGCCCCGGCCGGGTCCCGCCGTGCCGCGCCCGCACCTCCTCCAGCACGCGGGCGAGCACGGCGGCGGCCAGCTCGACCGTGTCCACCTCGCGGTCGTCCAGCAGCACGGCCGACTGCCGGAGCAGCGCCCGTTTGGGGTGCTGCTCGGCGCGTTCCGGCCACTGGGCGGCGAGGTGGACGGCGGCCCGGCCGGTGAGCAGCCGGCCGTCGTCGTCCAGGCAGACCAGGGACGGCAGGTACCGGCTGTTCTCGATCTCGACCGCCGCCACCGCGCCGGACCCGGCGCCGGCCTGCTCTGCGCGCACGGCCGCGGTGGTGAAGCAGGTACCGAAGTCGATCGCCAACGACCAGTCAGACACGTTTCCTCGCAAGGAAGTTGCGGCGGAGCACGGCGCACGGGCGGAGCCGGAGGAAGGGCCTCCGACACTCCCGCGCAGGATGGTAGGGCCCCGGGGGGAACTGTGGAGAAAATCAGCACATCTTGTAACAATGGCATGTTCATTACTGGATGGCCGCACCCCGGGACCCGTCCCGGGCGGCACCCCGCCCCCCGGCCCGGGGTGCCTCGACCAGTCTCGGCGCGACGCCCGGCCAAGACACCGTCAGGTGACCGAATCCGCACGCCTTCCCACCGACCCGCCCAGCCGGACGGCCCGCCCTCCCACGGCACGGCCTCCCGCAACCGGACCGACGAGCGGACCGACGAGCGGAATTCCCGCCCGGACGCACCCACCCGGCCGCCGAAATCCCCTCGACAAGTCACGCCTATCACGTCACAGGAAACACCTCTTTGACGCGATCCGGAATTCGATCCGACAATGGATCCACTATTCCCGAAAACCCGGAAAAGGGGCGGCGCCGAGCATGAGCACCATGGACGACCCGGTGGGGTACGTGCTCGCCCGGACCTCCCCGCGCCGCACCGCACGCGCCCAGCCGGGGCCGGTGCCGAATGATCCGCACCTCGTCGAATACGGCGAGAACGCCCCCGCGCACACCGCCGATCACACCGTCGAATTCCTCCGCGGGAATTCCCTCGCCGACGTGCTCGATTCGACGGCGGTGCCGGTCCCCACACCCCCCGCGGCCTGAGGGGACGAGCAGCAGATGCCCCCGTCCCGCACCGCCCGCTGGCTCCCGGCGGCCGCCGCCGTCGCCGTCGCCGCCTGGGGCGCCAACCAGTTCACCGCGCTGGCCACCGTGTACCGGGCGCGCACCGACTGGTCGGCGCTGTCGCTGGCCGCGATGTTCTCGGTCTACCTGGTCGGCCTGGTGCCCGGCCTGCTGCTGGGAGGCCCCGCCGCCGACCGGTACGGCCGGCGGCGTACGGTGCGCGGCGCCCTGGGCCTGTCCGCCGCCGCCAGCGTCCTGCTGGCGCTGCCGGACGAGCCGTCCGTGTACGCCGCCCGCCTGGCCACCGGCTTCGCCGCCGGGCTGGTCTTCCTGGCCGGGACCACCTGGCTGCGCGAGCTCTCCGGGCCCGCCGTCCCGCCCGAGCAGGCCGCCCGCCGGGCGATGTACGCCACCGGCACCGGCTTCGCGGCGGGCGCGCTGGCCTCCGGGGTGATCGCCGAGTGGCTGCCCGGCCCGACGGTGCTGCCCGCGCTCGCCCACGCGCTGGGCTGCCTGCTGGTCCTGCGGGCCACCCGCGCCCTCCCGGAGACCACCCGCGGCCATCACGGCCCGCCACCGCACCGCACGGCGGCCGTCCGCCACCCCCGGTTCCGCTACGTCGTCCTGCCCGCCAGCCCGGCCGTGCTCGGCGCCGCCACGGTGGCGTACGTGGTGCTGCCCCCACTGGTCGCCGACCGGGTGCCCGGCTACGCGCCGCTGTTCAGCGGCCTGGTCGCGGCGCTGACCCTGGCCACGGGCGTGGTCGCACAGCCCTTCGCCGCCCGGCTGGACGACGCGGGAAGCGCCCGGGCCACCCTCACCGCGATGGCCACCGTGATCGCCGGGCTGCTGCTCGGCTCCCTCGCCGCCGCCCGCGACTCGGTGGGCCTGGTGCTGGCCGCCGCCCTCGTCCTCGGCACGGGGTACGGGCTGACGCTCGGCGCCGGGCTGCACGAGGTCGAGCGGCTGACCCCGCGGTCCTCCGGGCCGACCTCCGCCTCCCTCTACCAGAGCACCACCTCCAGCGGCTTCCTCACCCCACTGCTGCTCGCCGGTACCGCCGGCCACGCCTCGTACCCGGCGCTGCTGGCGGGCATGGCGGCCGTCGGCCTGCTCTGCCTGGCGGTCACCGCCGCCCACAGCCGCCGCCACCTGCCCGCCGGCGTGCCCCCGGACGCCCGGACGCGCGAGGATGCATCCGTAGCCTCCGCACCGGCCGCACCTACCGGGCCGACCGAACCGAGGAGCCGACGACCGTGGGCCGAGTGACCGCACCCCGCAGAGCGCCTCGCCCGGACTCGCCCCGGCGCCGTCCCGGCCCCTCGCCGGAGCGCGGTTCCGCCACCCCCTCCTCCCGCGGCCCGCGCGGCCGCGTCGAGGCCACCGCCGGAGCCGAGTAGATGCTCTTCCGCCAGCTTGAGTACCTCGTCGCGCTCGCCCGGGAGCGCCACTTCGCGCGCGCCGCCCAGGCCTGCCACGTCTCCCAGCCCGCCCTCTCCGAGGCCCTGCGCAAGCTGGAGGACGAGCTCAAGGTGCTGCTGGTGCGGCGCGGCCGCGCCTACGAGGGCCTGACCCCCGAGGGCGAGCGGATCGTGCTCCGGGCACAGCGCATCCTCGCCGACCGGGATGCCCTGCGCGACGAGGTGGACGCGCTGCGCACCGGCCTGGGCGGACGGCTGCGGATCGGCTCGGTGCCGACCGCCTCGGGCGCCGTCCCGCTGCTCACCGCACCGTTCTGCGCCGCCCACCCGCTGGCCGCCGTGGAGCTCTCCACCGACCTGCGCGCCGAGGACCTCCTGCGCCAGGTGCGGAACTTCGAGATCGACGCGGGCATCACCTACCTGCCCGGGCCGGGCGCCGACGGCCTGCGCGCGCTGCCGCTCTACGAGGAGCGGTACGTCCTGCTGACCGGCCCGGCCGAGGACCTGGCCCGGCACCCGCGGGCGACCTGGGAGGAGGCCGCCCGGCTGCCGCTGTGCCTGCTCCACCCGGGCATGCAGGGCCGCCGGGTGCTGGACGAGGTGTTCACGCGCCTCGGGCTGGAGCCGGCGCCCCGGATCGAGACCGACTCGGTCGCCTCGCTGTTCGCCCACGTCCGCACCGGCCAGTGGGCGGGCATCGTGCCGTACGCCTGGCTGCACGTGTTCGGCGTGCCGCGCGGGATGCGGGCCGTCCCGCTGACGGAGCCGGCGCACAGCGCTCCCATCGGGCTGGTGACCGCCGCCAGGGAGCCCGGCTCGGTGATGGCCCGCGCGCTGCTGGAGGTCGCCCGGCGCACCGAGGTGGCCGCCGTCCTGGGCAGCCTGCCGGACACGTGAGCGCTCGACGCGCGGGCCCCGGGCCGCCGACGTAGCCTCGACCCAGCGCCGGGTGTCAGACCCCCCCTGCGACGGAAGGCGACCACCGTGACCACCTCCGACGACGCCGTCACTCCCCCGCAGCAGCCGCGGGAGCCGCAGGAGCGGAAGGAGGACGTCGGTCCCTCCCCAGCCGGCCCGCCCCAGGCCGGGCCGTACCACCACCCGGCCGCCGGCTGGGGCGCCGCCAAGAGCGTCACCCGCTTCCTGCTCCGCGAGGGCGCCTACCTGGACGGGCCGCGGGCGGTCATGCGGATGAACCACGAGAACACCGGCTTCGACTGCCCCGGCTGCGCCTGGCCCGACGACACCAAGGGCCTGCACCTGGACATCTGCGAGAACGGCATCAAGCACGTCACCTGGGAGATGACCCGCAAGCGCGTCGGCCGGGAGTTCTTCGCCGCCCACACGGTGACCGAGCTGTCCGGGTGGAGCGACTTCGCACTGGAGGACCAGGGCCGCCTCACCGAGCCGATGGTCTACGACCCGGCCACCGACCACTACGTCCCGATCAGCTGGAAGGACGCCTTCGAGCTGGTCGGCCACACCCTGCGCGGGCTGGACACCCCCCACCAGGCCGCGTTCTACACCTCCGGGCGGCTCGGCAACGAGGCGACCTTCCTCTACCAGCTGCTCGCCCGCGAGCTGGGCACCAACAACCTGCCCGACTGCTCCAACATGTGCCACGAGGCCAGCGGCCGGGCCCTGCAGGCCGCGCTCGGCACCGGGAAGGGCACGGTCGACCTCAAGGACTGGGAGGTCACCGACGCGCTGTTCATCCTGGGCGTCAACGCGGCCTCCAACGCGCCGCGGATGCTCACCTCGCTCGCCGAGGCGTACAAGCGCGGCGCGCAGATCGTGCACGTCAACCCGCTGGTCGAGGCGGCCGCGACGCGGACGATCATCCCGCACGACTTCACCGACATGGCGCTGAACCGGTCCACCCGCACCAGCACCCTGAACCTCCAGCCGCGGATCGGCGGCGACATGGCCCTGCTGCGCGGCATGGCGAAGGCGATCCTGGAACAGTCCGCGACCGACGAGCGGGCGCTGGACCGGCTGTTCATCGACCGCCACACCACCGGCTTCGAGGCCTACCGCGCCCTCTGCGAGTCCACACCCTGGGAGGAGATCGAGCGCCAGAGCGGGCTGGAGCGGGCCGACGTCCTCAAGGCCGCCCGGGTCTACCGGGAGGCCGACCGCTCGATCTTCAGCTGGTGCCTGGGCGTCACCCAGCACGAACACGGGGTGGACACCGTCCGCGAGATCGTCAACCTCCTGCTGCTGCGCGGCAACCTGGGCCGCGAGGGAGCCGGCCCCTCCCCGGTGCGCGGGCACAGCAACGTCCAGGGCAACCGCACCTGCGGCATCGACCACCGGCCCGCCGCCCGCTTCCTGGACCGGCTCGCCGAGGTCTGCGGCATCGAACCGCCGCGCGAGCACGGGCTGGACACCGTCGGCACGATCGAGGCGATGCGGCGCGGCGACATCAAGGTGTTCGTCGGCATGGGCGGCAACTTCGCCCTCGCCGCGCCCGACACCCCGTACACCTACCGCGCCCTGGAGTCCTGCGAGTTGACCGTCCAGGTGAGCACCAAGCTGAACCGCAGCCACCTGGTGCACGGCCGGCGCGCGCTGATCCTGCCGTGCCTGGGACGGACCGAGAAGGACCACCAGCGGGCCGGGGTGCAGTCCACCTCGGTCGAGGACTCGATGAGCATGGTGCACCTGTCGGTCGGCATGAAGCGCCCGGCCTCGCCGCACCTGCTCTCCGAACCCGCGATCGTCGCCGGGATGGCCCGCGCCGCGCTGCCGGACAGCCCCACGCCGTGGGAGTGGTACATCGAGGACTACGACCGGATCCGCGACACCATGGCCCGGGTCCTGGACGGCTTCGAGGACTTCAACCGCCGGGTACGGCTCCCGCTCGGCTTCCGGATCAAGCAGCCGGCCCGCGAGCTGGTCTTCGAGACCCCGTCCGGCAAGGCCGAGTTCTCCGCCGCCCCGCTGCCCGACGTCGTCCCCGAGCCGGACACCCTGGCGCTGGGTACGATGCGCTCGCACGACCAGTGGAACACCACCATCTACTCCGACAACGACCGCTACCGGGGCATCAGGAACCTGCGCACCCTGGTCTTCATGAACCGGGACGACATGCGCCGGCGCGGCCTGGCCGAGTTCGACCGGGTCGACATCACCAGCACCGCCCGGGACGGCAGCACCCGCTCGGTGCACGGCTTCCTGGCCGTCCCCTACGACATCCCGCGCGGCTGCGCGGCCGGGTACATGCCGGAGCTGAACGTGCTGTGCGCGATCGGCGACTACAGCACCCAGAGCGACCAGCCGATCATGAAGCACCTGAAGGTCACGGTGACGAAGGCCGCGGCCTGACGCGCGGCCGACTGCTCGACTCGGAGCGACCCACGCCCCGTCCCCCTTGCCGGCCTTCGACCCGTCCGGGACCGTCCCCGCGCGTGCGGGGAGCAGAGTTCGTGAGCTGCCGGTTTATGCAGCGGTGGGGCCGGATTCTGCAACTTGTTGGGATTCGGGCATTTCGGGCCTTCAGGGTGCTTCGCATGGTGGGCGCGGGAGAACTCTATCCGGGGGCAGCCCGGCGTGGCCGAGCGTTCGACCGGGCTAACGTGGTCACCGCGATGTCGTCGGGCACAGGGGGGTGCCGTGAACGGGTACGTGGATCCGCCGGCCGAGCGGCAGCCGGCGGCGGCGGGGGCGACGACCGGGCGGCGGGCCACCCCCTGGACTTTCGGGACCGGCTGCGCCGCCGTGTTGGCGGCGACGTGGTCGCTGGGCACCGTGCTGGTCGTCGCGTGGCATCCGGGGACGCGGTGGGAAGTGCTCGCACCGTTCGCCGTCACCCTGGCGCTCGGGCTGCTCTGGCTGCTCGCCTCCCGGCTCGCCCCCGAGGCCGAACGCGCCGAGCCGGTCCCGCCCCAACCCCCGCCGTCGCGCGCCGATCTGCGCGAGGTCACCGCGAAGGCGGCCAGGCGCAGCAGGTGGTCGGTGCTGACCGGCTGGGCGATGGTGATGCCCGCGCTGTGGGTGGCCCCGGTCGTCTTCCTCACCGCGCACCAACCGCTCGAACGTCAACTGATCGACCGCCACTCGGCGTTGGTCGCGGCAGGCGCCCGCTGGACGGACTGTACGGTGGCGCTGTCCACCTACGAAGCCGCGGGCCGGCCACGTCCGTCCGGCAGCGCTCTCGCTGTGCACCCCGACGGGCACCCCGAGATGTCCCTCGCACTCACCAACGAGCGCGAGAAGCTGGGCGGCTATGCCGCCGGGGACACCCTCCGAGTCCTGCTCGACCTGGAGCACCCGGAGCTCGGCACCTTCCCCGAGCCGTACCTTCCCCTGGTCCACCCCGGCCGACCGGTCGCGACCGTCGGCTTCCTGGTCGTCGCCGGTGTCGTGCTGCTGATCTGGTCGTGCATCCTGATCCCGGTGCACGGCCGCCGCGCCCTGCTTCCCGTCAGATGGCTGCGGACCACGGACCGCTCCTCCGCAACCGAGCCCCCCGATGACACCGCCCCGCCGTCGGCATCCTGGAGGCGGGTGCGGGTCCACGGCACCGTCCTCTCCTGGAGCCTCCGGACGAACAGCGACGAGGACTCAGGAACCACCTGGCGGTCCGGCCTCCGACTCGACCCCGAGGCCACCGACTCCCCCGCTGGCCCGGAGCCGGCCCCGGCCGCCTTCCAGGAGTACGCCGACCGCTTCGCCGACACGGACGTCGCCGAGCGGACCGCCGTCCGGCTGGCCGGTGCCGCCGGCTGGCTCGGCATGCAGGCCGGGGACCGCGGCGACAGCCTGGCCGTCCTGGTCCTCGACGACGGCGAAACACACTGGGGCTCCGAGCACCGCGCCACCGGGACTTCCACCGTCCTCGCCGACGCACCCGCCGCCGCCGATCGACGCCTGCATCTCCCGTCGCCGGTACTGGTCTTCGAGTTGGGCCAGCGCGCCGGTCTCGGGGCCTTGGTCCTGTGGCCGATGTTCGTGATCTGGCTGAACACCACGAACGCCCTCCGCCGCCTGGACCCGGTGGCGGTGTTCGCGATCGAGGTGGTCGGCGCCGTCGCCTTCACCACCGCGATGTTCGGCGTCGGCACCCTGGTGGAGCGCCGGCGGCAGCGTCGGCCTGCCACGACGAAGGGCTGACCCTCCCCAGCGGCGTGCCTGGTCCGCGGAGATTGAACACCCCCAGCGCGATCAGCAGCGCCCTGGCGGTACTCCCACGGACCAGCGTTCCCGACAGCGACGGCCCGGCCAGGGCGTACG